>NZ_JBQIAV010000003.1:0-333037 GCF_054957775.1 Rhodoglobus galactosidasius | reverse complement strand
AAGGCCATGAACGTCGCCATCGAAACTGTCGAGGAGGTGAACCTCATCCCCGAACTCACCGCCGCGTAAGCTAAAACCACTGACCCGCACGGAGATGAGAAATCACACCACTCGGCGGGACGTGACCCCACAGCTCGTGGTCGCGTTGAAATCCTTGCACTAGCCACTCGCGCATTTCGCGCATCGCATTGCTGAGCTGGTTCTCCGTGCCAACTAGCAAGTTGACCACCTCACCAGACGTTTTTTCAACGAACGCGTGTAGTTCGTTGGCACCGGGGTTGAACGCAGAAGATTCGGTAATCAGTTGGTCCACTTGCTTGCCTAACTCGTCTAGCACCTCACTGGTCCAGTCAGAGTTAGAAGAATTGTCTTTGTTCGTGTCCTTCATCGTCGCCCATCCTCCGCACGTTTCAGTGACGCGCACCTCTCGACCAAACACTACCCAGCCGGGGCGCACTCGGCAGCCTCTAGCTGTCGCCAGCTCCCTTTAGCCGTGAATTTCGGAGCTCAATGGCTGGCGTCTCAATCCGGTGGGCTCCGCGATTCACGCAGCTGTCGCCCGGCCCGCGACAGACTCTCTACTTCAAGCACCGTTGGAGCGCACGAGCGAAGTTCAATAGAGTGGTCAAAGTTGTCACGGCGTACAACACGACCTGGCTCCTCATTACGCCGTCCACGGTGCGCGGCACGCCCTCTCTCGTTAGTACCCAGAAAGCGGAGTTTTGAACGCCAACGCGGTCACCCACTATGTGGCCCGAGGTGGAGCCCGTGTTCGGTCAGATCCACACCCGGCAAGGAAAATTCGTTCTGCTGCGCGGCCTGGACCAAGCCGCCCACGAGTGGGACCTCATCGCCGCCTGCCACAACCTGATGAAGCTACACAGCGCGCAGACCCGAGCAATCCTGGCCACAAACACCGCGCTGACACCCCGACCAGCCACCTAACCACCGGCCTCGCCCCGCGGGCGCCCCCGCCCTACGGCGCCTCACGACTCTGGCTCTCTTTTCAGTCGGCAGCAACGCGGCGATACCTGAACCCGTCACCTCACACGACGAGGATCAGCCCGCCCCTGCGCCACGAAACCGGCCACAAAACCGATTACGCGACTACGGACCCACCTCAGCCTCAGAACCCACCTCACAATTTTTCTTCGCAGCGGCATCCACCCCAGAGACATACCCGGTGGCCTGAGCTACCAGATTCACGCGAACGGTTCTGTCGGCCATGAAAGCCCCTTTATCTGGGATGAGCGAATGTCACTATGAAGTCGTAGAGTGGCAGCATGAAACGATTCGCGACAGGACTCGCAACACTATCCGTACTGGCACTTTCCGCATGCTCAGCAGGCGGAGAGTCGATCGCCCGCGATGCGTGCACCGATGACGCAAAAACTCAAATAGCGGACGGTACCAACTGGGACTTCAGTGAGATCGAAACTTTCGACTTCTCCGAAGCACTATTTGAGGTGGGCGATTCGGGTTCACTCGATGACAACAAACGAACATGGACATCTAGCGGTACCGTGACCTACAAACTCGATAACAAAACCTACAAAAAAACCATGATCTGTATCGTCACAATCGAGAACGGGAAAATCACAGAACCAGCCGACGCATTACTGAGCTAGCGTTCCACCCGTATGACCCCAAACTTTCGGGAACGCAAATAGTTATTGCCAGACCACTCAGGTTTGTTCTACTCAGTTTCGAGCGCAAACAGTGACCAATCACGGGTAGGCATCCAAGCCTCGTAGCGGTACTTGCCGTCGGGGTTATCCGGGTCAGCATCCGGTGACATCGCCTCAGCAAGCGGTATGCCCAACTCGCCCAAAGAGTCCTCATACGCACCGAGGGCGACAGCAGTCCCGATTCGTTCTTGACGACAAAGTCAACGCCCTGATCGAGGAGTATGTTGCTGCCGGTGGTGACTTCCGTGAGTGGTCTGCCTCGTGGAACATCAAACCGACAACGCAGATACCGATCCTTTTCAAGGACGAAGAGCATGGGCACCGCGCCGAGCTTGCTCGGTGGTCTCTCGTTGCCGCGTGGGCGAAGGACCTTTCGCAGAAGTTCCCAACGTTCAATGCACGCTCAGAGAACATCACGAGAAGGCCACGTGGAAGAACCCTGTGAAATCCAAACGGGCCATCGTGCCGGCGACCGGCTACTTCGAATGGGTCACTGAAGGAAAAACCAAGACACCCAACTTCATCTACGATTCAGCAGGCGACCTACTCGGATTCGCCGGTGTGTACTCCTGGTGGAAAGACCCTTCCCAGGAAGGCGACGACGCGTGGTTGCTCTCAACAACGATCCTCACAATGGCCAGCGTTCCTGAACTCGCCCACCTTCACGACCGAAACCCGGTGACACTCCCCCGCGAGTTCTGGGACGAATGGACCGCCCCCACAACAGTGGGCGATCAAACTCTGGTTGATGCCGCAGTCGCGGCAGCGATACCTGTCGCGAGTTCCTTAGCCTTCCATCAGGTTGCGGTGCTGAAAAGTAACGGGCCCGACCTCATTTATCGGGTCCCCTGATCCCGCATTTGCCCTAGAGCCTCAGTCGGATACTCCGCCAAGAATAGATTCCTCGACGTTGATCGGCAGTAATAACTCATCGGACTGCTGGTCAAGCCTCGCCATTCGAGGCTTTCCGACAATTAGATCTTCCACCAGCCAAGCGGCGAACATGGCTGCCATCGCCGCAATATAGGTGGTGTTCACGCCGTGAGGATCCGTCGAAGTTGGCATCAATCGCATCTCGGCACCCTCTATTCGAAGGAAACCTGTCGTTGAGCTGCTGGTGACATGAGCTAGCTGAGACTGCTGTTTGTACACCATTTCGAGCATGTGCTTTTGGTCGGCTGCACGGAGCCTGTCGACGACTGGCGGCATCCCTTTGCCGAGTTTTCCAAGGCGTTCGGTCTCAACCTCCATCGCTTCGACGAGTTGCTCATTCTTGAGCCAAGTCGACATTTTGCCGTAGAAATCGAGGTGAGTAGCTTGGATGGTCGTGATGAGCTTCTCGAGGCCGCCGCTGGTGAAATGCGCCCATTGCGCCGTTGCGGCATGCTCGATTGCTTGCCGCGCGAGAACCACCGCTTCGCGCGGTCTTCCCGCCCTGTGTAGCGCAGCGAACGCAGCGGCATAACGGATGGCCTGTGCACATACGCCGTAGATCACATGGAACTCACGTGTGTCCGTTTCGTTAATGTCATAGGTGCGACCGAGCAGACGCGTTTCCTGCTCCTCAATGAACGCGAGGAGATCTTCCACCGGTGGAATTCTTTGTTCGAGGCTCACGCCCCAAATCTACGACCATCTTGCAGCAGCAGGAAGATCGTCGGAGCGACGACGTTCACCGCATGGTGTTCATGAGGCCACGGACTTTAAGTACCATTAGCGCATGTCTGCACTCGTTGATCTCGTAAAGTTCTGGGATCGCGAAACAGAACGTTGGATTCGTGGCGACCTCGACGTTCCGGATCGCCTCCGTCCCTGGTTCGACTCGTATCAGGGCAAGGGCCACGGCGCTGTGCGCCTCGACGTGTTTCCAGAACCGTATACAGGCAAATTAATTGGCAATGACGCGCCGATCATTATGCTCGGGTTGAATCCGGGTGGTGCCGTGCCACGCTTCCAAGCGCATGGCGGCTACTTTGTTAAGCAATTAGAGTCGATGACCTATCACGACTGGGCTTCTACGGCCCCGTACGTCGGTGAGCTTTGGGAGTCGATCCACGGCCGGAATCGCTTTTACCGCAACCGATTCAAATTCGCTCAGCGTCTATTTGAGCGTTCCGAATGGCAGATGTCTAACGGGGTATTTTTCGAGTTATATCCCTACCATTCTTCCCGAGTGACCGGATCTATGGCACCACCGGCCGAAGCGCTCCGCGAGTTCATCCTTGAGCCGCTTGGAGAGCTCAATTCCAGTTTTGTGTTCGCCTTCGGTAAACCATGGTTCGACGTACCGCGTCGTCTAAACCTCCCACCTGGACGTGACCTCAAAGTGGAATGGGCGACTCCGAGCCGCACAGCCAAAGCATTCCCGCTGCCATCTGGCCAAGAACTCATTGTCATGGCACAAAATGGCTATGCAGGTCCTCCGGGCGCAGCCGACACGGACGCTCTAGCCAAGGCGCTCAATCTCCGCTGACCTCGGCGACGAAATGACATGCTGACAACTTTCGCACCACGAAGCACGAACTTCCATCGGCTGTAAACATCTAGGGCAGTTTGGCGCTGCAACTTCAACGAGCACATCACGCCATGCTGGACGGTCGACCGTCGCAAACAAAAACGAACAGGTCTAAATCGCGCAGATCTGCTTGTTTACCCCTCGCGCAGCACCGCCCGCGCAACCACACACTCGGCGTGACGCAGGATCGGGCCGTCGATCATCCGGCCCTCAAAGCTGAAGACGCCGTGCTGGCCCTCTGCAGCCGCCAAGAGTGCGCGCGCTGACGCAATCTCCTTGACGGTCGGCGCATAGCTCTCGCGCACAACCGCGACCTGAGAGGGATGAATGCAGGCCGTCGCCGTGAACCCGAGTGCTGCAGCATCCCGAGCCTCAGCACCGAGACCCTCCGTGTCGGCAATGTCGAGATGCACGGCGTCGATCACTGCCTTCGAATAGGCACCAGCCGCAAGCAACACCGACGACCGCGCATGAAGCGCCACGCCCCGGTAGGGCCCGTCGTCAACACGTGACGAAGTTCCCCCGAGCGAGGCAACCAAATCTTCGGCACCCCACATGAGAGCGACCACGCAATCGAGCGCCGCAAGGCTAGTTGCTGCGAGCACACCGCGAGCCGTCTCGCACAGGGCGATTACGTCGAGCTCGGTGAGCGCATCGAAATCGGCGACCGACTCTGCCTTCGACAACATGACGGTGCGGTACTCGGTCTGTTCGAGAGCTTCGAGGTCGCTGTCGTGGTCTTGGGTACCCGCGGGGTTGATGCGCACGATGGTGCGTGCCGGATCCAGCGGGTTCGCGATGAGTGCCTTGCGACCCGCAGCCTTGTCGACGCTCGCGACAGCATCCTCAAGGTCGATAATCACGGCATCCGCCCGCTCCAGTGCTTTCGCGTAGCGATCGGGGCGGTCAGCAGGAACAAACAGAATCGACGGGCCCAGTGTGAAGCTCATGGTGCGTTCTCCTCAGTCCAGACCATCACCGAGCGGGTTGCCACAGCAACGACAACGCCTTCTTGGTTCTTGGCGGTGTGACGCAGCGTGATGATGCCCTGCCCTGGCCGCGACTTCGAGAGCCGCTTCTCCAACACTTCGGTCTCGGAATACATCGTGTCGCCGTGATACAGCGGATGCGGAAAGTTGACCTCGGTGAAGCCCAAGTTGGCCACAATAGTGCCCTGAGTCAGCTGAGCGACGGATGCTCCCACCATCGTCGAGAGCGTGAACATCGAGTTCACCAAACGCTGCCCGAAGGGCTGCTCGGCCGACCACGCAGCATCCAAATGCAAGGACTGCGTGTTCATCGTGAGCGTCGTGAAGAAGACATTGTCGGCTTCGGTGACGGTGCGGCCGGGCGCGTGCAGATAGACGACACCCTCTTCGAATTCCTCGAACCAGAGGCCGCGCTGCTGAATGCGTTTGCCGGTCATAGTGTGGCGAACCCCAGCTCACGAGCAATGACCATCATCTGCACCTCGGTCGTACCTTCGCCCAGTTCGAGCACCTTGGAGTCGCGGTAGTGGCGAGCGACAGGGTTCTCGTTGAGGAAGCCGTAGCCGCCAAAGATTTGTGTTGCGTCTCGTGCGTTATCCATGGCCGCCTCGCTGCTGATCATTTTCGCCAAGCTCGCCTCCATCTTGAAAGGACCTCCGGCAACCAGTTTGCGGGCTGCATCGTAGGTTGCCAAGCGTGCCGAGTGAACTCGTGCCTGCATCCGCGCAATCTTGAACGCGATGTGCTGGTTCGAGCCAATCGAGCGACCGAAGACATGGCGCTCGTTGGCGTAGCGAATCGACTCTTCGAGACAACCTTGCGCTGCGCCCGCGCAGAGCGCGGAGAACGCAACACGCCCCTCATCAAGGGTTTCGATGAAGTTAGCGAAGCCGCGACCGCGCTCACCCAACAGGTTCGCTTCGGGAACACGCACGTTGTCGAACGACAGAGGATGCGTGTCAGACGTGTGCCAGCCGACCTTGTCATAGGGCGGGTGCACCGTGAAGCCGGGCGTACCGTTGGGAACCAGAATGGCGCTGAGCTCAGGCTTGCCGTTTTCGCGGCGGCCCGTCACTGCCGTCACTGTCACGACCTTCGTGATCTCGCTGCCCGAATTAGTGATGAACTGCTTCGTTCCATTGATAACCCATTCACCATCGATGAGCTCCGCCGTGGTCTTGGTTCCGGCAGCATCGGATCCGGCATCCGCCTCGGTAAGCCCGAAACCAGCCAGTGCTTCACCACGCGCGAGCATCGGAACCCACTCCTGCTTCTGCTCTTCGGTGCCCTGTTTGAAGATAGGCATCGCACCGAGGCCAATGCCGGCTTCGAGCGTGACCGCGATCGACTGGTCTACGCGAGCCAGCTCTTCAATCGCTAGGCACAGCGAAACATAGTCTTTTCCTTGACCACCGAATTCTTTCGGGAAGGGCAAACCAAAGAGGCCCATCTCCCCCATCTGGGCGATGATGTCGTACGGCAGTTCACGCTTCGTGTCGTACTCGTACGCCGCCGGTGCCACGACGGTGTCGGCGAAGTGGCGGACGTCGGCTTTCAGCTTCTTCTGCTCGTCGGTAAGGCCGAGGTGGGAAATTTCGTAACTCATGGGGTTTCTCCTTCAATGCTCGCTTGTGGCGATTCGATTCGGGCAACAATCTGGTCTCGTGTGACCAGATCGCCAGGCTTCAAGCTGATCTCGACAACCCCATCAAGGGTCGCGACGACGGGGTGTTCCATCTTCATGGCTTCAATCGTTAGTACCGTTTGACCGGCAGTTACCGTGTCGCCGTGAGCAACAGCAACCGCAACAACGGTGCCGGGCATGGGCGAACGCAGTTCGGGATCGATGACGCCGGCGACCCTCGCGAGCGTGGCGCGATGGGCTGTTAGCGATTCGGCGCGGCTCTGCTCTTTCAGGGCGAACGAAGTGCCCTGCTGGGCGATCCAGATGGTGGAGGCTTCGGAAGCTGCGGTCGCGCTGTCGCGAGCGATGGTGAGAGCGACGCTCAGCGTGCCCCACTCGATGCCGGTCGAGGTCAGCCGAGCTGGCTTGCTCTCCCCCGCGACCGTGACTTCCGCAGCGCTCGGCGGTCCGGTAACCAGAACCTCGTGCACAATCCCAGCACACTCGATACGGTAGCGGGCCGGGCGATGCTGACCGACTCTCCAGCCGCTCGGCTGCTGCCAGGGTGAGCCCGGCATCCACCGCTCAGAATGGATGCTCAGGGCCGCCGCAGCAAGCACGGCAGGGCTCGGGGCCGTGAACTCGATCTCGGCCAGAGCCCGTTCGATGAGGCCCGTATCGAGCGCACCGGCGCGAACGTCGTCGCGAGCGAGCAGCGCACGCAAGAATTCGATGTTGGTGGTGACGCCCAGGATTACGGTGTCAGCCAGTGCGCGATCGAGCTTCGTGAGGGCTTCTTCTCGCGTGGCCGCGTGCGAGATGACCTTGGCGAGCATCGGGTCGTAGTTGGCGGAGACAGTGCCACCCTCGACGAGCGAGCTATCGACACGCACGTCGGTGGCCTCGTGAAGGTCAACGATCTGGCCCGCAGAGGGCAAGAAGTCGTTGGCCGGGTCTTCGGAATAGATGCGGGCCTCAACCGAGTGGCCGCTGAGCTTCGGCGTCTCCACTGTGAGCTTCTCACCCGCAGCAATGCGCACTTGCCACTCCACCAGGTCGATGCCTGTGACCAATTCGGTGACTGGATGCTCCACTTGCAGGCGCGTGTTCATCTCCATGAAGAAGAACTCATCGGGCGCGTTGTCGGAAACCAAGAACTCCACGGTGCCTGCGCCGACGTAGCTGACGCTGCGCGCAACCTCACACGCGGCCTCACCAATCCGCTGACGCGTCGCCTCATCGAGCAGTGGCGACGGCGCTTCTTCGATGATCTTCTGGTGGCGGCGCTGCAGCGAACACTCGCGCTCCCCCAGATGAATCGTCGTGCCGTGACTGTCGGCCAGAACCTGCACCTCGATGTGGCGCGGCTTCTCCACAAGGCGCTCGAGAAAGAGGGTGTCGTCGCCAAACGCCGCACTGGCAACACGACGAGCGGAAGCGAGAGCATCGGAAACCGCGGCAGCCTCGCGCACAATCGTCATACCCTTACCGCCACCGCCCGCCGACGGCTTGATGAGCAGGGGGAACCCGACATCGTCGGCCGCAGCCACAAGATCATCGTTCGTCATGCCCGGCTCAGCAACACCGGGAATCACGGCGACGCCGCGCTCGGTCACGTGCTTCTTCGAGGCGATCTTGTCGCCCATGATCTCGAGCGCCTCAACGCCCGGACCGATGAATGTCACGCCGGCCGCTACACACGCCTCAGCGAGGTGCGCGTTCTCCGACAAAAATCCGTAGCCCGGATGAATCGCCTCAGCGTTCATGCCCGGAACGGCATGGGCGGCAGCAACGACCTCATCGACCGACAGGTAGCTCTCGATTAGGACTGCGGAATCCGCGACCCGTACGTGCTTCGCATCCCGGTCGTGCTCGGTGTACACCGCGATGGAGCGGATTCCCATCGAGTGCAGGGTGCGCGTGATGCGACAGGAAATTTCGCCACGATTGGCGACCAGAACAGCAGAAAACATGGCCATCACATCCGGAAGAGGCCGAAGCCCGGGTCTGGCAGCGGGGTGGCCGCAGCGATATCGAGAGCCATGCCGAGCACGTCTCGAGTGTCCTTGGGGTCAATGATTCCGTCATCCCACAGGCGGGCCGTCGAATAATACGGGCTGCCCTGACGTTCGTATTGCTCACGGATGGGCTTCTCGAATGCGACCTTGTCGTCGTCGGTGAACTCATCTTCGCCGAGCTGATCGCGGCGAACCGTGGAGAGCACGGCGGCAGCCTGAGGGCCGCCCATGACCGAGATGCGGGCGTTGGGCCACATCCACAAGAAACGAGGCGAATAGGAGCGTCCACACATCGAATAGTTGCCGGCACCGAACGATCCCCCGATCACGACGGTGAACTTGGGCACACGCGTCGTGGCGACCGCGGTGACCATCTTGGCACCGTTCTTGGCGATGCCGCCGGCTTCATATTCCTTGCCGACCATGAATCCCGAAATGTTCTGCAGAAACAGCAGCGGAATGCCGCGCTGATCACACAGCTCGATGAAGTGAGCACCCTTGAGGGCCGACTCGCTGAACAGCACACCAGCGTTCGCAATGATGCCGACCAGGTGTCCGTGCAGCGTCGCGAAGCCCGTGATGAGTGTCGTGCCGTATTCCTTCTTGAACTCGTGGAACTCGCTGCCATCAACGAGGCGGGCGATCACTTCGCGCACTTCGTAGGGGCTCTGCACGTCTGTCGGTACGACGCCGTAGAGCTCATCGGGGTTCACGTCCGGAGGACGCGATTCGATGACGTCCCAGGCGGGAGCAGCAGGCTTCGGGATCGTCGCGATGATGTCGCGCACAATCTGCAGCGCGTGCCGGTCGTCATCGGCGAGGTGATCGGTAACGCCCGAGGTGCGAGCGTGCACGTCTCCCCCGCCAAGCTCTTCGGCCGTCACGATCTCACCAATGGCCGCCTTCACGAGCGGAGGACCACCCAAGAAGATCGTGCCCTGATTGCGCACAATGATCGTCTCATCGCTCATGGCCGGCACATAGGCGCCACCAGCCGTACAGGAGCCCATGACCGAGGCGATTTGCGGGATGCCCGCCGCCGAGAGTCGCGCCTGGTTGTAGAAGATGCGCCCGAAGTGATCGCGGTCGGGAAAGACCTCGTCTTGCATCGGCAAGAAGGCGCCGCCTGAGTCGACCAGGTACACGCACGGCAGCTTGTTTTCAAGCGCGATCTCTTGAGCCCGCAAGTGCTTCTTGACGGTGAGCGGAAAGTAGGTGCCGCCCTTGACCGTCGCGTCGTTCGAGATGACAAGAACCGGGCGAGAGTGGATGAGACCGATGCCGGCGATGACCCCAGCACCGGGCGCTTGATCGTCGTAGATGCCGTTGGCCGCGAGAGGGGCGATTTCGATGAAGGGGCTTCCCTCATCCAGAAGCTCATCGACGCGATCGCGAGGCAGCAGCTTGCCGCGAGACACGTGACGTTCGCGAGACTTCTCCGAGCCACCGAGAGCCGCCGTCGCGAGTCGCTCGCGCAATTGCTCCACGAGTGAGCGCATTGACTCTTCGTTGGCCGCGAACGTCGGATGAGACGGTTGGGCGGCTGTAGAAATTCTCTCCATCGAACACCTTCGTTCTGCGCAGCTTATGGCCACTTGGGTTAGTCACTACTAACTCAAATTAGGTTAGCGAGCATTAACCGAACTGTCTAGACTCTGAGCATGAACGAAACGCCAACTCCGCGAAGCCAAGCGAAAGCAGATCGGCGAGAAGCACTCCTCGATGCTGCCGCCAGCCTCTTCGCCGAGCGCGGCTTCACTCGGGTTTCGCTCGAAGATCTTGGCTCAGCCGCTGGCGTCAGTGGCCCCGCCGTCTACCGCCACTTCGACGGGAAACAGGCAGTACTCGCCGCAATGCTCGTGGATGCCAGCACCGACCTCTGCGCGGGAGCCAACACCGTGATTGAGTCCGCACCCTCGGCCCGCGCCGCGCTCGAAAGCCTCGTGGAGTTCCACGTCGAGTTTGCGCTCGCCAATGCCAACGTCATCCGCGTGCAGGATCGTGATCTCGATAGTCTCACCGACGACGACCGGCACACCGTGCGCGCGCTGCAGCGCAGCTACGTCGAGCTGTGGGTTGCCACGCTCGCTCGCCTGCATCCGGATGCCGCCACGAGTGAATTACGCACGCGCGCGCATGCCACCTTCGGCCTCATCAACTCCACTCCCCACAGTGGGCGTGCGGGCGCTACGCGTGCCGTGCTCGAACGGATGGCGTTGGCGGCGCTCGACGCCTGAGGCGTAAGGCGTGAGACGTGAGACGTGAGACGTGAGACGTGAGACGTGACAGCTGAGAGGTGCGGCCAGAGGCCCAGGACCTCCCCCACGATCAATCACGCTTTCCTCACCGTTCTCTCAGCTTCGCCATAGTGTCCTGATAGGCACGGCCAGCAGTCTTCATCTAACACACCGGATATTCCGGAAAGGATGAAAGGAACCACCATGAACAAGAAATTGATCACCGGAGCAGCGGGCGTAGTTTTGGTCTCGTCTGTCGGGTTGGCCATGGCCCTGCCCGCCCAGGCTGAAACTTCCACAACCCACGCCACCAGCACTAGCGCGTCCGAATCGGGCGACACGACAACCGGTGACCACGCTGGCCGTGGTCACCGCGGAAATGGATTCGACGCCGCAGCGCTCGCCACCAAGCTGGGAGTCGCTGAGACCGCCGTGACTGACGCCATGTCGGCCGTGCGTGATGCCGCCGATCCCGCCAACCGCCCAGACGCGGATGCCACCGCAGACGAGCGGGAAGCCGCCAAGGATGCCCGCCAGTCCGCATTCGTTTCGGCTCTCGCCTCCGAGCTCAACATCGACGAAGACACCGTCACCGCGGCGCTGACCGAGCTCCGCACCGAGATGCAGGCTGAACGGTCCGCATCACACGCGGCAACCCTCGACGACGCTGTCACCGACGGCACGCTGACTCAAACTGAGGCTGACGCCGTTCAGAAGGCCATGGACGCCGAGATCCTTGGCGCACGTGGCGACCGAGGCGACCGCGCCGAAAGCAACCACGACCGAGGCAACACCGAACGCTAGAGCGAGCAACACGATGGAGGGCCTGCGACTTGACGGTCGCAGGCCCTTTCGTGTGCGCCGAACGCGCACTGACTTTTCGGCCACTCCGTTTCGTCCGGGTTTGGCGCCGCACTGCCGTCACTGCGAAACTGTGGGCGACCCGCGCTGACCGATCGAAGGACGAAACGCATGAGCGACACCGCCTCTAGCAGCCACAAAGCGAACGCCAAGAACCCGATCGTGTTCCATATCGGCCGCGACGAGCTAGTGATTCGTCAACGCTACGAAGCTCTGAGCATCGTGAACGACATCCTGATTGGGTTGCTGTTTCTCGTGGGGAGCATCCTCTTCTTCACTCCTGAACTCACGCACGCCGGCACCTGGCTATTCGTGCTCGGCAGCATTGAAATGCTGATTCGCCCGGCCATTCGGCTCTCGCAGCGCGTACACCTCGGCCGTTACTACCCGAGTGCTGCAGCTCAGCCCACCAGCGGCCAAGACTTCTAGGCGAGTTACCCCTCAGACGCCGCCACCGTCTCGATCTCCACCGTCGTCACTGGTCGCGACCCCGGCTACAGCGCGGGAGTCAGCCTCCCGGCGCTCGCCACGACCATGCAGAGGTCGAGGCCGAGGCCACGGTCGGAACACACGCTGCCTCAATCAGAGCTACCAGTCGCTATGGCGGCTCCAGTGGTCAGGCTCTAAGCCTCAGGACTCGTCGAGGCCGCCCAGGCGCCGCAGTACGGCGTTCAGGAGCGTGCCCGCCGCATCCGGTATTACATGGTGGTTGAGGTAGATGCCCTCCAGCCACGGCAAGACTTCGTCTGAGGGGAGTCCGATAACGTCCCAGTCGACCCCGGGCAGAGCTTTGGAGCGGGGCGAACCCGTGCGGGCGTCAGTCCAGGCTTCGGCGATCGGTTGGTCGGGCTCAGACTCTCCAGCGCCCCAGGCGAGTGCGATCGGATGATTCTCGCCCTCGATGTGGTCGTGGGTCACGCTCCCGGCGCCGAGCCAGGGCAGCGTCAACAGCTCTCCCTCAACCTCGATCTCAAGCAACTCGAGCTGCACAGGCTCCTCCACCTCGCAAATGTAGAGATCAAACCCGGTGTCGCGCCAGGCCGCAGCCTGGGTGATGTCGTCTAGCAGGTTCGGAATGAGCGCGTGGAAGTCGCTGGCCAGCCTCGTCGCCCACTGCAGGAGCGTGCTGGTGTCGTCGGCCGACCATGGGCTGGAGTCGCGATGCTCGCCGGCCGGGGTATGGAAATGATGGCTGACGCCGGCGCTGGTCGTCTCGAGGTGCAGCTGGCCATTCCCATACTCGACGTGCAGATCGCTCAGTTGCGCTTCGTCGTCCCAGTCCGCAAAGAGTTCAGGATCGGACAGTGCCGGTGGCAGATCAATCGGTGGCGTACGTCTCGTTCCAAGATTGAGAACGGCCCGCAGTCGCGTGTTGGGCATGCGCAGGCTGAGGTCAGTCATCCCGCAATTCTAGATGAGTGAGCCGTCATGGCCGCGCGGGCGCTTACTACTTTTCGGGCGCGGATGAGTCTGTCGCCGCGGGCGCCGCCGCAGCATCCGTACCACTGGTTGCAACCGGCTCAGGCTTGCTGGCGATGCCCATGAGCGAAATGATCACGATCATGGTGGCAGCGCCAACGAGCGCGATGTCGGCAATATTGCCGATGAAGTATCCGTTGTAGTTGATGAAGTCGACGACATGACCGCGAGCAAAGCCGGGATCGCGGAATAGCCGATCGCCCAAGTGAGTGGTCGCTCCGCCGAGCAGGAGGCCGAGCGCAAACGCCCATGCGCGAGACTCGACGTGCCACGCATACCGAATAATCGCAACGACCGCGATCGCGGCAATGATCGTGAGCACCCAGGTGAATTCTTCGCCGATGGAGAACGCCGCACCGGGGTTGTAGACGAGCTGGAACGAAAGCAGGTCACCGATTATGGGGATGTTCTTTCCGTCACCGAGGGTTGATACAGCCCACCATTTGCTCGACTGGTCGACAGCAACCACGAACGCCGCGAGCGCAAAAACGCCCCACAGCAAACGTCGCGATACACGCGGTTTAGTGGTGGCCGCAGCGGGGTCGAGATTTTCGGTCATAAGACCATTGTCCCCTGAATCGGCCACCCCTCGTGTCACACCATGCTCAGAACGATGCCTGGGTCCCGCAGAATCGCGCCAACGTCGGTGAGGAATCGGGCGCCCTGTTCGCCATCAACGAGTCGGTGATCGAACGACAGGCTGAGCGTCATCACGTCGCGTAGCGCAACCTCACCACGGTGTTCCCACGGCATTTTTCGCACTGCGCCCATGGCAAGAATCGCGGCTTCGCCTGGATTCAGGATGGGGGTGCCTGCATCGATTCCGAACACACCAACGTTGGTGATCGAGATTGTTCCGCCGCTCAGCGATGCCGGGGTGGTTTTGCTTGCGCGCGCATCACGGGCGATAGCGCCGATGGCGCCCGTTAGTTCAGCCAGGTTCATCGCATCGGCGTCTTTGAGGTTGGGAACCATCAGACCCCGCGGTGTCGCGACAGCAATGCCCAGATTCACGTAGCCGAACTCGACGATCTCGTTGGCTTCGGCATCCCACCGCGAATTAAGTGAAGGATTGCGAGCGATGCCGATACACATCGCTTTTGCGATGACTGCGAGCACGGATGCCGCGCCGCCCCCAGCTTTCAGTCGCGCAACAAGTTCGATGGTTCGGGTCACGTCAATCGTCAAAAACTCGGTGACATGAGGCGCCGTAAACGCGCTCGACACCATCGCTGCAGCGGTTGCCTTGCGCACCGATTTAATCGGAGTGCGCTGCTCACGCAGGCGAGCGTTCGATCCGCCCGCTCGTGTCGACGATTCGCCTGTAGCTGACGTCACGGCCTCGACTGAACTGTGGCCTCCGGCATCGGCCGCCTTCGACACGTCGTCACGGGTGATGACATCATCAGGTCCGCTGCCCTGCACTCGCGTGAGGTCGACCCCGAGGTCGTGTGCGAGCTTGCGAACTGGCGGAGTGGTCTTGGTGCGCGCCTCGGCCGGCGTGGCGGTGACTCCGTCGGATTGGGCGGATGCTTCAACGGTCGAAGCGGGAGCGTCGGCAGCAGTCGCCGGTTCGTTCTCCTGCGGGACTGATTGCGTCGTGCGAGGCTTTCGCGTCGGGCGCTTGCCGCTCTCTACAGCAGGGCCATACCCGACCAAGACCGAGTTGCGCTCGGGAGCATCCGACTTCTCCGCACCACCGGCATCGGCCGCAGCACTGGCATCGCCAGCACCACCGGAACCGACGGCAGCACCCTCGAGCTCAAACGTGACGATCTTGGTGCCGACGGTCACTGTCGCACCCGGCTCAGCATGCAGCGCTGCGATCTTGCCAGCAACCGGCGACGGCAGTGACACAATCGCTTTCGCCGTTTCGACTTCGGCAATGGGCTGGTTCAACGTCACCATATCGCCGACGGCCACGTGCCATTCAACGATCTCTGATTCGGTGAGGCCCTCCCCCAGATCGGGCAGAGCGAACTCCTTAACGGCCATCACGCACTCCATCCTGTGAGCGAATTCACGCGACCAAGAGCGCGATCAACACCATCGAGAATGCGGTCGAGGTCAGGCAAGAAGTGGTCCTCCAACTTTGCTGGCGGATAGGGCACATCGAAGCCCGTGATCCGCACGGGAGCCGACTCAAGGTAGTAGAAACAGCGGTCGGTCAGAGTCGCTGCAATTTCAGCGCCAAGGCCGCCAGACTCGGATGCTTCGTGGGTGATCACGAGCCGCCCAGTCTTCTGCACGCTTGCCGAAACGGTGTCGAAGTCGACCGGTGAGAGCGAACGCAAATCGACCACCTCAATAGAGATTCCGTCGTCGGCTGCCGCCAGTGCGGCATCCAGAGCCGTCGCCACCAGCGGACCATACGTGACAAGAGTCACATCGGTGCCCTCAACAACAACGCGTGCTTTACCCATGGGCAGACCAACAGCGTCTTCGTCGACTTCGCCCTTTGTCCAGTAGCGGCGCTTGGGCTCAAAGAACAGCACGGGGTCATCGCTCGCGATCGCTTCACGCAGCATGCTGTGCGCGTCCTGCGGGGTCGAACAGGTCACGACCCGCAATCCTGCAGTGTGCGCAAAATACGCTTCGGGCGACTCGGAGTGATGCTCAACCGCGCCGATGCCTCCGCCGTACGGCACACGAATCGTCAGGGGCATCCGCACATTTCCGGCCGTTCGGTAGTGCAGCTTTGCTACCTGGGCAACGATCTGGTCGAAGCCCGGATAGATGAATCCGTCGAACTGGATTTCGCACACCGGACGGTAGCCGCGGAATGCGAGCCCGACCGCCATGCCGATGATTCCTGCCTCGGCAAGTGGAGTATCCATCACTCGTTCTGTGCCGAAATCACGCTGAAGACCATCGGTCACACGAAAAACTCCGCCCAATGTTCCGATGTCTTCGCCCAGCAGCACGACCTTATCGTCGTCGCTGAGTGCTCGGCGCAATCCTAAGCCGAGAGCTTTTGCCAGAGTTAGTTCAGTCATTTCTCAAACCCCTCTAGATAGGCCTTGTATTGGCTTTTTTGACGGGCAAGGCCCGAGTGCTCGGTCGCGTAGACGTTGTCGAACACACTGAGCGGTTCGGGGTTCTCGAGCCCGAGACATCCTGCACGGAACTCTGCAGCGACCTGATCTGCCCGGCCCTGAATGGATGCCGCCAGTTCGTCGGTCAGCACCCCTTCTCTGCGCAAAAAGGCTTCGACGCGCGCGATCGGATCCCGTGCTTCCCACTCTTTGGCAACCACCGGGTCGACATAGCGGCTCGGGTCGTCAGAGGTGGTGTGCGGTCCACGGCGGTACGTCACGGCTTCGATGAAGGTGGGGCCTCCGCCGTTGCGTGCACGGTCAAGGGCGCTGCGGGTTGCGGCCATGACGGCGAGCACGTCGTTTCCATCAACCCGGATGCTTGGGATGCCGAATCCGGGTGCACGATCGGCGATCGGCCGCTGTGCTTGCAACCCCACGGGCTCGGAGATGGCCCACTGGTTGTTCTGGCAGAAGAAGATGACGGGAGCACTGAAGGAGGCCGCGAAGACCATCGCTTCGCTCACATCACCTTCGCTGGTGGCACCGTCACCGAAATAGGCGACCGCAACGCTGTCAACGCCGTCCTTTTTACATCCGACGGCGTATCCGGTGGCATGCAGCGTCTGGGCACCAATAATCACTGCGGGGGTAGCCATTCCGACAGAGAACGGATCCCACCCCGAGGCTGCGGTACCACGCCACACCCGCACGAGATCGGGCAGCTTCACGCCGCGGCAGTAGGCGACAGCGTTCTCGCGGTAGCTGGAGAACACAAAGTCGTCGGGGCGCAGAGTGCGAGCTGAACCGACTTGGGCGGCTTCTTGACCGAGCAGCGGCGGCCAGAGGCCTAGTTCGCCCTGACGTTGAAGGGCAGTCGCTTCAGTATCGATGCGACGCACAATAATGAGGTCTTCATAGAGGCTCGCGAGTTGATCACCTGTGACATCCGAAACCCAAGGGTCATAGAGGCCATCGCTCAGCCGATTTCCATCAGGGTCAAGAAGCTGCACGAACTCAGGGTTCTGCTTCTTAGGCTCAGATTTCTGGGCTTTTACGGGCACGGTAGTACTCATCGTTCCTCCGATCTGCCATTGCGTATGCAGGTAAGCCACGCTCAAGCGATCCTCACAACCGTGATCGGTAAACCACAGGTTGACCCGAGCCTCGTCGCCCGGAGTTAATTTGACCGTACCTACACACCGCACCGTTCACAAGGTGCCACACGAAAGTTGCCATAGAATTCGCGGATGGCAGAACAGCTGGAGGCGTCGCCGCGCTGATACTGACAGTGAATTTCGTCAGCGCGGTAGCTGCAATGTTCGAGCTAGCGCGCTAGCGGGCGACTGACCAGGCGCGGCGTTTCACGAGCACGTGTCCGCGCTTCGTCGTGACTCGGGTCCACGCACCGGATTCGTAGACTGACGCAGAGTCGTCGTCGCCGAGGAATCCCAGGCTCACCGCTGCAAAGCCTGCGCCTGCGGGCAGGTACTCAGGGTTATCTAGCGGACGCCCCCATACTTCGGTGCGCATCTTGTGCACGATCGCTTCACCGACGCCGCTGGGGATCGCTTTCGCGACTTCGTCGATCCCTTCGCGAGCAGCTTCTTCAAGCACAGCGCTGGCAACCGAATCGATCGCAACCCAGCCTCCCCGCGGCGGCGTAATCGCAGCCCACGTGACGGTGCTGACGCTCATCGGCAGGCTCACCGTGACGGGCTCACCGGACGAGTCAGCGGATTCCTCCACAGCGCTCTCGACGCGCCCCACTAGGGAACGCACAGGCACGACGGCGTCGAAGGTGTCTTTCGACGTGAGCGCGAAGGTGCGGAGGCCGAGAACGGTCGGGCTGTCGTCGAGGAGTCCGGCTGGGTGCAGCACGGAAACATACACCGCAAGCACACCTGCGCCACCGATTAGTCGAACGGAGCCGTCATCAACACGAGCAGCACGGCCTAAAAAGACGTGCAGATCACCGAGGGCAAGGGAATCCACCAAAGTAAACGATCCAGTCATAGGTCTCCTAAACTACAGGCATGAGCGACCCTATGTCTGGGCTTCTAACTGCCCTCGATCTGACCGACACCGGCGCACGAACTAATGAAGACATCTTTACCGGTCCGAGCCAATGGATGCCGCAGGGTCGAGTCTTCGGCGGTCAAGTGCTTGCGCAGGCTCTCGTAGCAGCTCAGCGCACTCTTGCTGAGAATCGCATCGTGCACTCAATGCACGGATATTTCTTGCGCCCGGGAGACATCAACCTCCCGATCACGTTCTCGGTAGATCGCATCCACGACGGTCGATCGTTTTCGACTCGGCGCACGCAGGCCTATCAGGATGGCGTGCCGATTCTCTCGGCAATCGCTTCGTTCCAGGACGAGGATGAGGGTCTCGATCATCAGATCGAGATGCCCAACGACCTGCCCGACCCGGAGTCACTGCCCACGACAGCAGAATCGCTGGCGTCTCTAGATCATCCGGTCGCTCGCTATTGGGCGTCCGAGCGCCCCTTTGACATGCGCTATGTTCCTTCGCCCATCTTCATTTCAGTTGAGGGAGGGCACGTGGCGCACCAGGCCGTCTGGTTGAAGTCGGTGGGCCCGATGCCTGACGATATGAACTTGCATCGCGCAGCACTCGCTTATGCCAGCGATTATTCGATTCTCGAGTCGATCATGCGTCGCCACGGGCTCGCGTGGGCGACTCCCGGCATCAAGGTTGCGAGCCTTGACCACGCCATGTGGTGGCACCGCGAAGCGCGAGTGGATGAGTGGCTTCTCTATGTACAGGAGTCGCCAAATGCGATTGGTGGGCGCGGTCTCTCGCTGGGTCGCATCTTCGATCGATCGGGCCGACTTATCGCCAGCGTTGCTCAAGAAGGCATGGTGCGGCCTCCGCGCTAGGCCGTCATATTCGTCGCGATACGGCCCGAAATAGTTTCGCCAATGTAACGAATAGGCAACGAAGGCTACCGCTTCGATGCCTATGGTGCCGGGGATCCGAGGCACCAAAAAGCTCCCTATGTCCCCAATCTGGCGGACTCGAACCTGCACAAAAGCCGTAAAAGCGTTACGTTTGTTTACGGCCCGGTTCTCGGTGCGGCATATTCGGCGCTGTGGACGGGGCGCTACGAAATCAGGCCGCGCACGCCATCCCGCTAGTCGGGTAGACGTTCGTACGGTTGTTTCGCACTGGAACCATTCCGACAATGATTCCCCTCCCCATGTTGGCTCGATTGAGCGCCACGTGAGCAGCTAAGTGTGTGCAACCCGGACCGTAATCGAGAAGAGCGGAGCCCCCAGGGTGCCGAGCATTCAGGAGAACGTGACCGAAGAAATCGCAGTCAGCGCCAAGAACCTTTATAAGGTCTTCGGCCGCCGCCCGAATGAAGCAGTCGAGCGGCTCCAACATGGAGCCTCTCGAGACGAGATCACAGAACTGGGCACTGCTGCCGTTATCGATGCGAGCTTCGACGTTCACAAAGGCGAAATCTTCGTCGTTATGGGCCTCTCCGGATCGGGCAAGTCAACGCTGATCCGCATGCTCAACGGACTGTGGGACACCACTTCCGGATCAGTAACCGTTGGCGACGATGTCATTTCTGGCATCTCCGCTTCGAAGCTTCGCGATGTCCGTAAACGTCGCATCTCGATGGTGTTCCAGCATTTCGCGCTGTTCCCTCACCGCAGCGTTCTTGAGAACGCCGCCTATGCCCTCGAAGTGCAGGGCATCCCGCGAACTGAACGTCTTGCTCGCGCACAGAAGACTATTGACCTCGTTGGCCTTAAGGGCTGGGGCGAGAAGATGCCGTCTGAGCTCTCGGGCGGAATGCAGCAGCGCGTAGGCCTCGCCCGTGCACTTGCTGCCGACACCGACGTGCTCCTTATGGACGAAGCGTTCAGCGCTCTCGACCCACTGATTCGTCGCGAAATGCAAGAGCAGCTGCTCGAGCTTCAGACCGCACTGGGCAAGACCATCGTCTTCATCACTCACGACCTCAACGAGGCCATGTTCCTCGGTGACCGCATTGCAGTGATGCGTGAAGGTCGCATCGTTCAGATCGGCACACCGGAAGACGTCCTCACCGACCCCGCCAACGACTATGTTGCGCAGTTCGTTCAGGATGTTGACCGCTCACGCGTTCTCACAGCATCAAGCGTCATGGAACCGGTCCGAGCGACAGTATTCGCTGGCTCGGGGCCACGCGCGGCGTTGAAGATCATGCGTGATCTACAGACTTCGACAGCGTTTGTCGTCAGCCGTGATCGCACCTTGCAGGGCATTGTTCGCGATGCTGAGGCCATGAAACTTGTCCGCCGCAGCGAGACCGACATGTCGTCGATCCTCAGCGACGACTTCAACGTTGTGCAGGGAGACACCTCGCTTTCTGAACTTTTCGTTCCGTCGGTAGAGAGCCCGCTTCCCTTGGCAGTTGTGGATGAACGCGGTCGCCTTATTGGCGTTGTGCCGCGCGTAACGCTGCTCGCCGCACTCGGCAACGTCAACACCGATACCGGTGACTTGCCTGTCATCGATCCGCCGTTGACTGTCTCTACAGCGTTGATCACGGACGCCCTTGCCACGCCTGAAACCGCCACCGATAAGGAGGTCGCACGATGAATGACTTCCCCAGACTTCCCCTTGGCCAATGGGTCGAAAACGGCATCGATTACATCACCGTAACTTTTGGTGTCTTCTTTGACGTAATCAAGTTCATCATCGCGTCGGTTGCCGACGGAATGAACCTCGTCTTCACGTCGCCACCATTTTGGGTGATGCTCATCATCTTCGCTGTGGTCGCATTTATTGCCCGCGGATGGGTGTTCTCACTCGGGACCACGGTCAGTTTCCTTCTGATCCTCAGCTTGGATCAGTGGGATAACGCGATGGATACCCTTGCGCTGGTGCTGGTAGCAGCAGCAATCGCGGTGGTGATCAGTGTTCCGCTCGGAATTCTTGCCGCGAAGTATCAAACGGTTTCCACGATCGTGAAGCCAATTCTCGACTTCTTGCAGACGATGCCCGCATTCGTCTACCTGATTCCTGCACTGATCCTCTTCCGTATTGGAGATGTGCCCGGAATTGTTGCAACCGTGCTCTTCGCACTTGCACCCGGCGTGCGACTCACCGAGCTCGGTATTCGTGGCGTTGACAAGGAGGTTGTTGAAGCTGGCCAGGCATTCGGCTCCTCACCGAGCCGCATCTTGCGACAGATTCAGCTCCCGTTGGCTCTCCCCTCGATCATGGCTGGCATCAACCAGGTGATCATGCTCTCGCTCTCGATGGTCGTTATTGCCTCGATGGTGGGCGCTGGTGGTCTCGGAAAGCCAGTAATTCAGAGCCTCAGCCGGGCGGATGTCTCGCTCGGGTTCGAAGCTGGTCTCTCGGTCGTGTTGTTGGCGATCTTCCTTGACCGGCTCACGGCATCCTTCGGCACCGGCAAGGGATACTTCCGCTTCATCATGGAGTCGTTCAACTTCCGCGGCCGGTCCGCAGAAGCTAGTGCGACAGAAGCTAGTGCGGCAGAAGCTAACGGAACCAACGCGACTACTTCGGCCGCAAGTACCGAACCAGCCGAACTCACTCCCCCAGTTCGCTAATTTTCGGGCGCTCACCCGCGCTCGTTTCCCGTACGCAGAAAATCCTGTGTGCATCGACGTCAACACCGTCAACGCTTAAGCGTCGACAGAAAAGGACGACACAATGAAGAAGCAGACACGCGCTGCATTCGCAATCGGAGCGGCAACGCTCCTCGGTCTGTCGGCTTGCGCTGCAGGCGGAGACGACACTGCGGCAGGTGACGCTCCTGAGAACAAGGATCTCACCATCGCCGTATTCAACGGATGGCCCGAGGGCGAAGCAGTTTCGTTCCTTTGGAAGGCAATCCTTGAAGACAAGGGCTACAACGTCGAGCTGGAATACGCTGACGTTACCCCGATCTTCTCGGGACTCAGCACCGGCGACTACGACCTCGCGCTTGACGGATGGCTTCCAGTCACCCACGCAAGCCTGATGGAAGAGTACGGTGCAACGATCACCGACCTCGGCGCATGGAACACCGAGGCTGGCCTCACTGTTGCAGTGAACGAAGACGCACCGATCGACTCGCTCGAAGAGCTCGCAGCTAACGCTGACGCGTTCGGTAACCGCATCGTCGGTATCGAGCCTGGCGCCGGTCTCACCGAGGCAGTCATGACCAAGACCATGCCCACGTATGGCCTTGACGACATGGAACTTCTGACCTCGTCAACCCCCGCGATGCTTGCTGAACTTCAGGCAGCCCTCGACAACGGCGAGAACATTGCTGTTACGCTCTGGCGTCCGCACTGGGCCTACGATGCATTCCCCATCAAGGACCTCGCTGACCCAGAGGGAACTCTCGGAGACGCAGAAGGCATTCACTCCTTCTCACGCGACACCTTGAGCGACGACATGCCAGAAATCACTGAGTGGATCTCTGACTTCAAGATGGACTCAGAGCTGCTCTACTCGCTCGAGAACGTCATGTACAACGAGTACGAGGGAACCGACTTCGAGCCCATCGTTGCCGACTGGATCGCAGCGAACCAGGACTACGTAGACGGCCTCACCAGCTAATACTGTGTGAACCGCAGTGTTGATAGCACTGTGATCTACGAAAAGGGGTCGCCTTCGGGCGGCCCCTTTTTTCGTGCCCGCTGGCTATGCGGGTGGCACCGTACGGGGTCTCGCTCGCGCTAGGGTCGAAGTGTGCCTGACATTCACAGCCCCGTGATCGTGATCGCCCCCGACTCCTTCAAAGGAAGCCTCAGCGCTGCGGAAGCCACCGCTGCCCTTGAACGTGGTGCCCGGGAAGTGTTGCCAGAGACTGCAACGGTGCTGACATTCCCCATGGCAGACGGCGGCGAAGGATCTCTTGACACTGTGCTTGCCGCCTGGTTGCAGCCAACGCTGTCCATGGCGACTGTCGACGCCCTTGGGCGTGAGCGCGACGCCGACTACGGCTTCGACCTTGACGGTCGCCGTGCCGTCATCGAAGCTGCCCAAGCCAACGGCCTTCCCGACGTTTCAGATGTTCCCCTGCAGCCTCTCCGCGCCGATAGTTACGGCGTGGGCGTCATTGCCGCCAGCGTTATCGAGCGCGGCGCCCGCGAAATCACTCTCTTTCTTGGCGGTTCTGCCAGCAGCGACGGCGGTACCGGACTCCTGCAGGCCCTCGGCGCGCGATTTCTTGACGCCGACGGTGTCGAACTGACGCCAGGCGGCGGAGCGCTGGCCGCCCTCGAAACGATCGACCTCAGTAGGCTGATTGCCGGCGCAGTGGAGACGCACTGGCGCGTTGCCGTCGATGTCACCAACCCGCTCACCGGAACGGATGGCGCAGCCCACGTATTTGGGCCACAGAAGGGTGCTTCGGTATCCGATGTCGCAGTGTTGGATGCCGGACTCACCCGGCTTTCGGAGGTGCTGGCCGAGACCACACTCGCCTCCGAGGGCAGCTTTTCAGCGGCGGGCATTGCATCGCTGCCGGGGATGGGCGCGGCGGGCGGAATCGCTGCGGGACTCGTCGCGTTGTTCGGAGCGGAGCTCGTGCCCGGTGCACAACTCGTCGCCGACGCGATCGGTTTGAGCGATGTCATAGAGCGCGCAGACGTGATTCTCACTGGTGAGGGACGCCTCGATCAACAGTCTCTTGATGGCAAGGTCGTCGACTACCTTCGGGGAGCCAAAGGCACCGAATCATGGCTGGCTGTTGTGGCTGCTGTAATCCATCTCACTCCCGAGGAGTCTTCGGCCGCTGGCATCGACCTTGCCTTGCCTCTCGGTTCGGGAATCGAGAATCGCAAAGAGCTCTTTCAGTACGCCGCCCAGCTTCTCGAAGCGCGAGGCGCGCACGCGATTGCCGAGTGGCTAGACCTCAACGATCCGGATGCGGATGTCGACGAGGAAATCGCAGACGAGGAAGACGCTTGAAAGCTGAGCGGGCGCTCTAGCGTCGTTTAGCGAACTGCAGCGGCTCTTCCGCGTAGCGGGCGAAGACGGCGCGCTGCTCGTCGCTGATGCGCTGCGGGCGCGACGTGACAGCGTCGACGAGGACAAGCGTCGTTGAGGCTCGCACATACAATTGGCGGGGTTCGACGCCGACGGGGGTATGAATTTCGTAACAGACTTCGAGGCTCGCTCCCCCGACGCGACCGATCCACAATTCGATGTCGATGGGTTCGCGCAGGTACGGAATCGGCAAAAGATATTCGATCTCTTGCCGCGCGATAAGCGTCATCGTTGGGCCGCCGGGGCGACCGTCAAGCACTGCGGTGAGGGGCGCATCCGCACCCGCTGCTGGCCAGAATGCGTGGATGCGCGCCTCTTCGAGCAGGCGAAACACTTCGGCATTGTTGACGTGTTGGTACGCGTCAACGTCTGACCAGCGCAGCGGGAGCGGTACGTGAAGCCTCATGCTTAGTCACGGGTGAGCTTGCGGTAGGCGCTGCGGTGCGGCTTGGCGGCATCTGGGCCGAGTCGTTCGATCTTGTTCTCTTCGTACGCGTCGAAGTTTCCTTCGAACCAGTGCCAATTGCCCGGGTTCGCTTCGGTGCCTTCATAGGCGAGGATGTGGGTCGCGATGCGGTCGAGGAACCACCTATCGTGAGTGATCACCACAGCACAGCCAGGGAACTCGAGGAGGGCGTTCTCAAGACTTCCGAGGGTTTCGACGTCCAAGTCGTTAGTTGGTTCGTCAAGCAGCAACAGGTTTCCCCCCTGCTTGAGCGTGAGCGCGAGGTTCAAACGGTTGCGCTCACCACCGGAAAGCACGCCAGCCTTCTTCTGCTGGTCTGGACCCTTGAAGCCGAACTGAGATACGTAACCTCGCGAAGGAATCTCGGTCTTACCGACCTGGATGTAGTCCTGGCCGTCAGAGACAACTTCCCACAGGGTCTTGTTGGGGTCGATGCCACCACGGCTCTGGTCGACATAGGAAATGTCGACTGTGTCGCCAATTTTGAGCGTTCCTTCGTCGAGAGGTTCAAGACCGACGATCGTCTTGAACAACGTGGTCTTTCCGACACCGTTCGGGCCGATGACTCCAACAATTCCGTTGCGAGGAAGCGTGAAGCTGAGGCCGTTGATCAAGATGCGCTCGTCGAAGCCCTTCTTGAGGTTCTTGGCGTCGATGACCTGGGATCCGAGGCGTGGCCCCATAGGGATGACAATCTCTTCGAAGTCCAGCTTTCTGGTCTTCTCCGCCTCGTTCGCCATTTCTTCGTAACGCGCGAGTCGTGCTTTCGACTTAGTCTGTCGGCCCTTGGAGTTTGAACGCACCCATTCGAGCTCGCTCGAGAGACGCTTCGCGAGCTTGACGTCTTTCTTGCCCTGCACCTGAAGGCGTTCTTGCTTCTTCTCGAGGTAGGTCGAGTAATTACCCTCATAGGGGTAGAGGTGACCGCGGTCGACTTCTGCGATCCATTCGGCGACGTGGTCGAGAAAGTACCTATCGTGAGTGACGGCCAGTACGGCGCCCGGGTACTTTGAGAGGTGCTGCTCGAGCCAAAGAACACTCTCGGCGTCGAGGTGGTTAGTGGGCTCATCGAGAAGCAGCAAGTCGGGCTTCTGGAGAAGGAGTTTGGTAAGCGCTACACGGCGCTTCTCTCCACCGGAGAGCTTGTCGACGGGCCAGTCTCCTGGCGGCGTGCGTAGTGCATCCATTGCCTGCTCGAGTTGAGAGTCGAGATCCCAAGCGTCTGCTGCATCGATATCTTCTTGCAGCGAGCCCATTTCGGCCATGAGGGCATCGAAGTCGGCATCTGGTTCAGCCATTTCGAGGCCGATGGCGGCGTGCCGGTCGACCTTCGCTTTGATCGGACCAACGCCTTCTTGAACGTTTTCGAGAACGGTTTTGGTTTCGTCGAGCTCGGGTTCCTGCATGAGGATTCCGACGCTGTAGCCGGGGCTCAGTCGTGCTTCACCGTTGCTGGGGGTGTCGAGCCCGGCCATGATCTTGAGGATTGTGGACTTTCCGGCACCGTTGGGGCCGACCACACCAATCTTCGCTCCAGGGTAGAACGACATTGTGACGTCGTCAAGGATGAGCTTGTCACCGACCGCTTTTCGCGCGCGCACCATGGAATAAATAAATTCGGCCATGTGACCATTCTACGGAGCGTTCGGGCTCAGTCGAACCCGTTCAGGGCACTACCAGTCGATGGCGCGCGTCTTTCCGACGAGACAGCCGCCAGTGCCCAAAAGCGGCTCAATGGATGACACGTAATTCTCTGGCGTGAACTGGCCCAAAAGGCACTCGCCCTTGATCCGCACGGACACAACAATGGAGTCAGCGGCGAGCCCGATTGCGGTGCTGTCTGGGGTGATTTCCATGTCTTGCTTGCTGAAGCCGTTTTCGATGAGGTTGTCGACGATGCTGCGGCCATCTCCCTGACCGTTTGCGTCGTGATACTCGGTGTTGATCAGATCAAAGAATTGTCGGTTCGCTGCAGCAGCTTCGCCTGGGCGCAGAATCGGTCCGGTGGGCGTTGCTCCGGGCGACGGTGTGCTCGAAGCTTCGTTGCTGGGAGTGGCGGTAGGTTCTGGCGTCGACGCCACACAGCCGCTGAGTGCCGCTGCAGCCGCAAGGGTGAGTGCGATTGCTCCGCCGATTCGGTGGGCTGGTCGTACGCGCATTGCAATCCTTTCGCTGGCCGTGAGCGATCAGGGCCGGGTCAAGTCTAGATTGCCTGCGCGCACGATCCGCTCAGAAGGGCGTGACTGACGCAAGCTCGCTGTCTTCGGATTCCTCCGAGTCGGCGGCCGAGTCCTCCGTTTCTTCCGCATCCGCTGCCGACTCAAATTCGTCGTGAGCAGCGTTGCCACTGACACCGTGCTGCGTGCTGCCTGCGCCGCCGCTGTTGGCGATCGTCCGCGAAAACTGTGCAGTGCCCCACATAAGATCGTGACCGAGGGAGTCGGCTTCGATTTCAATGTTGGTGCCGCTGCGGTCGGCGTTCTCCCACTCGCGGATGCGCAACCGTCCGTTGAGGACTACACGATCCCCCTTGCCCACCGAGGTGGCGCTGTTGATAGCCAACTGCCGGAAGGCGGTGATGGTGTACCAGTTGGTTTCGCCGTCGATCCATCGCTGATTGCCGCGATCGAACCGGCGCTGCGTTGAGGCAAGCCGAAACGAAGTGATAGGTAAGCCCTCGCTCGTAACGATATGGCGAGGTGTCGTGGCTACGAGCCCGGATACCGTGATGCTGTCTGTCATGTCTGCTCCTCTGTCTGCGTCGCTACAGCGCGCTGCAGCGACAGTGAATGGAGACAGATGCGGGCCGACACTCGTGCCGGGAAGCCGACCCGGCATCCGTCACTCACCAGTGTTAGACAGCAGGGACGCGCATCGCTGCAGGTACAGCGATCTGTGGATGCCGCGCCCACCGCGACACAATTCAGGAGCAGTCATCGCCCAGCATGGGATCGCTGCATACTTGGCCTAGCATTTTCGGCGTAATGCTTGCGGGCTGTGCTCGCGGCTTAGTGCTCGCGGAACTCAGGCCACGCGGTGCCCGGAAGCAGGCTCGCATGAAGCGCGGACTTTGCGGCTTCCAGCGTCGGATACACGCTTCGATAGTCTTCGTCTTTCAATAACTTGAAGGTGAACCCGTCTGTTACCCGGTGCACCGAGCCAACTGCTCCAGCCTGAGTGAATGCCACCCAGGTTTGTCCGGTCAGAGTGTGATCAGTCATTTCCGAACCTCCTTCGACTAGTGAGGCGACACCAGCGTCGCTCATTAACGAACGTACGCCGCCTAGCTCAGAAGATAAAGACCTTCTTTGCTCGACGGCGTATCGCAGTTCGCAGCTAGCTAACGAACTAGCGGATGTAGCTCGAGAACGACGAGCGGATCTTGTTGACCTTGGGCAGTGCCACTGCCATGCAATAGCCCTGACCGGGGTTCTTTGCGAAGAAGTCCTGGTGGTACTGCTCAGCGTTGTAGTAGATGTCGAGTGGCTCGATCGTGGTCACAATGCCACCATCCCAATATTCGGATGCGCGATCACGGGCCGCCTCGAAAAGAGCCTTCTGCTCCTCGCCGTCGTAGAACATTGCCGAACGGTACGACGAGCCGATGTCGTTGCCCTGCCTGTTGAGCTGGCGAGGGTCGTGGAGCGTGAAGTACACGTCGAGCATGACCTCGTCGGGAATAACCTCCGGGTCGAAGGTCACAGCTACTGCTTCTGCGTGGCCCGTGGTCTCAGTGCACACCAGCTCGTAGCTGGGGTTGGCAACGTGACCGCCGGTGTAGCCAGAGACAACGTCGGATACTCCATTGAGGGTGCGGTAGACCGCGTCGAGGCACCAGAAACAGCCGCCTGCGAGATGAAATGTGTGCATAAGTTGAGCCTACTTTCTTGGGCCGGATGACTCATACAACACACACTTCGCGTGTGGTGTTCCCTCAGCCGCTGGACATATGCTGAACGAATGCCTTACGAAGCCGCATCTAATAGATATGACACCACCGAGTACCACCGCGTAGGCCGCAGTGGTCTAAAACTTCCCGCAATTTCACTGGGACTCTGGAACAATTTTGGTTCCGATCGCCCCATCTCAACCCAGCGCGCAATTCTTCATCGCGCCTTCGATCTGGGCATCACCCACTTCGACTTGGCCAACAACTACGGCCCTGAAATCGGTGCTGCCGAACGCAACTTCGGTGAAATCTTCGCCGACGACTTTGAGCCCTACCGAGACGAGATGATCGTCTCGACCAAGGCCGGTTTCGACATGGGCGTTGGGCCATACCAAGACTGGGGTTCGCGCAAGTACCTGCTGTCGTCACTTGACGCGAGTCTCGACCGCATGGGCCTCGACTACGTTGACATCTTCTACCACCACCGCCCCGACCCCGAGACTCCCATCGAAGAGACGATGGGCGCACTGGCCACCGCCGTGAACTCAGGCCGGGCGCTCTACGCTGGCGTCTCAAACTACAACCCCGAGCAAACAGTTGCTGCCACCGAAGCACTCGCTGAGCACGGCATCCCTTTGACGATCCACCAACCGCGCTACAACATGTTCGACCGTCACATCGAAGACGGGCTCTTTCCTGTGCTCGATCAGGTAGGCGCTGGAAGCATTGTTTTCTCACCGCTTGCGCAAGGTCTACTCACCGATCGCTACATCGAGGGCACCATTCCTGACGGTTCACGTGCTGCGGAAGGGCGATGGCTGCAGCCTGGTCCGCTTGGAGACACCTACCTTCAGCGCGTGCGCGCCCTCAACGAGATCGCGCGGAACCGCGGACAGAGCCTCGCGCAGCTTGCACTGACCTGGGTGCTGCGTCATCCACAGGTCACGTCTGCCCTAGTTGGTGCCAGCAGTGTTGCACAACTAGAGAACAACTTTGCGGCGCTTGAGGGTGCACCGCTCACGGATGACGAACTCGCCGCAATTGACCCGCTCGCGGTCGACGGCACTAGCTTGCGCTAGTCGCAATTTAGCTCCATCGCTCGTAACCGGGCCACGCGTTTAAGACGCGTGGCCCGGTTACGTCGTTAAGGCCATGTGGATAGTTCAGTGCAAAATGTCAGTGTTCGAACATATATTCGAATAACACACGTTGGCATTGCTGACCGAAGGAGCAACCATGACCACCCTTGACTTCGCTGGAACTGCGCACTCGATCAGATCGGGCATCGTCACCGTTGAACTCAACGACGACCTTTGGCGAATCACCCGACCCGATGGTGAAGTTCTCGGCTACGTGCACCGCTGGCAATCTGCCGCAGGTGCACGCTTCCAAGCCAAACGGATACTGCAACGCCAGCGTCGATTTTTGCCTCTCGGTGACTTCTGGTCCATCGACGACGCACTCGATATCTTTCGATTTTGATGTGACGCGCCTGTCGCTATGCGTCCGCGCTCACTAGCCGGGTTACAGTGCCAACATGATTCTTCAGTGGTGGAATGACCTCGTTGACTGGTTCGACTCCGATCAGGGATCGGCGTTCGTGACGGGTGCCCTCGTGCCCTTCCTCGCGATCATCGTTGGAGGAATTATTGTTGGCATGATCGCCCGCTCATCGCTGCGTCGCCTCATCGGCCAGCAAGACCGCCAGACAAAGGCCGCAGCAGTCGCAGCCCTCATTTCTTCAGGCCGACGTGCAGCGACGTGGAGCACACTGTCCGCTGGCGAAAAAGAGCACGTCGACCACCAATCAAGCGAAGCAGAAGTGCGTGTTCGCCTTCTGCCGCTCAAGGGCGCGAACGTTGCTGCCGACTGGGCTGCGCACAAACTTGCCGCGATGAAGAAAAACTCCGTCAACTACAGCTTCCAAGCCGAACAAGACCTGGCAGAACTTCAAGAGGGGCTCCTCGACTGGCAAGCTCGCCCCGGCCGCGCCAAAAAACTCTTCGCCCAAGACCTCGCAAGCTGGAAGTACGAGACCGGCGAAGCTGAAGATGAACTCGTCGTCAAGCAGCAAGAGTGGGCATCACGACAAGCCACAGAAGAAGCTCCCCAGAGCACCGCCGCTACGGCAAGCAGCGCAACAGGAGGCAACGCTCATACCGCACCTACTTCTGTCGTTACGCCCGACCGCAACTAGCGCTCAGGCGGGGTCCGCGGCGAACCAAGCACCGACACCGTCGGCTCTAGGCGCCTGGTCCCTCAACAGCTACCACCCGAGCAGACCACGGGCAGAACCTGTCAGAAGTGACGATTTCGTCTTCGACGTATTGCGGAATGCCATCGCACACCTCAATAGTGACGTTGGCGAACTCGAGTGTCGCCGGATCAATATGCCACGACCACGGTTCGTTGACAGCCGAATTGCCACGCACGACAACACCATTGGGTATGGCCGCCAAGCTCTCCCCCGCGAGCAAACCCTTCGCATGTTCGATTAGCTCGGGCGTCGCTAGTTCAATCTTGTACTGCTCGCCACCAGCTACCTCGAAAGTAGCTACCGTCGGTGTTGGTCCTGCTACACAACCAGCTACCGACACGGCCACACCTGCCAACACCGCAACTGCGACCACTGTGCGCATCGATTGAATTGCCACGGCTCAGTTATTCTCGGCGCGCGCGTCGTAATCGACTCGGGCGACCTCATAGCTGCGCGTGAGCAGCTCCTCAAGCACAGTCAGGTCGACATCGGCGAGCTTCTTCACATAGAGGCATCCCACGGCTAACTCGTGCTTGCCGAGGCGTTCGAGCAACTCAGGAAAATTGCGAAAATTGCGCGCTGTGTACAACGAAAACTTTGCCTTGCGGGGCGAAAAACCAATAGTCGCCGTGTCACCTTCCCTGCCTGTGGCGTAGCGGTAGTGGCTTGACCCAAAGCCAATGATTGACGGACCCCACATCACCGCATCCTGCCCAGATGCCCGACCGAAGATCTCCAGAAGCGTTTCCGCTTCCTGTCGGCGCCGCTCAGAATCGATCGTCGAAATAAACTCAGCAACGCTAGCGGCTGTCGCACTCGTCTTATTCGGTTGGTTCGTCATCGGCCGCCCCTCTATTCGGGTGCCCTCGGCAGGATTCGAACCTGCGACCAAGAGATTAGAAGGCTCCTGCTCTATCCCCTGAGCTACGAGGGCGGGGTATACGACTTAAACGATAGCGTGTCGAAGCGCTACATCGCTTTCGCGAGCGCAACCAGCATCTGATTCACCGTAGGGGCACCCTGCGCACGAAACACCTCATCGCCATTGGCTGCGACAATCACGATGGTGGGTGTTGACACAATGCCAGCGCGCTCTGCCTCATCTGAATGGCGGGCGATATCCAACTCGGCATAATCCACGCGCGTTACAAGCTTCGACACCTGATCGAGAGTGTTGCGGGCTGTTGCGCACGGGTCGCAAAACGCCGACGAGAAGAACAACACCGTCGGTCGCTGCTCAGCGGGCGCGGTGTCGTTCTCAGTCGGATCAGAGTGACTCTTAGAGATCGTTTCGTTCGTCAAGGTCTTCCAGGGGGTCGCTGTCTGCTTTATCCCACGTGTAGGTCACATGAACCTGTTCGCCGACCTGTTTAGCAACGGGGCCGTCGTAACGCAGTTGAGTTTCTGACCCTTCGGCGTCTGCCGCGATCAGGGTCACATAATCATCCCACCCCGCTTCGGTCGCAATGCGCTTATCGTTCTGGCCGTCATAGGGGCCGCCGACATAGAACACGATGTACTCGTCGCCGTGCGCGAGCGTGGGAGTTGATTCGGTCATGCCTCAGTTTTATCAGACAAGGTTGGGCGAACGCTGGCGACACCGCATCAACGGTAGAATCTCCATATGGCATCACACGCTGAATATCTGGTCTGGATCGACTGCGAAATGACGGGACTGGATGTCGCAATCGACGAACTCGTCGAAGTTGCGGTGGTCATTACCGACTACGATCTCGTTCCCGTCGATGAGGGAATGTCGATCGTCATCAAGCCAAGCGCGGCTGCACTCGGCAACATGGGTGAATTCGTCACCCAAATGCACACCTCCAGCGGCCTCATCGAAGAGATGCCCAATGGGGTCTCCTTGGCCGATGCCGAGTTTGCCGTCAACGAGTACATCGTGCAGTACGTGCCCAATCCTCGCTCGGCACCGCTTGCCGGCAATACCATCGGCACCGACCGCACCTTCTTAGCGAAGTACATGCCTCGCGTCGATTCGCACCTGCACTACCGCAGCATCGACGTGTCGTCGATCAAAGAGCTTTCACGGCGCTGGTTCCCCCGCGTGTACTTCAATGCACCGGCAAAAGATGGCGGTCATCGTGCCCTCGCCGACATCCTTGAGTCGATTCGTGAGCTCGAGTACTACCGCAAAGCCGTCTTCGTTGGTGAACCAGGACCGACTACAGAAGAGGTCAAAATAATTTCAGCTGATGTAGTGGATGGATTCGCCTCGCGGCTGTAATACACTAGTAGAGTTGCTTATCGCCGAAGGGCGAAAAACAGCCTTGGTGGGCGTAGCTCAGTTGGTAGAGCGCTGGCTTGTGGAGCCGGAAGTCGCGGGTTCGAGCCCCGTCGTTCACCCCAAGAAAACAGTGGCTTGGCAATTGCGCCAAGCCACTGTTTTGTATAACTGCACTTTGTAAAACGGTGCTTTTCGAATGCCGCTGTATTCACCGCGTTGTTCACCTAGCGGCGCATCCACTCGTTGAGCGGCGCATCCTCATGGCCCCGCCTCCAGCCTCGGCTGGCAAGCTGTACTTATGGAAAATCTCGACGAAGAACAGTTCGAGGCACTCGTTGTCGAGGGACTCGATGCGCTTGCCGACGAGATTGTTGAGGGCTTGGAAAATGTCGTCTTTGTCACCGAGGCTCGCCCAGAGGATGGCTCCCTCAACGTGTTGGGGCTTTATGACGGGATTGCCCTGACCGAGCGCGGTCAGTATGGTTTCGGCGAACTGCCCGACCGCATCATCCTGTTTCGGGAACCGCTCGTGGCGATCTGCGAAACGCTTGACGAGCTGAAAGAGCAGATTCACGTCACTCTTGTGCACGAAATCGCACACTATTACGGCATCGACGATGAGCATCTACACGAACTCGGCTGGGCGTAGCGACAGTTAGGCTGTCTTGCGGTTGTCACCGCGTAGGATTTCGTGAGTGTCCCGAGTTTCAGGAGGATTGATGATTTCGAGCAAGCGCTCCAGTGCGTTGTTGATGACGCCCGCAGTATTGCTGGTGCTATCGGGGTGTGCCCTGATCGAACCCGCTGATACCAGCGAGCCGCCCACGACAATGCAACTCTGCGCTCTCGGTCACACGTGGGAACTCGACACCACCGATCTCTCCGAAAAGCTTCTTGCCGATCTGCCTGCGCAGGGCGTTCCTGCCACCGCGGTGGAGCCTAGCGGCGGGCAAACGCTCACGTGGCAAAAAGACGGCGCTCTCACGATCGAGTCAGATCTGGTGTTCACGATTACCGCGACCCCCAAGAAAGACCAAGTCATGACGATCACGCAGGCTTACAACGGCACCGTTGCAGGCAGGGCTCTGATCAACGCGGATGTCGCAATCCCCCGCGACTGGGATGTCTCAGACTACGAGATCGAAACTTCGGCTGTGCTCAATGACGAGCCCGTAGAAGAGCTCGCCTACACGATTCCGCGCAGCGACTTCGATGACATGCTCGGGCTGATCATTACGTGTGAAGCAGATGCGTTGACAGTCAACCCGCGCGGTACGGATCTCATTCAGCGTTGGACTAAGGCCAGCTAGCAGCGAGGTTTCCGTCACGTATCTCGTCGGCGAGAGCCTTCGGGTTCTCGCGCGCGATGAAGCGAAGTTCTTGACGAGCCCAGCGCTCCCAATGCGGAGCGTAGGTGTCGCCATCCCGCTCGAGCGCTCGTTTCTTGCGGGCTGAATCGTCGAGTTCTACCCAGATCGTGTGATCTGCCAGGGGCTTGGATGCACGGCTCAAGGCCCCGACCCCTTCGACGACGATCGGGCGATTGGCGTCGAGCTCGTGCCACTGCCCCGCCTCGTTTGTGACCCAATCCCATTCTTGCCATCGCAGCGAGTTCAGGATCTGCGGCACCATCGCGCTTGCCGCGTCAAGGCCATCCCAGCCAGGGTAAAAGTCGTCGAGCTTTACCAGTTGCACTTCGGGCCAGGCCGCAGCAATCGCGCGCCCCAGTTCGGTCTTGCCCGAACCGGAGCGACCGTCGATGAGGCAACACCAGCGCTCGTGAGGAGCGCTGGTTGATTTGGGCGCAGCAGCACTGCGCGCGCTAACCGACAATGAAGTTCCAACTTTCCGTGAGCACAGCTACCACGGTAGCGATCAGCCCAACAAGCACACCGATACCGATAGTTGCCCATTCGGCCGCGCCCCAGCGGGATTCCCGTGCCCACGTTCGCGGGGTATCGCCGCCAAAGCCCCGGGCTTCCATCGCGATCGACAGTTTGCTGCCGCGACGGATCGAAAGCACCAACAGGGCAAAGCCTTGGCCTGCGATACGACGGATGCGACCGCGGTCGGCCACGCCACGTGCGCGACGGGCCAATTCGAGGGAGCGCCAGTCATCTAAAAAGAGACCAACCATGCGCACGGCGGCGAGGGCTCCGAGCACGAAACGATCGGGAAGCCGCAGGCGTTGGGCAAGGCCATCGGCGAAGTCGGTGGGATCGATCGAAATGAACAGGACAACAGCCGGTAAGCCGATCGCGAGCACCCGCAGGAAGGTTGCCAGGGCGAGCTCAATGGATCCGTCACTGATTCTGATGAGCAAGAATTCGAAATACACCGCGCCGTCGTAGCGTCCGTAAAGCAGGATGGTGAGCGCCGTGAGGGGCGCCGCGAGCCAAACGGGGAGTGTTCGCAGCCAGAATCGTCTCCATTCGATACCCATGAAAGCGATGATCACTAGCTCGAGCACAAGGGCAGTGCCTGCCGAGACCCAGTCGATCGTGACGATCAAAAAAAGGCTGACGATGAGCCCGGCGCCAAGCTTGGCTACGGGGTTGACGGATGCGATGGGGATCACGAGAGCACCACCGTCGAATCCGCGAGAGCGTCAACAAAGTCGAGGTCATGGCTCACGGCGACCACACTGCTGCCCTCATCGACGAGGCGCGCAAGCAGTGCGAGCAGTTCGCTCCAGGTTCGAGAATCTTGACCGAACGTTGGTTCGTCGAGCACCAGCATCCGGGGCCGTGTTGCTAAGGCTGTGGCGACGCTCAGTCGACGTTTTTCGCCGCCAGACAGGGTGAAGGGGTTGGCGTTGGTGAGCCGATCGAGCCGCAGCCGCGTGAGCAATTCGTCGACTCGGGCATCCACTTCTGCATCGCCCAGTTTGAGCGCACGGGGCCCAACTTCGAGTTCTGCCCGAACCGTGCTCGTGAGCAACTGGTGTTCTGGGTCCTGAAACACGGTGCCAATGCGCGTGAGCAGTTCACGAGATTTCCATCTGATCGGATGCTCGCCCAGACCTGCCGCGAGCGCTGAGTTCGCTACAACAGCACCGCTCATGGGCGGCAATAGCCCGCCAAGCGTAAGAGCGAGGGTCGACTTGCCCGAGCCGTTGGGGCCGGTGATGGCAAGGGCATGGCTGCTCGGGATCGAAAGGTCGAACGGTTGAGCTACAACACGTTTACCTCGCCCGACGCTCAGGTCGTGAGTGGTCAGGAGCGTCTGCTGTGCTGCGCGCTCCCTTCGTTGAGGTCGCGGAGGGGGAAACTGCGGAATCCAGACTCCGCGCGCAGCGAGTTGTTCGCCCTGGCGTGAGAGAACGTCGGACGGTGACCCATCGGCGATCGCTCCTCCGCCTGCCGCAAGAACGACCACGCGGTCGACGACATCGCTCCACACTGCCACGCGATGTTCGACCACCACGATGGTGGCACCGGTGGAATCGGCAACTCGCATGACGGCATCCCGAACTTCGGTGACCCCCTGAGGGTCGAGATTTGCTGTCGGTTCATCGAGCACAATGAGCCCTGGTTGCATCGCTAAGACGCCGGCGAGCGCTAACCGCTGCTTTTGACCGCCCGAGAGCGCGCTCGTGTCGCGATCAAGCGCGACATCGAGCCCCACCTGATCGAGACTGTTGCGCACGCGCCTCCAAATCTCGTCACGGGGCACACCGAGGTTCTCGCATCCAAAAGCGACGTCGTCGCCGACGCGCTCCAAGATCACCTGGCTGTCGGGGTCCTGAATTACCAGCCCCGTGCGACCACGATGGGCTGCCGGATGCTCGTCGTCGACAAGCAGAGACCCTTCGGCCTCTCCCTCGTCGTCGCCAACAACCCCCGCAAGGGCATGGAGGAACGTCGACTTTCCCGCCCCCGATTCGCCAAGGAGCAACACGCGTTCGCCGGGTTCGATGCGCAGATCAAGACCGCGCACCGCCCAAGCGAGCCTGCTGGAGTGGCGCCACCCCCATCCTTCGACGGTGACGCCAGCAGGCCTGATGGAGGTCAGACTCGCTTCGCAATCTCACGACCGGCGCCGAAGCGGTTGAGCGCTCCGGTAGCGGCGAGACCTCGAGTTGCCAGCCATGACAGCAGACCGGCAATGAGCATTCCGCCGATGATGGCGGCAATCGTGTAGATGACGATGAAGGGAAGCGCGGAACCCGGGTACCAGAGCACGAGGTCAGTGATGGCCATCGCAAGGCCCGCTCCGGCGCCCGCAAGAACCGCTCCGCTGATGCGCCAGTTGGCGTAGAGGAAGGCCGCAAACACGATCTCTGCGCCGAGGCCCTGTGTGAGACCACTTACGAGAGTAAGCGCACCCCACTGGTTGCCGATGAGGGCTGAGACGGAGGCTGCCACCATCTCGCCGTAAATCGCGGCACCTGGCTTGCGAATCACGAGTGCGGTGAGCACGCCTGCGAAGAGCCAGAAACCACCGCCAAGAGCCTGCAGCCCTGGCAGCAACGCTTCTAGGGGTGCGGTTACCGGAGACGAGGCGATATTCCAGACGACGAAGATCAGTCCGCTCGCCACGCCAATAACGCTGGCAACGACAATGTCGATCACCCGCCACTGAAAACGCGAACCGATGGGGGTGGACGTGGATGGTGGTGTTGTGGTCACTTTCGTGCCTTTCATTTGATGAATGGCACGGGTTTCAAGAGTGTCTGCTCCCTGCGCTGGCATGATCCAGATCAGGTTCGACGGTCGAAGCTTGGAGAAGCTCCCTCTCAGCCCGGCTCACCGGACTCCCGTGTTCGCCACCCAGTCTAACCATCAATAGGCTCGACTTCCTCGCGCGCGGTCATGCCCCAGATCGACTAGTGCGGCGCGTGTGCGCTACGAGTCCTGGTCGACCGTGACGAAGTCGATCAGTTGTTCAACGCGCCCCAACAGTGCAGGCTCAAGATCGGCAAAGCTCGTGACCTTCGAGAGAATGTGCTGCCACGCTCGCGCAATGTCGGCCTGGTCGTCGTGTGACCAGCCAAAGGCCTCGCAGATTCCATGTTTCCACTCGGTGCCGCGCGCGATTGTGGGCCACGCCGCAATTCCGAGGCTCTGAGGCTTTACCGCCTGCCAGACATCCACGAATGGATGCCCGACCACGAGGGCATGCTTGCTGTACTTTCCTCGGCCAACGGCATCCGCAATTCGGCTCTCCTTGGAGCCGGCGACAAGGTGATCGACGAGGATCCCCAGCTTGCGTTCGGAGGTGGGGGCAAAGTCAGCGACGATCGCCTCGAGATCGTCGATGCCACCCAGGTACTCGACAACGACTCCCTCAGCGCGAAGGTCATCACCCCAGACTCGCTCGACCAACTCTGCATCGTGGCGTCCCTCGACGTAGATGCGACTCGCGAGCGCGGTGCGGGCACGCTGTTCGGGTGCGGCGAATGACCCTGATGCCGTTTTGCGGGTGGCGGCTGCCTGAGCGACAGGCTTGGTCAGCTCTACCGCGACGCCGTCGATGAGGTAGCCGCGGCCGAGTGGAAAAGCACGCGAACGGCCGTGGCGGTCTTCAAGCTCGATGAGGCCATTAGCGTGCCGCACAAGCGCTCCGACGTAGCCGTCAGCGATGACTTCGACCACCATCCCCGGCTCAATAGGCACTTTGGGGAGCACTGTGGGGGTGCGCTCGCGCCAAAAGTCAGCGAGCACATCGTTCGAATAGCGGTCTTCGGTCACCGATCGAGGTTAAGCGGTGCCACCGAATTGCTAGCGGAGGCGCGTCGGTTCGACGCAAGGTTGCCACGAGACTGTCTGCGTCGCGACGTATGGGTGCGCTGGGAGTGCTCGCGCCACAACGCGATGCCTGCCGCGGATGCGACGCCCACGCCTGCGCCGACGCTTGCGAGAATAATGTCTATGACATTGGCGTAGCCTGCTGGCATCCAGACAGTTTGAGCAGCTTCAAGCCAGGCCGCTGCGACAACGCTGAAGGCGAGAGCTACCCACCAGCGACGACGCCCAAACATGCAGACCAGAAAAGCTCCGACGGGGATGAACACGAGTATGGTCCACATCCAGAACCGGCCGTTGCTGCCTGGAGCAATCACGAATGCGAGACTTGCCAGCGCGGCAAAGTAGAGCGCGGCGCACACCGCTACTATGAATCTCGATCGGAACATAGTGACATTGTCACAAGCGCATCTTTGTGCTAGTTGTGAGAAGGATGCGTGTGAAGTGTGAACGGCCACGAAAATGACAACGATTCGGTAACTGAAGCCGCTACTCCCTCGCTCGAGGTCGATTTCTAGCGGGCAGCGAGGTGATCGATCTCGCGCGCGATCGGAGGCAACACGTGTCGCATGTACCGCGCCCACCACAACGTCACGACCAACCAGACGATCCAGCCACGAGCGGGGCGGGCAAAGAAGGTATAGCTCCAACGAATGATTGACCCGCTCTGACGGGGCTCAAAGCGCCACTCGGCACGAGCACCCGACACAAGCGTGCCGAACAGCTTCTGGAACCCGCTCAACTCGTAGGCGAACAGCGCTGGCGAATCTGTGTCGGTGATCGTTTCGACGACATGGCCGCCATCGGAGAGCATCAGCATGCGGGTACGGCCGACGGTGTCCCACTCGCCCGATTGCTTGCGCACCTCAATAACTGCGGGAAGAGGGCCGAAACGGGGATAAAACCGCGTGGGATCTAACGGCCCAGAAAGTTCGTAGGCCTGCTGTGCGTTAGTTCGCACGAGAGCGTCAGCGGATGCGCTGATGCCACGCCCCCGATGCCCGGTCACGCCGTGCTCCAACTCGTTGGCCCCTGCGAGCCAGCCGGGTACTCGTCGAGGGGCACACGGTTCTCACGAAAGGCTTTGACCACCGGAGCGACGATCCTCCAACACTGCTCGGCTACGTCACCGCGCACAGAGAGCACCGGGTCGCCGTCGATGAGCGAGGCGATCACTTCGCCGTAGGCGCTCATGGCAGGGTCTCCCAGTGTCGTTGTGAGCTTGGTGCGATCGAGGGAGAACGGATCACCCTCACCATTGACGATGAGATCAAGCTCGAGCGTTGCCGGCTTAATTGAAATAGTCAGCTGGGCGGGGTCTGCCATCCCTGTAAGACCTCGAGGTAAGTGGGGCACTGGGGCGAAGGTGATGACGATGTCTTGACGCGCCTCGCCCATCGCTTTACCCGACCGCAAGATGAAGGGAACCCCAGCCCATCGCCAGTTATCAATCTCAAACGTCACTTCGGTAAGAGTCTCGGTGCCGAGATCGGCGTCAACGCCGTCTTCGTCGACGTAGGCAGGTAGGTCTCGGTCACCGATGGTACCTGCCGTGTAGCGTGCACGACGAGCACACGCCCCGTCCTCGGATTGCGCCCGGGTTGCCCTCAACACTTGGGCCATTGCCCCTCGAAGATCTTCCGAGTTCACACTCGCTGGTGGCTCCATTGCGGTCAACGCGAGTACAAGCAAGAGGTGGCTTTGGATCATGTCAACAACCGCGCCTGCACGGTCGTAATAGCCAGCGCGACCTTCGAGCGCGAGAGGCTCATCAAAGATCAGTTCAACCTTCGCGACGTTGGGCACCCCCAACAGCGGCTCGAACACCCGGTTAGCGAAGCGAAGTCCCAAAAGATTGAGCACTGTCGACTTGCCCAAAAAATGGTCAACTCTAAAGATTTGTTCCTCGGGCAAGATTTTCTCCAGCAGCCGGTTCAGACTGCGAGCGCTCGCCTCATCGCTGCCGAACGGCTTTTCGAGCGCGAAGACGATGCCTTCGGGCAGTTCCTCATTCGCGAGCGCCCTGCACACCTTTTCGGTGATCGCTGGCGGAAGCGCGAAGTACAGCGCGATCCTCCCCGTTGCTTCGGCGAGAACATTGTGCACTTGGGCCGCATCCGTTACATCGGCTTTCAGATAACGGGCACCCTGAACAACCGTGTGAGACGCGGACGATTGCTGAGTCGCGAACGAATCTGCAACGCGCTGCTGCCACGTCACGTCATCCATTTCTTGCCGGTCAACTCCGATGAGAGACAAATTCTGGGCCTCGTCGCTCGCCAAGAACGATGCAAGCCCCGGCAACAGCAGGCGAGAAGTGAGGTCTCCCCCAGCGCCAAAAATAATCAGTGTCTTGATACGTTCACGTTCAGCCATGGCAATCTCCCTGATCAGTTGCGCGGACGAGTTGCAGCAGTTGCCGATGCGGTGGCCGATACACCAGCAAATTTAGATGCTGATCCGCGACGCGGCCACGCCATCCACCACATAAGAGCGCCGACAATCGCGGAACCAAGGACGCCGACCACCGGGCCGAGCCATACAGGGCCAGCATGGCCACATTGTGCGCTGGTGAGCTGCGCTTTTCGCATGGTTAGACGTTAGCGCAGCGTCACCAAGCCCGTCGCGAAACGCCCGATAAGCGGCCGAAACGCTCACACCGTCTTTGACACCAAAACGCGGGTGATTTGCACGGTTCGTGGGACAAGCGGGCAGTGGAGTCGCTACGGTTTGGATATGCAATCGTGGAGGGACGCGCTCAACGCCGACGAACAGGCCGACGTCGATCGAATTCTCGACTCCGCTCTTCATGTGGCCAGAACTAATCTTGGCCACGCCAGCGAGTTCATGACCTTCGCTCTCATGACCGATGGGAGCGGTCGAGTATTGGAGATGACAGCGGATGATGCGCTGCGCAAAAAGCATCCGAACGCCCAAGCACTCCTGGATCAGACGGTGACGCAGCTGCGTCAAATGGCCAACATCTCCCGCTGCAGCGCGATCGTCTCAAACACACGGCTCGTCGCACAGAAGACGGACGCTATCGAGGTTCGGATCGAGCACCGTGCTGGAGCAGCGCTCATGGTTTTGCTGCCCTACACACGAGCTCGATTCACCGGTGCGCTAACTTTCGGAGACCTCAAACTCTTCTCCCACAAAGCTGAAGTCTGGGTATAGCCCGCGAATTGAGCTAGCAGCGGAACAATTTTGCGGTGCCATGCGTTACTGGCGGGCATGAACAAGCGAATTCTCGCGATAGTCATTGCTCTCGCTGTTGTTGTCATTGCAGCGATCGCTATTATCTCGATCGGCACAGCCGAGAACCCGAACAACTCTGCGGAGTCAAACGCTTCGTCGGGAAGCTCCGATAGCGCAAGCACTGAGACTGTCGAAAACGACGGCGGCGGCGCCTACGTTGAGTACAGCCCCACCGCAGTTGCCGATGCTGAGGGCCGCGTGTTCTTGTTCTTCCACGCCCCTTGGTGCCCGCAATGCGTCTCGATGGAAGGTGACATCAAGTCTGAGGGAGTCCCGTCCGGCGTCACGATCGTGAAGGTGGACTACGACTCCAACCAGGATCTTCGCGCGGAATACGGCGTGACGCAGCAAACCACCTTTGTTGAGGTCGACTCGAGCGGAGAGAAACTCCAGGATAACTACGTTGCCTACGCAGATCCCACACTTCAGACTGCTCTCGACGCGCTTCTCTAGGCCGCGATGCTCAGCCTGATTCTGCTCTCGTTCGTTGCGGGGATTCTCACGGTTGCAGCGCCCTGCGTTCTCCCGCTACTTCCCGTGATCGTCGGTGGGTCAATGGCGCGAACGAGCAGTGACGCAGCGGTTGCTGAGCGGCAGTGGTATCGACCCGTCGTCATCGCGCTCAGCCTCGCAATGTCAGTAATCGTCTTCACGTTGCTGCTCAAAGCGACGACCGTACTGCTCGGTGTTCCGCAACTCGTCTGGCAAATCATTGCCGGCGGAATCCTCGTGATCTTTGGCCTCACCCTTGTGTTCCCGTCACTCTGGGAACGCTTCATGCTTGCGACGGGCATCCAGAATCGCGCCAATGCGGTGATGAACCGTTCGTACTCGCGCGGCGGACTCGGCGGTGACGTGATGCTCGGAGCTGCGCTCGGACCAACATTCAGCAGCTGCTCCCCCACTTACGCTTTGATTCTGGCCACCGTATTGCCGGTGTCGTTTGGTGAGGGATTGCTCTACATCGTCGTGTACGCGGTCGGTCTTGCGATTGCGTTGCTGCTCATCGCATTTTTGGGCCAAGCATTCGCACGCAAGCTGGGGTGGCTCGCCAACCCCAACGGCGCGTTCAAACGAGTTGTCGGCATCGCGCTGATCGTGGTTGGAATTGCCGTGATCTTCGGACTCGACAAGCAGTTCCAGAGCTTCGTGCTTGAACAGGGTTGGTACGACCCGATCCAGAACTTCGAGGAAGGTATCACCGGCTAAGAACCGGCGGAGTAGGATTCTGGGCACCCACAATCACTGGATGAAAGCCGCCGGTGTTACGCCCAGCCATCGTCGTGCCTGAGGCGGCCGCGAGCGACCCTCAGGCAGACTTAGACGAGCTGTATCGTCGCGTTGACCGTATCGCCCGGCTCAATGCCCTCAGCAAGACGCACCGCGGCCTTCACCGGCAACGAGAAGCCGTTGTGACTACTGCTGGGAAAGATTGACGTGCTCCACGTTGAGCCGCCGATCGTTACTACTACCGCGACCGAACCGAAACCCCGCGGACTCGTTGTGGCAGGGGCGTTAGCGGCCATGAGAAAGTGGGCGGTTTCTAGCCAACGTCGCAACACTCGATCAAATGTGAACTATTTCGCTGAGCCTATCGAAGTGTGTTTGGGCTGGTTCCCAATTGCGTGATTCGCGAGGAGCGCGTGAACATTGGCGACGCGGCCGCTCTCGCGCATTTTCAACACCAGGGCATCGGCGGCCACGAACATGTAGAGGCCTGCATCGAGGGGCCGGGTTCGGAACTGCCCAACCTGCTCGTCGAGGTCCTTGGCCATGATCGACACCTGCGACTTCGAGAGGCGGGCGATACCGAGGGACTCGACGAGTTGCTCCATCCGCCTCGTCGACACCCCGAGCAGGTAGCAGGTCGCCACGACGCTCGTCAGGGCCGCTCGGCGCGGGGACGCCCCCGACATAGCGATGGTGGGCATGCTCGCCCGCCGCCTGGCCGATGGCACCGAACCTGCCGCAGCCAACGTGAACTTGAGTGTCTATGACACCTTCACCACCCTGAACACCAGCACGGGAGAAGTCGCATGAATCCGATCACCATCCAAGACATTATCGAAGCCGGTAAGCATGCTGCGCTGACCGGCAGCGTGCTGAGTGAATGGGCCGAGAAAGGCACCCCGAAACAACGCGAATACCTCCACGGGGTTCTGTTGGCCGAACACGAATCCCGGCAGGAATCACGCCGCCAACGCCTGCTGAAATCCGCGCGACTGCCAGCCATGAAAACACTCACGGGATTCGACTACAGCAGTGTCAGGTTCCCGGAATACTACGGCCGGGAGGCTTTGGAATCTCTGGACTTCATCAACCATTCCCAAGATTTGGTTCTCTATGGGGACGTTGGCACCGGCAAAACCCACATGGCATCCGCCCTGGTAGCAGCCGCCTGCCGACAAGGCATCCACGCCAGATTCTTCACCACCTCATCCCTGGTCATGATGCTGCGGCGGGCCAAGGACGAAGACCGGCTAGACAAAGAACTTGCATCGCTGGCCAAGAACCAGCTTCTGGCAATCGATGAACTGGGCTACCTGCCAATCGATACCGAAGGAGCGCGGCTCTTGTTCCAGGTCATCGCGGACGGCTATGAACGACGCAGCCTGATCATCACCACGAACATGGAATTTTCCCGATGGGGAACCGTGTTCGGAGACGACAATATGGCCGCCACTATCATCGACCGGCTAGTGCACCACGGACGACTGCTGCAGTTCCGCGGCGAGTCCTACAGAGTCAAAAATGCCCTCATGAAATAGCCAACAGCTCAAATGGACTAAAAACGTGTCCAGCCGGCCTGATTCTTAGCGCCGAGATGGCCCACCTAAACTTGACGAAACACAACCGCGTCCCCGGTGACCCATCGGGCCGACAACAGTCCCGCTCTCGGTCCGGAAACGTGCGTCCTGCGGCCGTCGAGTAGGTCAGAAACACACCGATCTGAGAGTTCTCAATCCGCCTGGCCGTTCCGGAGTACTGCCTGACAACCTATGTCGACCGTTTCCCATGCTTCAGAAACCCGGTCTCGTCCACGATCAACACGCCGTCGGCGGTGCCCAGATGCTTGACAACGTAGGACCGTAAATCATCGTGCACCGAGTCAGGATCCCAGTCGGTCGTCGAAAAAATACGCTGCATCCGGTCCTGGACCGCCTGACCATCCTGCTCCGAGAGCGTCCAGGAGTTCTTCCGCTCCGCACCCGAGAGAAGCCCCCGCAGATAGTCCACCGCGTTTTCCCGCGGCTCAGACCGGGCAAAACTCGGCCCAATCAGCTCACGGATCTCCTCCAGCCCGTCAACCCGCTCCCCCACCTCAGCAACACAAATATCATCACCCACCACCAACGATTAACACGTCGACAGCACGAATCATCACAAACACGCCGAAGTCTGCTAAATAACCGCGACTGTAATACTAGTTGCCTAATTCAAGTTCGCACACGTATCGATTTCACCCTCAGCTACTTCTACCTAACGCTGACGAGGAGGCTTTGCTGACTGTCGACTATGGCATCACGTCGCCGCTGTTTGGGCCAAGTGTCTGCCCCGTGTAGAGGTCTCCCCCCGGCGAGCTAGCAAGGAGTAGTGCCGTTGGCGCGACTTCCTCAGCCCTTCCAAAACGGCCCAATGGTAGTTCGGCTGCCTTGGCCTTCTTCCAATCAGGTGATAGTCCATCCATGAGTGGCGTCACGATAGGTCCGGGCGCGATGACATTCGCAAGGATGTTCAGGGGCGCAAGCTCAAGAGCAAGCGACTTTGTGAACCCGATAACTCCCGCTTTTGCAGCGCTGTAATGCGTCAAGCTGATACCACCCTTGATGCCAAGCTGGGACGCAATATTGATAATTCGTCCCCCGCCACGTTTTACCATTTCAGGTGCTGCCCACCTTGAACAGATGAAAACGCCCTTAAGGTCGACGGCGATCGTGCGATCAAAGGTTGCTTCACTCATTTCAAGAAACGGAGTCTCGTCTAGTATCCCCGCACTGCTGACAAGCACATCAATACCGCCAAATTGAGCCGAGACACTCGACATTGTGCCCCGAACTAACTCACCATCTGTCACATCCACAAAATACGTGGATGTGACAGCACCGATCTCAGCGCACTCCCGTGCAACAGCACTACAGCCTTCGACATCAAAATCGATGAGAGCCAACGTCGCGCCTTCCTTCGCAAAGAGTCTTGCGATTGCGGCACCGATACCGCTTCCCGCCCCTGTGATTACGGCGACCTTTTCGCTAAGTTGCATCATGTCATTTCCTTCTCAAAAGGTACGGAGTGGAGCCTAGATCCACCATCGAGTCAACGGGCCACTTTCCAATTGCAGAGAAGCGCCTAACACTAAAAAATTGCCCCGTCATCTTTCAGCTTTTCGTAGTCGCTTTTAGCCAGGCCTAGTAATTCACGGAGAACTGCCTGCGTGCTTTCCCCTAACTGCTCGGCGGGTGAATTCAACTCGGGTGAGATTCCGTTGAAGAGAATGGGGATGCCGCTACTTGAAATATGCTCCAATTCTCCCAGGTCAGGGTGCAAGAGAGGAACAACCTCCCTTCGTGAACGAACGATGGGATTGTGAAGAGCGATATCGGGTGTCTGAACGGTGGCAACGGGAACTCCTCGCCCGATAAGGAGCTCAACCACCTCTGATGAGCTGAGTCCCCCGACCCAGCCGGAGACGATGCCGTGAATTTTATCGGCGCCAACGACTCTTCCTCCACGCTGTGAAAACGGCGAGTCATGAATGAGATCATCCCGCCCCATTGCCGAATACAGACTCGCCGCCAAGTGGTCGGTATGCGCACAGATTGAAACCCACCCATCAGTTGACTCGAAGATTCCAAAAATGCTGAGCCTCGGGAGGGTAGTCCCACTCCTCACTGGAATTCCGACGCTCCCGAGCGTATCGAGGGGCTCGTTCGACATGAGCGAGGTGAGCGCTCCAAGCATTCCCACATCAACGTGACTTCCAACACCGCTGCCTTTTCGGCTTACGACAGCCGCAAGAGTGCCAATAACCGCATAGAGCGGAGCAATGAGGTCCGCGAGGGGTAGGCCAACTCGCACAGGAGCCTCTCCCTCCGAGCCTGACGTCATCATGAGACCACTCAGAGCTTGAATGATGAGATCGACGGCCTTGGCGTCGCCCGCTGATGAGTCCTGCCCAAATCCGCTTATCGACGTGTAGACAATCTGAGGATTCCACGCGCGGACTGTTTCAAAGTCGATTCCGAGTCGAGCGGTCACGCCGTCGCTGAAATTTTCAACAAGGACATCAGCTTGCATCACGAGTTTCTTGAAGACCTCAATTCCTTGCGGATCCTTGAGATTAATTCCAACGCTCTCTTTGTTACGGGCTCGGTTGAGCTGGGAGACAGACCAGTCGTCCTCGTGCTCGCGCTCACCGATGAGCTCGCCTGCATGGGAAATAAAGGGCGAATTCGTCCGAGAGCTGTCTCCGCCCTTCAGCCCATCCTCGACTTTCACAACTCGCGCGCCGAGCCCGGCGAGGAGCAAAGTTGCGTAGGGTCCCGATAGTGCCGTGGTCAAATCGATTACGAGGAGCCCATCCAGGGGTCTCGGACTGTAGTACATGGTGTCCCCATCCCAGAGCCATTTTCAGATTATTTCAATCTATCAGCAACAAATAATATTGAATATAGTAAAGAAGAGAATTGTTGTGTAATCTCAGTCTAAAACGTTGCGCAATGGGTTACCCCTAACGGTGACACAATAAAAACATTGCAAAAATAGAAAGTAGCTTGAAAATGCGTAAGCCCGAGACAACAGAGTATTCAGGTCGATTCTTCGAAGATTTTTCAGTTGGGGATATTTACTACCACCCCATGGGAAAGACAGTGACTCAAGCCGACAACCAAATTTATACGCTTGCCACACAGAACACTGCCAAGACGCATCTTGACGCGAATTTTGCCAAGCAGACTGAGTTTGGCCTTCCGCTCGTAAACTCGACCTTCATTTTGGCTCTCGTAACGGGCCAGTCAACTATCGACTTGTCTTTCAACGTCTATGCAAACCTTGGCTGGGACAAAGTCCGTATGCCTAGCCCAGTGTTCGAGGGCGACACCATCTATTCCCGCTCGAAGGTTTTGGCAGTTAGGGATTCGAAGTCCAAGCCGTCCGTTGGAATTGTGACGGTTGCGACAGAGGGCTACAACCAAGATTCGACCATCATTATTTCGTACGAGCGAACCTTCATGGTTTATCGCTTGGGCCAAGGGCCAAAACTCGAAGATACGCGGCCCGACGAGTCAACTCTCCCCGCCACGAACTAGTTTGATGGTTGCCAAGGCGAAGTTCGCAAGCCCTGACTCTCTCGAAACTACGTATCTTTTTGTTCCTGGTACGCATCCACATCGTTTTGAAAAGGCGCTGAATTCCGGTGCCGACAACGTCATCATCGATCTTGAGGACGCTGTTTCGGTTGAGGAAAAAGATCAAGCGCTAGAAAACACTCTCTCCTCTCTCAGGCGTGGCTTATCAAAACCAGCATTCGTTCGGCTCAATACGATTGACAGCCCTTGGTTTGCCGAGAACGTAGCGGAACTCGTTGAACTTGCACCCTCTGGCTCCAGCTCGCTGAAGGGAATTGTTCTACCTAAGGTCGAGACTGCGGCGTCTTTGGAGTCGCTGAGAGGTCTGTTCCCTGAACAAGTGCAAATCATAGGTCTGATTGAAACGGCCGTCGGAGTCCACAACGCCGTCGAAATTGCATCGGCGAAGGGACTAACGCGATTGGCGGTGGGTGCAGTGGACCTCAGCGAGGATCTTGGCGCTGAGAACGACAGTACGACAATTGACTTCGTCTATGCGCAAATTGTGATTGCGTCGCGTCTTTCGAAAGTCAAGGCACCACTAGCATCACCTCCGATGGCTCTCCGAGACCGCGCTGCTATTGAAGTGAACGCACGTCGATTCCGAGGAATGGGTTTAGGGGGACACCTCTGCATTCATCCAGATCAGGTTGGCCCAATCCACTTGGGATTTGCGCCGAGCAAAAAAGAGATTGAATGGGCGACAAAAGTAGTCAACTCCGTTGGTGGTGCCCTTCAAGTTGATGGACAAATGGTAGACAAGCCTGTTCGGGAGAAGGCCCAAAGAATCCTGACTCAAGCTAGGAGAAGATTCTGATGAGGTCCCTTCCCCTTGAAGGCGTCCTTGTCGTCTCAATTGAGCAGGCGGTAGCAGCTCCCTTCGCGACTCGACAGCTGGCAGATTTGGGTGCCCGAGTAATAAAAGTCGAGAGAGATAGCGGAGACTTTGCGCGCACCTACGACACAAAAGTCAAAGGTGAAGCCAGTTACTTTGTCTGGCTGAATCGCTCAAAGGAGAGCCTCGTTCTTGATCTGAAATCAGAGGCCGATTTGGTCCTTCTGAAGCAGCTCATAGCCAAGGCAGATGTTTTCATTCAGAATCTTGCCCCAGGTGCAATTGAGAAACTGGGGCTTGGTGCATCTGAACTACTTGAGTTGAATCCACGATTGATCCACGTGGGTATTTCCGGTTACGGTCGCGGGGGCGAGATGGAGAAAAAGAAGGCGTATGATCTTCTCGTCCAATGTGAGAGTGGCTTGCTCTCTGTCACGGGCTCGCCAGGTGAGATGGCCAAAGTAGGTATTTCGATTGCCGATATCGCGTCCGGCATGTACGCGTATACCGGCGTACTGTCGGCCCTCCTCAACCGAGCTAGGACTGGCAAAGGCGATGTCATCGAGGTATCGATGCTTGAGGCACTCGGTGAATGGATGCAACAACCCGAGCTTTACGCCCGATATGGAGGAGCCCAGCAGCCACGGGCAGGAGCGAGTCACGCAACAATCGCACCGTATGGTCCTTTTACGACGTCCGATGGCGTCGTTTTCCTTGGTATTCAAAATGAGCGTGAGTGGCTCAAGTTCTGCGAAATTATCTTAGGTGATGCTTTGAGAGCGACGCGCACTGAGTACCAAAACAATTCAGCTCGTGTCGCAAATCGCACAGAACTAAATGCCGAGATCCAAGAGCGATTAATGGGGCTATCGACTCGTGACGCGGTTTCCCTTCTTGAGTTGGCCGGAGTTGCCAATGCCGAGCTTCGCGACATGGCTGGGGTCGCGAATCATCCACAGCTGAAAGCGCGAGACCGTTGGATAAACGTGGATACACCCGGCGGAGAAATCAGGGCACTTCGACCGCCCGTTTCAAGCGAATCCATGGGGCTATTTCTGAGCCCGGTCCCCACCTTGGGCCAGCACACTGACGCAATCAAGCAGGAAATCCAAGGAGGCGCCAACATATGACACGGATGGCGAGCCAAATTTCGAATCATGTGACACATCCACACAAGATTGATGCCTCATTGCAAGTCCAAGTGGATTCCTTGACCTTGGACTACCTCGGCGTCACGGTCGGAGGTCTCAACCGACCGTCTGCCACAGTCGCCCGAGACTCGGTGGATCTATCCGATACGCAACATGAGTTTCGCCCCGCGCGAATCTTTGGACTCTACTCATGGGCATCTGTCGAAGACGCCGCTCTCGTCAACGGGATCACTGCGCATGGCCTTGAACTCGACGACACTCACGAGCAAGGTTCCATGCATCCAGGAGTCGCAATATTTCCGGCTGCTTTCGCCTTCGCCGATGCACACCCAGTAGATAGAGAGACCTTCACGAGAGCCATTGCCGTCGGATATGACGTCATGACATCCATCGGAGTGTTAATTGGGGCCGAAGAGTCCTATGGAAGAGGCTTTCACCCAACCGGTATTTGCGGGGCCATGGGAGCTGCCGCTGCCATTGCGGTCCTCATGGACTTAGACGAGGCGCAATCCAAAAACGCGATTTCTCTCGCAGCCAACATGACCTCGGGCAGTCTTGAATTCCTCTCAGACGGATCATGGACAAAGCGCCTGAACGCTGGGAATGCCGCAGCAACGGGGATTCGCGCTGCAAAATTGGCCCGAGCCAGATTCAAAGGACCAGCAACATTTCTTGAAGGACGCGATGGCTTCTTGCGCCAGTACGGCCGAGGAGCAGTTCCGGGAAGAGAATTGACTCTCGAGTTTGGGGCTGGAGTCAAGGCAACCAGCATCAAGTTCTATCCATGTTGCCGCTACATGCATGGAAATATTGACATCATTCGAGAGATAAAAGCGGAACGCCCTGAGCTTCGAGAATCCGATGTCGTCAAAATTGAGTGCGGTGTTATTCGTGCGGGGGCCGCACTTGTTGCAGAGCCACTGGAGCGAAAGATGACGGTAACGAGCCCGGTAGATGCTCAGTTCAACATGCCATTTGGAGCGGCCCTAGCTTTTGCCACAGGAACCGCGAAGGTGGATCAATTTGATGGAGCAGAAGCCTTGGCGAAGGAACTTTCCGGGTTGATGCACAAGGTTGAGTGTTACTCCAGCGATAGGCTCGAACAAGCTTTCCCCGCCACGTGGCAGGCTGAGGTAAAGATCCTGCTAACAGATGGTTCAACAATTGAGCGATTTGCGAATGCGTACAGGGGATCGCCAAACAAGCCGGCAAGTGAGACTGAGATTCTTGCAAAAATGGGAGACCTTGTTTCGATCGAATGGGCGGGGCAAATGAGCTCGCGACTCAAGGATGCAGACACTCACGGTAACTACGATTCATCCGTATTCTTTGGAATATAGTATTCGACGAGGCGCTCAAATGAAATCCGTTAACTAATTCTCTAAGAAGGCAACATGGTACTCAAGGCTCCCCCCGGTGGACGCAAGCAACTCAGCGAGGAAGTCTCGGACTACCTGAGGGAGGCCATCATGGCCGGCGAGCTAAAGCCAGGCGAGTCGATTCGGGCCGATGCGATTGGTGAATTGTTGGGGGTCTCCGCGACCCCCGTCAGAGAGGCACTTCATGCCCTCAAGGTTGAAGGATTTCTTGTGTTGGCGCCCCGGAAGGGCTTTGCCGTTGCGCCCTTGACTGGCCAGGACATTCGGGATGTATTTTGCGCTCACGCGCTGATAGCCGGCGAGCTGGCTTCTCGAGCGTGCATCATAGCAACAGAAGAACAGGTTGCCGAATTAGGCGCACTTCACTTTGAGCTCATGGCAGCTGCCCAGCGTGGAGACACTGAAATGTTAGAAGAAAAGAATCACCAATTTCACCGACAAATTTACTTTGTCGCAAACTCCCCGCGACTTCGACAAACACTGACTATCTTTGTTAAATACGTCCCGAGAATGTTCTATTCGGAGATTCCCGGCTGGCCGGTAACGACCACAAATGACCACTCAGCCGTGATTGATGCTTTTCGCGCGCGCAACGCAGAGAGTGCCCGAGAAGCAATGGAGAAGCACATCATTAACTCCGGCGAACTCCTAGCGCAGCACTTTGACGAGCAGCAGAGCGTCCATGAGTAGTTGACAAATAGGTGGCGTCAGAGCACCGTCTCTCCCCGCGTTGCCACAGCTAGTGTCTCGTGTCGTTGATTCCTTTGGGTCTGGGCTGGCGGCATGAATTGAGTCATGGTTTATCTGGCTCGAGCATTGGGATTGCGTGACGGTGACCGATCAAAGTTGGAGAAGCTGACACGCGGAAAAACGATGTCGCGACTTTGGCGGTGCGGGCTCGGGTAGTGCTGCTGGCCGCTGAGGGGTTGCAAAACAACGAGATTGAGAAGCGCACCGCTCTTGACTCGGCTGAGCGTGCTGAAGTGGCAAGGCAGGTACTCGGAGTCCGGGATTGATGGTCTGCAGGATGTTTCCCGGCCGGGCGGGGCCCCGGTGATCGATGGGCTTGCGTTGATCGCGGAAACGTTGGCCGATCAGGGCAAACCGCCGGTCGAGTTGGGGATCTCGCATTGGTCGGCCCGGTTGATGGCCGCCCAGTTCGCGGTGTCCTTCTCCAGTGTGTCCTGGATTTGGTGCAAATGGAATATTTATGAGTATTTGATGCCTTGAGAGCCACCCGATCGTGCGGTTCAGAGCCAGCGATCGTGCGGAAGAGAGCCAGTGGTGGTGTGGTTGGGAGCCACTGGCTCTCGGCCCGATCGTTAAGCGCTGGTGAGGGCGGTCTGCTCCCTCATGTTGTAGGTGCCGGTCTCGACCCAGACGGTGTTGTGGATGATGCGGTCCATGATCGCGTCGGCGTGAACACCGGAGCCGAGGCGCTGGTGCCAGTCCTTCTGCTGATACTGGGTGCAGAACACCGTCGAGGTCTCGCCGTAACGGCGCTCCATCAACTCCAGCAGCATTGTCCGCATCGATTCCGTCGGCCGGTCCAGTAACCACTCGTCGATCACCAGCAGTGTGAAGGCGGCATACTTCCGCAGGAACTTTCCGGACCCGCCGGGGGTGTCTTGGGCGGCGACCCAGGCTTCCTCGAGGTCGGGCATGCGGACGTAGTAGGCGCGGATGCGGTGTTCGCAGGCGCGTTTGGCGATCGCGCAGCCCAGATATGATTTCCCCGACCCGGTGAAGCCCTGGAAGACAACGTTCTGCTGCCGGGTCACGAACGAGCAGGTGCCGAGCTGGGTGAGCACCTGCCGGTTCAGACCGCGTTCATCGAGCAGGTCGATGCGGCGCAAATCCGCGTTCGGATAGCGCAGCCCCGCCCGCCGGATCAACCCGTCAACCTTGGAATGCATGAAGGTCAAGTAGGCGTCATCGACGACCAGCCGGACCCGCTCCTCGAAGCTCAAACTGATCGACAGGGTCTCGTCCTGGGTATCGATCGCCTCCAGCAGCTCGCCGGCGTTCATCTCGCGGAGCTTGCGTTTGGTCTCTCCATCCAGCGCGCTCATCGGGTGCCTCCAGCGTAGTAGGCGCCGCCGCGGACATAGCCGCCATCATCCGGTTCCGGTTCGGGGGTGTGTCCGGTTTTGTCCTGCCCAGTGTCGAGGATCGGCCGCAAATGGGCGTAGCGCGGAGAGCGGACCGGGCCCCGCAGCGCGAGTTCGCAGGCGGCTTCGAGTCGGGCCGGAGGGAACCGGCGCGACAGGCGCAACACGGCCAGCGCCGCGTCGATGAATACAGTCTCGAAAATCTTCCCGATCACTGTGACGGTCGCCGGTCCCATCCGCGCCGCCCACTCCTCGATCCGGGCCCGATCCCAGGCCTGGAAGCTGCGGCCTTCCGGCAGGTCGGCGTCGTTCGTCTGGTACTGGTTCGTTGTGCTCGCTGGCAGCAGCAGGTGGCAGGTCAAACGCTCGTCACGCCGATAGACCTCCAGCATCGTCTCAGTGACGCGAAGGTCCACCAGGGCGCCGATGTGGCTGAAGGGGACGGAGTAGAAGTTCCTCGCCCAGACCACGTGAGCGTTCTTGTTCACCTTGCGCTTGTAGGACCACGAGCTGATCTCGAACGGCGCCGCCGGCAGCGGTTGCAGCAGCGGTTTCTCCTCCATAGTGAACACGCTCAGCCGGGACCCGTCGCGTTTTTGGAACGGCTGCCGGTTATAGGAATCGATCTGTTCATAAATCCGGGTGCGCAACTGCGGCAGCGACGTAAACTGCTCATGCCGCAAGCCCGCGATGACCCAGGTCGCGACGTGGGAGACCGTGTTCTCGGCACTGCTCTTGTCTCGAGGGTGTCTCACTCTGCCGGGGAGTACGGCGGCCGAGTAGTGCGCCGCCATCTCCCGGTAAGCGTCATTCAGGACGACTTCGCCCTCCTTCGGGTGGGAGATGACCCCGGTCTTCAGGTTGTCGGGCACCAGGCGCGGGACGCTGCCGCCGAAGAAGGTGAACATCGATGTGTGGGCGCGTAGCCACGACTCCTGCCACATATCTAGGCAGGCTTCCACGAACGCATACCGGCTGAAGGGCAGGCAGGCGACGAACAAATACACCTTCGACATCTCGCCCGTGGTGGGATCCAGCAGCTGCATCGTGGGCCCGGACCAGTCGACCTCGATACTGCGACCGGCCTTATGCCCGACCCGCGACGTCGCACCCGACACCGCGACGTAGTCGCCATAGAGCCGGCAGAACCGGTCATAACTCATCGTTGCCTGCGCCAGTGAAGTCGCGTCAACATACTCCTGATGGAGGAGCTTCAACGTCACCCCGACCCGGGCCAGCTCGGTGTGAATTCGAACCCAGTCCGGCTGCGCGAACACGCTCTCGTGCACCCCGCGGCCCGGAAACAACGCCGCATACACCTCGGCCTCCGACATCTCCTCGACGTCATCCCAGCCGAGGCCGAAGCGGTCCGCCGAATCAAGCACTGCCTGGACGCTATTGCGGGCGATGCCCTGCGCCAAGGCGATCGCCCTGCCCGACAACCCCTGATTTCGTAACTGCAAGACAAGTTTCGCCTTGATCTTCCGTACCATTACCCGTACTCCTTCCACCACGTGGCCATCACATGGTGGAAGGAGCTTTTCAGGTGGCTCTCAACCACGCCAATCGTGGCTCTAAACGACACGATCCGTGGTTTGGGGAGGCGGCTCTGACCCACACCACACGTGGCTCCCTTGGAAGCCAATATTCATATTTAGTCGCACCGGCTAGATACGTTCACGTTCTCCACCGACCCGCAGGTGGAAGCGAAGTTGCGGGATGTGGTCGGTTTGTATCTGTCGCCACCACAGAACGCGGTGGTCGTGTCGGTGGATGAGAAGTCTCAAATCTAGGCTTCAGCAGCCGGGTATCCGGTCCAACGCACTCACGACTACAAACGTCACGGAACGGCAACCCTGTTCGCCGCACTGGAGATCGCGATCGGGAAAGTCACTGCGGACGAGTGCTACCCAAATCACACGAACGTTCAGTTCGTGGACTTCCTCGGCAAGGTCGCCGCCGGCCACCCGGACGCTGAACTGCACGTGGTCTGTGACAACTACGCCACCCACAAGCACCAGAACGTCAAGGGCTGGCTGGCCGCCAACCCGCGGGTGCGCCTGCATTTTCGGGTTATAGGCCAAACGGGTGGATGGGATCTTGATCTGACCTTATGAATGCTGGGCAGCAGAGGGGTTATCATACCCGGTGACCCTTAGGTGTGCCGAACTCTCTCAACTCGACCCGTTGTCTGGTATGTAATACGACCCTGATAAAGAACGGGCGCACGGCTGCCGGAACCCAGCGTTGGTTGTGCCCGAACTGTCGTGCATCCTCAGTCCGAAAACGTCCGGACTTGGCCCGGCGGCACGAGCTGGAACAGTTCTTGAAGTGGCTGCTTGGTAAGCATTCCCAGGCTGAGATGACCGGCACCGCCACTGGGCAATCCCTTCGCCGGTCAAACACATGGTGTTGGGATATTGAACCCCGCCTCGGCCCGGCCTCGACCACCCACCACCAGATCCTTGTCGATGGGGTCTGGGTCGGTTCCTGGTGCCTGTTGATCGCAGTCACCGAAACACTCGAGGTCCTGGCCTGGCAGTGGTGCGCTAAGAGAATCCACCGCCGCCTGGACGGCACTACTTCCCGGCCCCTACGGTCGTGGTCTGTGATGGTGGTGCCGGGATCGCATCCGCGGTGCACCGTGTCTGGCCCGCAACCCGAACACAACGGTGTCTGTTTCACGTGCAGATGAACATCCGCCGTCATCTCACTTTGAATCCCCGCACCGATGCCGGCCGCCGCCTGCTGACGTTATCCCGAGAGCTGTCCGCCGTGCGGGACGAGGACGCGGTGATCGCGTGGCGGCTGAAGCTCGAAGCCTGGTGGCAAGCCCACGGACACCTCACGAAAGAACGCAGCTCCGACGGTCACCGGTACTGGTTCACCCACGACCGGCTCCGCAAAGCCTGGCAACTACTGGCCAAACTCAGCCGAGACGGCACCCTATTCACCTACGTTACCCATGGCAACGCCCGCACCACCAGCCCACTCGAGGGCGGCATCAACAACGGAATCCGCACCGTGCTGCGCAACCACCGCGGCATGAACGAGCAGCATATGAAACGTGCCGCGGAATGGTTCCTCACCCTGCACGAAATACCGCTAGAACGCGCCCACGACCTCATCCCCAGCAGCACACCCGACCAAGAACCAGAACACCAAGTTGAGGCCGACGAATGGCCCAAGCCGAACTACTACGACACCAACACCACAGCCGAAGAAGGACTCTGGGCCAGATCAGGATGGGCAGGCAGTACATGACACGCCCGAGGCCATCCACACGCTTGGGCCTATAAGCCGCATTTTCACGCCGACGAGTTGCTCTTGGTTGAACATGGTCGAGATCTTCTTCGGCATCATCACCAAGCAGGCCATCCGGCGTGGGTCATTCCACTCCGTCGGCAAACTCGAGGCCACGATCCGCGCCTTCATCGCCAGCTACAACCAGCGCGCAGAACCCTTCGCATGGGTGAAAACAGCCGATCACCTACTCGGCAAAATCAAACGTAAACAAACCATTAACACACGACACTAGTTATTCGACTCAATGGGAAAGAATCTCCTCCTCGGCGAGTCGCCTCGAATCAAGGCTTCCCAGCAGCCGTGTCCGCTCCCAGCCAGCAGGAACAGACATTGACGCGATCAAGTTTTCTAAAATAGATTAGATAAAATCTAGAATAACTACTCAGCTAGTGCGAGTGCAGCAGGCAGAGGTTCGGACAGCGTTGAGGAAGAGCTCAACTACCGGATTGGTACTCGAACTCGATAAAAAATTTAAGGGGAAACTCGTATGGCAAAAGATATTAAAGTTGTATTTGGCGTCGACATCGACGCCGTCGGTGGCTGGCTAGGTTCATATGGCGGCGAGGACTCTCCCTCGGATATTCAGCGTGGACTGTTTGCTGGCGAAGTCGGGACCCCCCGCCTGCTCCATCTTTTTCAGAAATATAATCTTCCTGCCACATGGTTCATCCCTGGGCACTCCATCGAGACCTTCCCCGACCAAGTCAAGGAAATCGTCGACGCCGGGCACGAAATTGGGTGCCATGGATATTCTCACGAGAACCCCGTTGCTATGACCCTCCAGCAAGAAAAAGACGTTCTCCGCAAGACAGTCGATCTCGTGGAAAAGGTCTCGGGCAAGCGTCCCCGAGGATACGTCGCACCGTGGTGGGAGATGTCGAGCTCTACTGCGGAACTTCTCTTGGCAGAGGGTTTCACTTACGATCACAGCCAAGGTCTGCATGATTTCATGCCCTTCTATGCTCGTGTCGGCGACACCTGGACGAAAATCGATTACACGAAGGACGCCGAATCCTGGATGAAGCCACTCGTGCGCGGCAACATCGTCGACCTCGTCGAAATCGGTGCTAACTGGTATGTCGACGATCTTCCGCCCATGATGTTCATCAAGAACTCGCCAAATAGCCACGGATTCGTCAACCCTCGCGACATTGAAGAGATGTGGCGTGATCAGTTTGACTGGGTCTACCAAGAGATGGACTACGCTGTATTCCCCTTTACCATTCACCCTGATGTGAGCGGCCGTCCTCAAGTGCTCCTCATGCTCGAGCGACTCATCAAATACATTAACGGCCACGAGGGTGTCACTTGGGTGACGATGGAGGAAGCAGCAGATGACTTCCGTCACCGCAGCCCATTTCCTTGCTAACAAGATGCGTTAACGAACACATGAATCTGAGAAACCCCAGCCGCTTCGGGCTGGGGTTTCTCAGATTCATCGCTCAGTCTACATCGGCATTTGCTCGCTTTTGCGGTCCGTGACGTGTCGTTACAACGATATGACAAATGCCATGGAATATGGAATATAGTATTTGGAAAGAACCGCTCTCCACTTGTCGCTGATTCCCAGGTAATGGTCTTCAGTACTAGCAGTTCTTGGCCTCGGTTCGTCTAAGGCCTCGACAAACGTAAAGGACCAGCTCATGAAAATCGTTGTTCTCATCAAGCAGGTCCCTGATACATGGGGTCAGCGCACGCTTGATCTCCAGTCAGGTCGCATTGATCGGATTACCGGTGAAAATGTGCTTGACGAGATTAATGAACGCGCACTTGAAGTGGCTCTTATTCAGCAGGACGCTGGCAACGCGGAAGTTGTCGTCCTCACGATGGGTTCAGAGTCGGCCCGTGACACCATCAGAAAATCACTCGCCATGGGTGCAGATTCAGCAATTCACATCCAAGATGAACTACTCATTGGTGCAGACTACGTTCAGACAGCGCAAGCGATTGCCGGAGCCCTCAAGAAAATCAGCTTTGACCTCATCATAGCGGGCGACAAGTCCACCGACGGGGGTGGCGGAATACTGCCAGCGATGATTTCAGAGATCCTCGAAATCCCCCACGTTACTCACCTTGATTCGGTGACAATCGAAAAAGTGAAAGTTATTGGAGAACGTAGCACGCAGACGGGTTCCATTCGCGTCAGCGCAGCGCTTCCCGCCATCATTTCCGTAACCGAGCGATCCGCAGAACCTCGGTACCCGACATTCCGCGGGATTATGAAGGCAAAAAAGAAGCCGGTTGTTAGTGAAAATCTGACGTCAGCTGGGGTGACAACAAGTAGTGAAGAAGCAGAGCTCAGCGGGACATACGTCATGAGCGTCGAAGCTCGTCCGGAACGAATTGCCGGTATCAAAATTGTCGATGAAGGTGACGCGGGCCTCAAAATCGCGGATTTCCTGACTCTCAATCGACTTATTTAAGGACAGAAGAGACCATGACTAACATCCTCGTACTTGTTGAGCTTTCCGCCGAAGGCCGTCTCCAGAATACGGTGAAATCGCTGCTCACTGCAGCCCAGATGATTGGCTCGCCCGTTGCCGTGATCGCTACTCCAGGACCGACGTCAGAGGAACTTGTGTCGGAGTTGGGTGACCTTGGCGCGGAACATATTCACGTTTATGCTGGCGAGTTCGTGCTCACGGAATTGGTTAGCTCCCAAGTTGCGGCTCTAGATTCCGCGCTTGAGACCTATCCCAAGGCCGACACTGTTCTGACTTCGAATTCGATTGAGGGCAAGGAAGCCGCGGCGCGTTTTACGATTCGGCACGGAGCGAACTTGCTTTCAGACGTGGTCGCTGTAACAAGAGAAGACACCCGTGTTGTAGCTACCCACTCCGCATTCGGAGGTATCTATACAGTTCGAGCACAGGTCCGGGTCGGAATCACCGTCATAACACTTCGACAGGGCTCTATTAACGGTGCGCCGCAACCAAGGATTCCAGTGGTCAGCGTTGCCCAAGCGCGCGCGTCAAAAGTGACTGCGATAATTGACCAAGTCATTGCGCGACCAGCAGGTCGGGCGGGTCCTGAACTGGCGACATCTAAGGTCGTTGTCTCCGGAGGACGGGGCCTTGGCGACAAAGAGCGATTTGGCATCGTTGCCGATTTGGCAGCAGCCCTTGATGGCGCAGTGGGAGCCTCTCGGGCAGCTGTTGATGCTGGTTTTGTTTCTCAGAGTGCGCAAGTTGGGCAAACAGGCACGACAGTCTCGCCGGAGCTCTATGTCGCTCTCGGAATCTCAGGTGCCATCCAACATCGAGCAGGCATGCAAATGTCACAAACCATTGTCGCGATCAACACGGATCCGTCAGCACCCATATTTGATGTGGCAGATTTCGGGGTTGTGGGCGATGTCTTCAAGGTGGTTCCACAGCTGCTTGAAGAACTAGCAAAACGAAAGGACTAGTCAGATGAAGAGTCACTTCACGCGCAAACGTATTTTGAGCGCAGTGTGGAAGGTCTTTCTAGCACTTTTCGCACTGGCGCTTCTGATCGTCCTTGCCCAGAGCCTACGCCAGCTCACAGCCGTTCAAGACTTTATTTCCAGGTTCCCTGGAGAGTCAACGCTGCCTGAAGGGACGCCGATAGGTTTCCCCGCTTGGTTGGGGTGGCAACATTTTCTCAACACGATTTTCATTCTGCTGATAATCCGTACCGGCTGGCAAGTGAGAACGAATCAGCGCGTCCAAGGTTTTTGGACGTCACGAAGACCAGCCCGGGGGGCTCCTCCTCACAAGATATCCCTTACCCTCTGGCTACATCTCTCCCTAGATCTACTATGGGTCCTCAATGGAGTTCTTTTCTTTGTCCTCCTCTTTGCAACCGGACAGTGGGCCCGCATTGTGCCCACAAATTGGGACGTGTTTCCCAACGCAATTTCGGCAGTCTTGCAATACGCTTCCCTCACCTGGCCGGTGGAAAATGGTTGGGTCAACTACAACGCGCTGCAGCTACTTTTCTACTTTGTAACAGTGTTCATCGCGGCACCCCTAGCGATTGCCTCGGGAATCCGAATGTCTCCGGCTTGGCCAGCTTCCAACAGCTTCCTGTCACGCGCCTACCCCGTGACCGTGGCGCGTGCAGTTCACGTGTCAGTGATGGTTTACTTTGCTGCGTTCATAATCGTGCACGTCACTCTCGTAATGGCTACCGGAGCTCGTCAAAACTTGAATCATATGTACGCCACAAATAATGGAGACAGCTGGGCCGGCGCCATTGTCTTTGCGATTTCAGTCGCCGCGCTCGTGGCCGCGTGGACTCTCGCACGGCCGCTCTTCATCAGGCCAGTTGCTGCCCTTTTCGGGAAAGTCACTCGCTGAGTCGTCCTTTCCCCGTCTGCCGAGATCAACAGCAGAACCACATCTCGTTAATTAAAAACTAGCAAAACCATGGTCGAAGACACTATATTTTATATTAGTGACGGGTCAGTCGAGACTAATGAGCTGCGAACCAATCGACCTTCAAGAATTTTTACCGAAAAGATGAACGGAATTTTATGTCGTCCACGCTAAATGAAGAAGAACTCTTCCTCGTCCAGACCGTCCGATCTTTCATAGACCGCGACGTCAGACCAACCGTGCGTGATGTCGAGCATGCCAATGAATATCCGGAATCATGGATTGAGGCCATGAAGCAGATAGGAATCTACGGCCTGACTATCCCGGAGGAATTTGGTGGGTCGCCTGTTTCCATGGCATGTTACGTGGGCGTGACAGAGGAGCTTTCACGCGGCTGGATGAGTTTAGCTGGAGCCATGGGCGGGCATTCCGTCGTTGCAAAGCTCATTGGTATTTTTGGTACAGACGAGCAAAAACAGAATTACCTCCCACGAATGGCGACGGGTGCGCTACGCGCGACCATGGCTCTCACGGAAGCTGGAGGTGGTTCGGATCTTCAGGCTATGACGACAGTCGCGACAGCTGACGGCGATGATTTGGTCATCAACGGATCGAAGATTTGGATTTCAAACGCCCGTCGGTCAGGCCTCATCGCCTTGCTCTGCAAGACAGACCCGACTGCGTCACCTCGCCACTCTGGAATGTCAATTGTGTTAGTTGAGCACGGTGATGGCTTGACCGTCTCGCGCGATATGCCAAAACTTGGCTACAAGGGCGTCGAAAGTTGTGAGATTTCCTTTGACGACTATCGGATTTCTTCTCAGGCAATCCTCGGCGGCACACCAGGTCAGGGCTTCAGCCAAATGATGAAGGGCCTCGAAACGGGCCGTATTCAGGTAGCAGCGCGCGCACTAGGGGTAGCCGCCGCCGCGCTTGAGGATTCACTAGCCTATGCGCAAGACCGCGAGTCCTTCGGAAAGCCAATCTGGAAGCACCAAGCCGTCGGTAATTTGCTTGCCGATATGGCCACCAAACTCACAGCCGCCCGCCAATTGACCCTCCATGCTGCAGTGAAGTACGACAGCGGCGAACGCTGTGACATGGAAGCCGGAATGGCAAAGCTTTTTGCTTCCGAAATTGCTATGGAAATTGCCCTTGATGCAATTCGGGTGCACGGCGGTGCCGGCTATTCAACGGAGTACAACGTCGAACGTTACTTCAGAGATGCGCCGCTCATGATCGTCGGCGAAGGCACGAACGAAATCCAACGAAACGTCATCGTTTCGCAGTTGGTTTCTCGGAGTGCCCTATAGCACTGAGATATTACCTCGGCGGGCATTCCTGCCGAGGAAGGTTTGCTACGTGAGAGTTGCTCTATCTGAGCTATTTCGGTAGCAAAAGAGAGGAAATGATGGCTAAGGAAATTAAGGTCTGTATTGGTACCGATATCGATGCAGTTGCCGGATGGATTGGCTCCTATGGGGGCCAAGATTCACCCGCAGATATTCAGCGAGGAATGTTTGCCGGAGAAGTTGGTATTCCACGTCTTCTGAGACTGTTTGAGAAGTATGGGATCTACTGCACGTTCTTTGCTCCGGGTCACTCTATTGAAACTTTCCCTCACCGCATTGAGCAGATCGTTGCGGCTGGACACGAATTGGGAGCCCACGGATATACGCACGAGAACCCCATTGCCATGACGGCCTCTCAAGAAGAGGACGTGATCAACAAGAGCATTTCTCTTATAGAAAAATTCTCGGGCCAGCGACCACGGGGCTACATTGCGCCCTGGTGCGAGTTGTCGGCAATTACGACTGACCTTCTCTTGAAGAATGGGTTTACGTATGATCACAGCCAGGCATTTCATGACTTCCAGCCATTTTATGCAAGAACTGGTGACACTTGGACGAACATTGACTATTCCAAGAATGCTGCCGACTGGATGAAGCCTCTTGTTCGCGGCAAAGAAATCGACCTCGTTGAGATTAACTTCAGCTGGTACATCGATGATTTGCCACCAATGATGTTCATCAAGGGAAGCCCCAATAGTCACGGTTTCGTGAACCCTCACGATGTGGAGCAGCTCTGGCGTGATCAGTTTGATTGGGTCTACCGCGAGTACGACTATGCAATCTTCCCCATCACGATTCACCCCGATGTCTCTGGACGTCCACAGGTGCTCTTAATGCTGGAGAGGCTCTTCGACCATATTCAACGTCACCCCGGGGTAACGTTTGAAAAGTTTGAGGATGTCGCTAGTGATTTCCGTCAGCGCTTCCCATTCGAGGAGAACAAGTTGTATCCCTTCGACCGCGACATGGCTTAGGAATAGAAAATCAAGGGGTTGAGGCGCAATGGAAGTATTGTGCCCCAACCCTTTCTCCCTACATGGCACTCGTGCCGATGTCAGCATCGACACGAACTCACTCGCAGCCATTGCGAAAGGAAAACACTCATGAACCTGCCCTTGCCAAGAATCGCTCTGTTTACTCTGGGCGGCACTATCGCATCGATCCCCACAAGAGGAGGAGGAGAGGCTGTCCCCAGTCTGACTGCTGACCTGCTAGTGAAAGCTGTACCCCAGCTAGATGGCCTAGCCAAACTCGAAGCCCGAACCTTCTGTCAGACAGCTTCTGGCGACTTAACAATTGAGATCATTCAGAATCTTGCCCAGGCAATCGCAGACTGCTTTAACGATGGGATTGACGGGGTAGTTGTCACTCAGGGGACTGACACCTTAGAAGAGTCGGCGTACCTTCTTGACCTCTTGACGCGTCAAGAAAAGCCAATCGTCCTCACAGGAGCGATGAGGAATGCGGGCCTGGCCGGAGCGGATGGTCCAGCAAACTTGTTGGCAGCTGTTCAAGTTGCTATCTCGAAAGACGCGTGGGGCGTTGGCCCTCTCGTGGTCTTTGCAGACCAGATACACCTGCCCCGTTTCGTCCGCAAGACACATAGCGGATCCATCGCAGCCTTCACTTCGCCAAATACCGGCCCGATCGGTTGGTTAACAGAGGGCAAGACGAGGATTCCACTCAGGCCAAGCAAACGGACTCTATCGTTTGATGCGATGACCTCGGATGCTTACCCTCTGCCACGGGTGGCCCTTGTAAAAGTTGGATTAGGCGACGACCTTGAAATCCTTAGGGATCTTGATCTCCGCGGGTACCAAGGCTTGGTTATTGAAGCTTTCGGTGGTGGACACTTACCAAGCGGTGACGTCGATCATGTTTCCGAACTCGCAACTCGAATCCCCGTTCTCTTCTCATCTCGAACAGGTGCTGGAGAAGTCTTCACCACGACGTATGGGTTCGCTGGTTCAGAAAAGGATCTTCTCGATCGCGGACTTATCGGTGCCGGCACGCTGGATGGTCTCAAAGCTCGACTGCTCTTAATGCTGCTTCTCCGGGCGGGCGCTACTCGACAGCAAGTCATCGAACGATTCTCAATGGAATCGACGTGACATTTTTGTTCCAAGAATATTTGTAGCTTGACATTTGCAGAGACGTCTCGCTAGATTGACGTAACTAATATTTCACAGAATATTTTATTAGATCAACTCCCGCTCTACCCACACTTGCCGGTCAGTGACGACCATCGCAAGAGTTGAAAACATGAACAGAGAGGTTCCCCCTATGACCACGTCCAACTCAACTCTCCCCAAGGTGATTACAGTCACCCTTCGGGATGTGAAAAGGGCAACATGGATTGCCTTCTTCGCGTGGACCTTCGCCGTCTACGACTTCGTACTTTTTGGCAACCTTCTCCCTGCATTCTCGGCCGATATGGGGTGGACAGCACCTCAGACAACCAACATCAACACCTGGGTGACAATCGGAACGGCACTGGTGGCCTTCGGCATTGGGCCCATAGTTGACCGCATCGGTCGCCGCAAGGGCATCATCATTGCCGTTGCTGGTGCAGCAGTTGCATCGCTCCTGACGGCCGTGGCGGGACCACTTATCGGTCTCGTTGCCGGTGTCGGAGTTGTCTTCCTAGTTCTCGTCCGGTCTTTTGCGGGATTGGGTTACGCTGAGCAGTCGATCAACGCCACGTACCTCAACGAGATGTTCTCCAAGGTTTACGCAGACCCTGCTCAGGCAAAGCGTCGAGGATTCATCTACTCGCTGGTTCAGTCCGGCTGGCCAGTCGGTAGCGTCCTCGCTGCCGGGTCCGTGTACATACTCTTCCCCATTGGTGGATGGGCGCTGGCGTTCGTCGTTGCGGTATTCCCCGCAATCTTTATCCTCATCGCCGCACGCTGGCTCAAGGAAAGCCCGCAGTTTGTTAACCGTCGTACTGCCCTCGCTCTTCTCGCAGAAGGCCGAGCCGATGAGGCGCGAGCTTTTGCTGCAGAAGCTGGCGTGGACATCGAAGACCGCGCCACTCCCCTGCGCGCTGTATTCCATGGCGAGTCGTTGCGCGCCCTTATCTTCGTTGGCCTCGGCTTCCTTCTGAGCTGGTTTGGTGTCCTTGTCTTTGTCATTCTCGGGACGACAATTCTCACAGCAGAAAACGGCAAGGGTATCGATTTCAGTGATGCACTTGTAATCCTCATTATTTCAAACGCAACAGCATTCTTTGGCTATCTCTTCCATGGGTGGCTTGGAGACCGCATTGGGCGCCGCAATACAATTGCAATTGGTTGGATCTTTGCCGCAATTTCATTCGCAGCCATGCTTCTTGCTCCTAGCGGTGGCAGCGGCGGTCTGACAATTGCGCTTTACAGCGCTGGACTGTTCTTCCTGATTGGCCCGTTTGCTGCACTCCTCTTTTTCACCGGTGAAAGCTTCCCCGTGCACACGCGCGCGACAGGAAGCGCAATCATCAATGCCGGAGGGCAAATCGGAGCCATTCTCGCAGGAGTCGGCGTTACTGCGAGCCTGACAGCTGGCGCTTCGTGGATTGACAGTGCCATGATTTGGGGAGTCGTTCCCATCTTCATTGCGGGAATCCTGGTGCTGTTCTCGAAGAACGTGAACCCCAAGATCGCTCGCATGGATTAGTCCAAGAATCGAGTGACCTTCAATGTCCGTCGGCCAGGTTCTGGTCGGCGGACATTATCCTTAGGGACGCTCTGAGCAGCGTTTTCCAGGCGAGGAGACCAGAGAACTCGTCACCGCCTAAAATGCAACTCTGATAATTCAGGAAGCGAATTATGTGCCGCGGATGCGAAGTAGACAGCGGGCCCGGACGAGGAGAAATCTGGGCGAACGCCACGCAGGATGAAAAAGCGTTTCAACGGAACGCTCAGTCCGCGATGATGAAGAGGATCCTTGGCGCCTACGGCATCGCGATCCGGGAGCTTTCGTCTGGCGATACTTTTCTGCTCACTAACCGCACGGGCGGCTCAACCATCGTGGCGGGCATCCGTCATGTCTGGGCAGGTGCGGCCAAGTTGATTGGCACGGAGATCAATGTGCTGGACAACGGAATTCTCTTGTCGCTCGAGGAAAGTAATTGAAGGCGACAAGCTCCCTAACTCGTCCACTCATCATCGTGACGGGAGATTTGGGATCGGGGAAGACGTCTGGACTTCCTTTTCTCGCTGAACAATTGGGATCGGAAAAGCCTTACTTCATAGTGAACGAAGTTGGAGCTTCCGACAGATTCGTTGGAGCATTCGGCATTCCCTCGTCCCGCCTAACTCTTATCCCTGGCGGCTGCGTTTGTTGCGAAAAACAGGAAGAGCTCATCGCCTTGCTTAACGTGCTTGTCGAGCGCCCTCAGAGTGAATTTGACTCACTGATTCTAGAAACATCTGGGCTTGCAGATCCTGCCACCATTCTTCAGCTCGTAAGTTCGCACCCAAAACTGACTCATCAGCTAAAAATAAAGTCACTTGTCTATTTCCTAGATGCCGGTTCCGATCGCGAGGCGGGGCATCTACGAACTCAGGACCTCAAATCACTAGCGGTGGCAGACGTGTGTGTCATTGCCAAGACAGACATGCTCCCACAAGAGGGACGTGATGCGTTTGTAGAAGCGGTGGCCACTGCGAACCCTACAGTCGACATCTACCAACAACGGAGAGAAAGCGACACCGTGATCGTCGGTATTATTGGCAAAGGGGCGATGGGGCAGTCAACAGGATCGCCTCAGAAAGTCATGATTGGTCATGCGGGAGTATCTGACCACGCACACGCCGAGGTACTGAATTTCGAATTACCGTTTGGAACGAGTTGGCTCGCGTTGAGCACGTGGCTCATCGCTCTTCTGGAGGCTAAAAACAGAGGAATACTCCGTGTTAAGGCGGCAATTCCTGTCAGCCGCGGTTGGGTATCCATAAACGGCGTTGGCCCAATGGTGTTCCCTCCCGACAGCGTGGACTTCGCGCACGGTGACGAGCGCCCCCTCGGGACGCTCGTCGTCATTGGTTACGGTCTGTCGCAGGTTCAGATAGTGCGGTCGCTGAAAGCTTTTGTGTCCGGCAGCATCAGAGCAACGAACATGGAGACCAAAGAAGTCAGCTAGGGCGTGTCTCATAAATGTGCGCTCCATATGTGATGACTGCGTGGAGGACGGCGGCGGCGCGGTAGGTGAGTGCGGGTTTGTCATATCGGGTGGTGAGGCCCCGCCATTGCTTGAGGTCGCAGAATCCGCGTTTGATGACGTTGCGACCGCGCTAGTCAACGGCATCGAACTCTGGTGGTCTGCCGCAGCGTGACCCGCGCCTGTTTCGGTGCCCGGTCCGGTCTGGTTCGGGGTCTGCCGCCGGCGGCCACGAGTGAGCCCATATATAGCTAGGATCGGGCGGCTGTCCAGTGGGCGCGTCACCTCGTTGGTCAACGCTTCATCACCAGGCTGACATGTAAGGGCGAGTCTTTCACTGATCGGCGCTGACGGAGCCCGCATCGAGCGAGGCATCGGTCGCGCTATCCAGTCTAAGCGGGCACTGCAGCCCCATGTTGAGATGGGTTCTCGAGTGTTGCAATGCGAAGCTCAGTGCGCGATCACTTCTTGAATCTGTACGTTTGGCGTTGCCACCGCTGGGCACCCTAGTGTGGCACTATCGTCAGATTGCTCCGGAAGTCTAGTGGCCGCCAGCGGGCACTCTTTCATAGCTGCCGACACGTCCCGCTTGAGCCAGCGTTAGCACCACCACGGGAGTACGGCTGTTGCCGTCGACGAGGTAGGGGATCTTCGTCAATAGGTCCCCACCGGAGTGACCAACCGCGTGATCAGAGGGCTCGACGCCCTGATTTGTGCAATTCGATGAAGCCCCGCGAGACGAGTCACCTTCGTGGCGTGCTGATGAGCGCGGGCAATCGTGGAATCCACCGACAACGACCAATCGAATTTGCCTGCCTCATCTGCTATGGCGAGGAGTCGCTCCAGCACGGCACCCCAAGTTCCGTCCCTAGCGCTCCGGTGATGCTAGGTCACACCGTCTGCCACGGCCCGAATACGCAGGCAGATCCCGCCACGCGATACCGCACCGATACCGATAGATGATGCCCTCCACCACCGCTCGCGCATCCGAGAACGGGCGACCCTGCCGCCCAGTCCGGGACGGAAGCAGATCAGAAATCAACGCCCACTGAGCATCCGACAAAACCTGAAACCGAGAAATACCCCTAGAGTCCAGCTCGCACCTTAGACTTTTGTCAGGCACGTCCTAGCTCTTCAGCTCCCAATCCTTCACATCAGCGAGCGGGGCCAGCTGATCATGGGCCAAGTCCGAACTGATTTGCTCTCCGGCGAGGACACGTTGTGGCCAATTTCGGTTGGCAAGGGCTGGTTTTCCAAGCGCAATCATGTCGGCTGATCCTGAACGAAGGAGTTCAGCAGCATCATTCGGATTATCAAGATTTCCGTTTGCAATGACAGCAAGACCTGAATGCCGTTTTGCCAAGGAGGCCAGCGGCTCTGCGCCACCAACGAATGCCGGCGCGTCTGCTCGGTACTCAGCGGTGTGGATGAAATCGATTCCAGTGTTTCCCAAAGTCTCAAAAATTACCTGGGCCTCATCAGAGGCGCCTGCCCATCGGTGGTCATTGTCGCTCACCTTGGCTTGTGAAATTCGAATACCGACGGCCATGTCATCACCGACTGCTGCTTTAATGTCCTCGCAGACTTCTCGAACAAATCGAACACGATTTTCGGGAGAACCACCGTACTGGTCCGTGCGCACGTTGAGATAATCCGTAAGAAACTCGTCGAGGAGATACCCATTTGCGCCGTGAATTTCTACGCCGTCAAAACCAGCCGCTTTGGCGTATACGGCTGAGGAGACAAAGGCGCGTCTGACATCAGCCATCTGGGCGCGAGAAATTTCAGCAGGGAGCTTATAGCGCCCCTTGCCTCGGTACATCGCGAGTTGGTCACCCTTGGGCATGATCGCCGATGGCCCGATTGTGGTTTGTTCGTAGCGGTTGCCCTGTGATTGAGAGCCCGCATGCATGAGTTGCGCAAACATAAGCGCACCATAGTCGTGGACTGCTTCAATGATGGGTTTCCACGAATCAGAGTGGCGTGTGGTGGCCATACCCGGCTGGAAGGTGTAGCCCTGACTGTGTTCAGTGTCGGTGTAGAGTCCCTCGGTTGTCAGCAGCCCGAATCCACCATCAGCAAATACTTCGTAGTACGATTGCATCCGCGAATTCGCGTCCCCCGCCTCATCGGCGCTGATCCTTGTCATGGGCGCCAGAGATATCCGGTTCTTAATTTCCTTGGGGCCAATGCGAATTTTGCTGAAGAGAGCAGAGTGAGTGTCGCTCGCGAGCGGCAATATTTTCTCTGCGATGAAGCCGGAACTTGATTCGTCATTTGAGGGGCACATGTACGAAACATACTCAGTCGATGAGTGACAAGTCAAGGGAATAGTCTCAAAATTTATATAAAATAATATTTACCAATATGGGAACAAATCGATAGAGAATGCGACACTTGGTGGCTCAAAGCGGCACCGGCCTAGTCCCTTGGGAAATTTTCGTTGATACCCTTTTTTCTGTTCGGCGGCATCAGTTCTTAACCCCAGGACTGCCCCCATATTCCGATTCAGCGCGGCAGGAAAATCTGTTGTCTGATCCCAATCGAACAACAGGTGTTTAACAACAAACGCCGCGGTCTCAAAAAACTGGAAACCACGGCGTTTGCCTTGAAACGTGTGTGTCTAAACGGACGCGAGGATCTGGTCGACATCGCGACTAGGCCGAATCGGCACCATGGCGGCATCGATCTCGGCACGACCCAAGAGGTCGCTCATGCGGCGCTAACGCGTCTTCGGAATTATTATGACGACCGTTCAACGCTTTCCCGCATGGCCCTTACGTCCCGAAAGGGTCATGCAAGTTTCGTATCCGTCACGGCATCGACCTGAAAAACAAGGTCGATGTCATTCGCCTCGAAGCTGTCATCTGCAAGTTCATTAGCGAGCCCCCAGCCACGGAATGTAGCCATCCTCCCCGACACAGATTCGCCGTAGTGCCTGACGTCAAGATGCTCGTAGTCATGGCACTCATTATTGGCGCCCGGCCCGCCTAGTCAGCCATCGTCACGGCTGAGGCTGCCGCTAGCGGCCCGCAGACAGGCTGAACGTCGCGTTGCCCGGCTCGATACCCTCTGCACGGCGCACCGCAGCCTTCACCGGCAACGAAAAACCGTCGCGGCTGCTGCTGGGAAAGATTGAGGTGCTCCACGTTGAGCCGCCGATCGTCACCACCACCGCGACTGAACCGAAGCCACGTGGTGGTGTGGGCACATCGCGAACGCCGGCGCCAACATCCGGCGGCACCGGCAGAAAGAACACATTCGGCTTGACATCCCACTCCATCAGCGCTGAACTGAACTCAAACGACGACTTCATAGCCCCGAGGGTAGCCCGGCTCGCTCGTGTAGTTCTACTGCTCGAGCGACACGAGAAACGCGGTGGTGGAGTCGAAAGCCGAACGCGCGTCTTCGAGGTCTAGGTGGAACTGGTACTCATGTGGCAACTGCGCGGTGTGGTCAGCAGGATAGAAGACGGGAGTAGTTTCAACGCCGAGTTCGTCTAGCCGCTCAGCAAATACGCGCGACTGCGATGCCGTAAGCGGATCCGCGTTGCCACCCGAAATCCAGGTGCGCGGGAAGTCAACGGTGACATCGTCAATCACGGATATTTGTTCACCACCGGGGTGGTCGGACCAGTCCTTGTCCCCGATGTATGCCCACAGCGCGATACGAAATCCCCACCCACTAATTCCGGGCACATTCGGAATCTCGCTAACATCATAAATACCACAGTTGAGCACAAGACCCGCCAACTGGTCGGCGGTGATGCTCGGCGACAGCCCGACAGTGCTCGCGTACTTCGGGCTAGTAATCACGGTCGCGAGTTGCGCACTCAACTGCGAGCCCGCCGAATCCCCGGCAAAAACAATCCGATCGGGGTCGATGCGCGGGCGGTCCGCGTTTTCCACCAAATATCCTAGCGCATCATTGAGTTCGTTCAGCGCGGTCGGATACACAGCCTCCGGGGCAACTGTGTAATTAACCGCGACAACCGTGAACCCTTCAGCCGCTAGGTTGCGCGCGTACGGCGTGATATTTGACTTGTCGCCCGAGATCCACGCACCGCCGTGAACCCACACGACAGTAGTCAGAGGCCCGGTGGTTCCGGACGGAGAGAACACGTCGAGTGATGTGTTCTCTGCCGAGTCGCCGTACACCTCATCACGTGTCTCGGTAATGGGAACATCAGTCGCGTGACGCTGCATCTCTTCGGTTGTCTTCTCGGCCTCCGACTCAAAGAGCGCCCGAATCAGCAGCGCTGCCGACCAAGGGCTTAAGGTCCAGACCAGTGCCGCAATGAGACCGGCGGCCAGGGCTCCCAGGCGATGATGCTCGCTCGACGGTAAATCTACGGTCGATGCTGCTGTGCTCGGCTCATATCTCCAGCCTAGCGGCGCTACCGTCGCCGGAAATGCTAGCCCTTGACGACCTGAGTGGTGATGGGAGTGGGGTTTGCGAACAGGTCGAGTACGGGGCAATGTGCGTCAACAGCGTCGCGGAGTTCATCGTAGCGCTCCTGGGTTTCTGGACCCGTGATTGTGGTGTTCAGGCGAATCGCACTGAAGCCATTGCGAACGCTCTCGTCAATGCCGAACAGACCACGAACATCGAGGTCACCTTCAGCGACAACGGAAATGTCATCAACACGGATGTCGAGAGCCTGCGCATAGAGACGGAAGACGACAACCTGGCACGCGATCAACGCGCCAAGCGCAATCTCGACAGGGCTTGCTGCCACGTCGTCGCCCGCGAGGCCCTCTGGCTCGTCGATACGGAAGACATGCTTGCCTGCCTTCAGAACGGTGCCAACGGAGCCTTCTCCTTCGCCGGTGACCTCGTAGGTGAGGTCCGCGGATGCGGGCTTGGCTGCGATTCGCGAGTTCCAGGCTTGGCCTGCAGCGGTCAAGCGGCTAGCGCGCTCTGCGACGAGATCGATGGTCGAGGTTTCGTTAGTGAGAAGTGTCATGCGGCGACGGTAATCGCATTCCGCAAGACGCGTTCGAGTGTGACGTAACAGCCCGACACACTTCTTAACATTTCGCGGGTTAGCGTACTTCCACTCGCACGCGCGCAGCAATCATAATGGCGCTGAGAGCAAACAGAGTGGCGAGGGCAAGCGCCGCGACGAAGCCTGCGCCATTCTCGAGCCCGCCGAACGCGGTGAAGACAAGACCGCCGAATGCGATCGCGATGGCGCCGCCCGCGGCATCCCCAATCGACAGCGCAGCACTATTGAACCCTTGATCACGACCGGTGGAGTGCGCAAGTACGAGCGTTGAGATCCGCGGATAGGTTATGCCCATTCCGGCACCCGCCACCAGCCACCCTGCCGCCGCGACCCACACGGAGAGCGAGAAGTAGGCGGTGACGAACTGGGTAGCGATTCCGATGCTCAGCAGCAGTGCGCCAAGCCCGACGACCTTCTCGTGCGCGACGTCATCGCTCAACCGACCCTGCAACGCCGAACCTACGGCCCACGAGACAGCCCCAACAGTCAGGATGAGCCCGGCAAGCCACGGGGGAAGCCCATAGCGCTCGTTGAGCAGATACGGGAGATAGACCTCCGTCGAAAAGAATGCAGCAGCGAACAACCCACGAAGCACAATCGTGGCGGGGAGTCCTCGACGAAAAGTGAGCGCTCCGGTAGGGAGCAACGGCCGCAGGGCAATAATAGCGATCACGAACGCTCCGAGAGCTAGTGGCCAGGCGAAAACTCCCGCGCTCTCTCCGCCCAAACTGATCCCCATAACCGCCAGCGCCACCACCAGAGCCCAGGCAATCGCCCCACGACCCGAAGTTTGTTCTGTGGCTAGTACCGGCTGGTGCAACAAGAGACGCAGCGCCGGAAGAATCGTGCCAGCTGCGCCAGCAACCAAAACTACGACGCCAAAGAACACCCAGTGCCAACTCACCTGCTCGGCAACGACGCCAGCCAGCGGCGGCCCAATCAACGAGGGCAGAACCCACGCTGACGCGAAAAGTCCGAAGATTTTTGGATGCAGAACTGACGGATACAGTCGCGCAACCACCACATAGAGCGCAACGATGAGTGCGCCAGAACCGAGCCCCTGCAAAAACCGCCCAACAATGAAAATGCCCATCGTGTCGGCGAAACCCGCGACAAGAAGACCGACGGTGAAGACCGCCATGGCCGCGATCAGGGGTCGGGCGGGGCCTGTGCGGTCAGACCACCGACCGGCCAATACCATCCCAATTACACTCGCAGCCAAGGTGCTTGAGAACGCGACCGAGTAGAGGGACTGACCATCGAGATCGCGACTAATCGTCGGCATGATCGTTGTCACCGCGAGCGTCTCGAAGGCGCCCAAGAAAATGAGCGCAAACGCACCAATTGTGGTCCACACCAGTTGTGGAGCGATGATGCTCACCGGAGCGGATTCGGCGCCAGTTGGTGCGCCTACTGGGGTCTTGCCGGTCATGTGGATTGTGCTTAGCAGCTAGGTATCTTAGCGAGCCGCGTAGCTAGGAAATCTCGATCATGGTGCCTTGACCGAGCTCTTCAGCATCGGCATCCGTGATCATGGCAAATACGCCAGTAGGGATGCCCGGAAGATTCGCCACGCGATTTGCGATACCCGTAAGAGTCGCTTCATCTGCACCCGTGATCACGATGACATACGCGTCGTTGAAAATATCGCCCTCTTCGACAACAAAAATATCGCCAGCTTCATCGAGTTCAGTCGTGAACTCAACCAGAGACTCAATCCACGGGAAACGAGTCTCGCCCTCTGCCGCATTGGTATCGGGCGTGAGGGGAACATGGACTTCAACAACGAGTGCAGCAGATTCAGACATGACACCAACGGTACTGCCTACAACTGACGCTCGAGCAGTGCCGAGCCCATTTATTCGGCTGCGGCTCGCTCCAAGACAAGCTCGCGCACGCGAGCTGCATCAGCCTGCCCCTTCATCGCCTTCATGACAGCGCCAATGACAGCGCCAGCGGCCTGCACCTTGCCATCGCGAATCTTCGCGAGAACGTCGGGCTGAGCAGCGAGCGCTTCGTCGATGGCGGCAATGAGCGGGCCGTCATCCGACACCAACTTCACACCGCGGCTTTCGACAACGTCAGCCGGTGATCCCTCGCCGGCGATAACACCCTCGAGAACTTGGCGCGCCAAGCTGTCGTTGAGAACACCGTCATCGATAAGAGAAACGAGAGCTGCAACATCCACTGGGCTAATCAAAGAACTCGGGTCTGCACCCTGAATATTGGCAAGACGAGCAATCTCGCCCGTCCACCACTTGCGAGCCTGAGCGGCCGTGGTTCCGGCCTCAATAGTTGCCTCAATCTCGCTGAACAGCCCCGCGTTGTTTACATCGCGGAACTCAAGATCAGTGAAGCCCCACGCCGCCTGAAGACGGCGACGACGCTCAGCGGGAGGCTCAGGAAGTGCCGCACGCAACTCTTCAATCAGCTCGACTGAAGGCTCAACGGGCAGCAGATCGGGCTCGGGGAAGTAACGGTAGTCATCAGCGTCGCTCTTAGGTCGACCAGCGCTCGTGACACCGGTGTCTTCGTGCCAGTGACGCGTCTCCTGAGTGATCGTGCCACCCTTGTGCAAAATGGCCGCCTGGCGCTGAATTTCGTAGCGAACCGCGCGCTCAACACTGCGCATCGAGTTGACGTTCTTGGTTTCGGTGCGCGTGCCCAACTTGCCTGAACCACGCGTGCTCAACGAAATGTTGGCGTCGCAACGCAGGTTTCCGCGCTCCATACGAGCTTCAGAGATGCCGAGCGAACGAACGATGTCGCGAATAGCCGACACATACGCCTTGCCGACCTCGGGAGCATCCGCCTCGGTGCCCGTAATCATATGCGTGACGATTTCAACCAGCGGAACACCAGCACGGTTGTAATCAACGAGAGAATACTCAGCACCCTGGATGCGACCGGTTGCGCCACCAACGTGGGTGAGCTTGCCGGCGTCTTCTTCCATATGTGCGCGCTCGATCGGGATCGTGATCGTTCGGCCACTCTCCAGCTCGATGTCGACCGAGCCCTCGAACGCAATCGGCTCATCAAACTGGCTGATCTGGTAGTTCTTCGCCAGGTCAGGGTAGAAGTAGTTCTTGCGGGCGAACCGCGAACTGGGCGCAATCTCACAACCGAGTGCGAGGCCCAGCGAGATCGAATACTTGATGGCCTCTTCGTTGACAACAGGCAAACTGCCAGGAAGGCCAAGATCCACAGGAGTGATCATGGTATTCGGCTCGGCATGCTCTGCGCCCGACGCTGCCGGGTTCGGCGCATCCGAGAACATCTTGGTCTGGGTGTTCAACTCAACGTGCACCTCGAAACCGAGCACCGGCTCAAATAGTTCGAGAGCTTTGTCGTAGTCCATCAATTCAGCTTTAGCCACCCGACGATTGTACGTGGCGCAGCGGCACCGTATCGGTACCCGGTTCGAGCGGCGCGGATGCCGGCGCCAAAATTGGCTCATCATCATCACTCGGGAAGGCCTCAGCCTCAATAGTGAAGTCGCCAATCTCCTCAGATCGCTCGGATCGAACGAAAGCGATTCCTGCCAGAATCAGCGCTCCCCCAATGAACTGCGTCACCGACAGGTTCTCCCCAAGCAGAAGCCACGCGTAGATCGCGGCAGTAACAACCTCGAGCAATCCGACGAATGATGCGAGTCGGGAACCGAGCATCTCGCTAGCCATGATGCTCGTCGAATACGCGATACCAGTCGCGACGATACCCACGATGAGCAGCGGAACCCACCACGGAGCCACAAAACCGAGCACCGCGACATCCACCATCGGCATGCTGAACGGAACGAGACCGACCAACCCAACAAGCCCCAGGAGGATTCCGCCGATCAGTAATCCGGCGGAAGCAAGCGCGACCGTGGGAAGACCCTCGCTGGTGCGCGCCGCAACGACGTAGTACACAGCGGCACCAATCGCAGCGCTGGCACCGAAGAGTATCCCGATGGGGTCAAGCGCTCCCGAACCCTCGGGAGACACGACGAGGATGAGGCCGCCGAGCGCTACGACCGACCCAATCAGAACGACCGGTTTGGGCACACGGCGAGTGGTTGCCCACGCAAACGCGACGAGCAGCAATGGCGCCATGTATTCGAGGAGAATCGCGATACCGACCGGGATGCGCTCGACAGCCGCGAAATAGACGAGCTGAGTGGCTGAGACTCCAACGATGGCCATGAGAAGGATGCGGCTGCGGGCGTACCAGAGTGCGATCCAGCGACCTTTTAGGGCGACAATCGCGAAGGGTGCGAGCACCGTTCCGCCGATGAGTACGCGCAGCGTCACTGCGGCAGCGGGGCTCCAACCGGCTTCGAGCACCGGCTTAATGAGCGCTCCGGAGAGGCCAAAGCTGGCTGCGGCGATTAGCGCGATGAGCATTCCGAGTGTCGTGGTTGAGCGTTTCATGGGTGACTGCTTTGAACGAGATTGACGAGTATTTCTGCTGACGCTAGTCTCGAATCAAATAAGGAGTCAAATTGCATTTTGCCCCTGACACCGTTGAGAGTCTTGAGTTCGCCGTAGCGCTCGGAAACAGTCACCTACTCGCAAGCCGCAGTGGTCTCGACGAGCTCTCAACCAGTGACGATGTTTACGCCCTCATCAGACGATTCCGCTACACCGGGCGCGTCGACCGAGACGACACCGAACTTGCCGAAGTGCGGCTCGTACGCGAACGAATTCGTGGCGTCTGGAAACTCACCAGAGACGACGCGGCAACCGAAATCAATGCCATGCTTGCCGAAGCAAACGCACTACCGTTCCTGGCGCGTCACGACGACATCGACTGGCATCTGCACGCCAACTCCCCTGACGCTCCCCTAGCCGAACGCATTCAAGCCGAACTCGGACTCGCACTCGTCGACGTCGTGAGATCTGACGCCATGTGGCGACTTCGCCGGTGCGAAGCGCCCGACTGCGAAGGACTCATGGCCGACCTCTCCCGCAACGGATCACGCAGATTCTGCAGCATCCGATGTGGAAACCGGATGAACCAAATCGCCCATCGAGAACGGCAAGCCGCGGACGACGAGTAGCTATCGACCGGTGGCGGTCGATCAGAAGTGGTCGGCCAGCAACAGCGCTCTAGCCGAGCAACGGAACCTGGCTGGGCAATGTGTGACCCCACTGCTGTTCAAGCAGACGCTCCAACGTTGCGCCGAGCTCATAGAGACGGGCATCAGCGCGGGCCGGGGCCATGATCTGGAAACCGGTCGGCAGACCATCCTCGGGTGCGAGCCCCATCGGAAGCCCCATGCCGGGGATGCCCGCAAGGTTCGCCGGGATCGTGGTGACGTCGTTGAGGTACATCGCCATCGGGTCTTCGAGCTTCTCCCCGAGCGTGAATGCGGTGGTCGGCGCTGACGGCGATACGAGCACGTCTGCTTTCTCAAAAGCTGCCGCGAAGTCACGCTGGATGAGCGTGCGCACCTTCTGAGCGCTGCCGTAGTACGCGTCGTAGTAGCCAGCACTAAGCGCGTAGGTGCCGAGGATGATGCGGCGCTTGACCTCGGGACCGAAACCGGCCTCGCGAGTAGCCGCCATCACGTCTTCGACGGTTCCGCCGCCCTCTGGTGTAACGCGGAGTCCGAAACGAACCGAGTCGAACTTGGCGAGGTTGCTCGATGCTTCGGCGGGAAGGATGAGGTAATACGCCTCGACGGCATATTCGAAGTGCGGAGCATCCACTTCAACGATCTCTGCACCAAACTCGGTGAGCAACTGCAGCGCTTCGTGGAAACGCTGCGACACACCAGCCTGGAAGCCGGGGCTGTCGAGCTGTTTGATAACGCCGACGCGCAAGCCCTTAAGGCTTTCTGCTGCGGCACCAGCACGTGCCGCTGCAGCAAACGATGGCCACTGCTCATTGAGCGAGGTGGAGTCGCGCGGGTCGTGACCGCCAATCACATCGTGCAGCAACGCCGAGTCAAGAACGGTCCGCGATACGGGGCCCACCTGGTCGAGCGACGACGCTAAGGCGATCGCGCCGTAGCGAGAAACTCCACCGTAGGTGGGCTTCACGCCAACTGAACCGGTGAGGGATGCTGGCTGGCGAATCGATCCGCCCGTGTCAGATCCGAGAGCAAGCGGGGCTTCAAATGCGGAGACCGCAGCAGCCGAACCGCCACCAGATCCGCCGGGGATGCGGTCGAGATCCCACGGGTTCTTCGTCGGGCCGTAAGCGGAGTGCTCAGTCGACGACCCCATGGCGAACTCATCCATGTTGGTCTTGCCGAGCGGAATCAAACCGGCCGCACGCAACTTCGCAACGGGGGTGGCGTCGTAGGGCGGAACCCAACCTTCAAGAATCTTGGACCCTGCTGTGGTGGGCATGTCGATCGTGCAGAGCACATCTTTGACAGCGATAGGCACACCGGCGAGTTTGCCGAGCGACTCCCCTGCTGCGCGGCGCTCATCGATGCGCTTGGCGTTGGCCAGAGCATCCGACGACACGTGCAAGAAAGCGTTTACCTTACCGTCGACCGCAGCAATGCGGTCGAGGTGCGCCTGGGTTGCTTCGACCGACGAGACCTCACCCGAGCTCAGCTTGCTGGCCAAGTCGGATGCCGACATGCGGGTGAGTTCGTTCATGTCTGCCATTACTGCTCTTCTCCCAGAATCGCGCTGACCGCAAAACGTGAACCATCGTGCTCGGGTGCCCCTGCCAGTGCCTGCTCTGTGGTAAGCGTGACGCCAGGCACATCAGCACGGAACACGTTGCTGAGCGGAATCGGATGACTCGTTGCGGGAACGTCATCGGTGGCGACTTCACTGACCTTGGCCACGGAGTCGACGATTGCGCCGAGCTCGCCAGTGAGCTTCTCGATTTCGTCTGCGGTGAGAGCGATGCGCGCGAGCGAAGCCAAGTGTGTGACTACTTCGCTAGTGATCGCACCGGGATTGGTGTCAGTCATGGAGCTCCGAAGATGGGATTCAGACAGGGAACCGTATAAGTGTATTCGGCTTAGCAAGTAGCAAGGAGCGACAGCGCGAGGGCATCAATGCTCACGGCCGTATTGCTGAAAACCACAACCAGCTGAGAGCTGTCTCGATTTACGCGGTGAGCCGTGCGTGAGCCCATTAGCCCTGTCGAGGCGTAGCGAACGCTAGCGCGCGCGGAACGAGCGGCGCGCCCTCGGGAATCACGAGGTCACCTCGGCCGATGCCGAGCAGCGCGAAGTTGCGCATTGCCTCGCTACCCGGCGTGAAGTACTCGTTGTGGCCGACGGAACCGGTCAAGGGTTGCTTCATGATGACGTCGAAACCACCACTCACGCTCAACGATTTCGCACCAAAGCTTGCTGATCCCGGATCTGGACCAAAGTATGAGCTGTTGGGGATGGGGTCCCATGCGGCTTCACCCACAAAGACGTTGCCATCGCGCACATTAAGGTCATCCACCGACTTAGCAGGGCTGCCGGGCGAACCGACCAGGGCGAGGGCGTCAACTTGGAAGCTGTATTCAGACAGCGCCATCAGCGCCGCCGTCGAGCCATACGAGTGGGCGACGATCGAAACGTAGGGCTGATCGGCGTCTCGCTGCGCCTGCAGACCCAAGATTGCCCCGGCAAGCGAATCGCGACCTTGGTTCGCATTGTCGATGGCGCCGACGTTGGTGAGGTTGGGCGTGTCATAGCCAATCCACGCCACTGTTGCGACCGATTGATTCTGGACGAACACAGACTGTGAGTCAAAGTAATCGAGCCAAACCTGCTGCTGGCTGTACAAGTCATTGGCTGCATCGACCCAATACGACATCTGGTTTTCGATCGTAAAGAACATGCCGGGCACGAGGAAGCTAACGAAGTCGGCATCGCTCAGGTCGCCAAGCACGATTGCAGCACGTCCCTGCCCGGCAACGTTGAGAGTCGCGAGGGTTCGCTGCGGTTCGGCGCTATCGTAGACGAGGGCGCCGGAAATTGACGACAGCATGTTCAATTGCTGATAAGCATTTTGTCGCACAGCCCGCCCGGCATCCGAATCGATCAGTGTGGTGAGTTCAGACATCGTCTGGCTCAACATCGTGCGGTTGCTCGTATCGCGAACCGCGTATGGCACACCTTCGAGGTTTCCCACCAATTTGGGAGATGCCATCTCGAGTGCGGTTTGACGGTCCACTTCGAGGTCTCCCCACCAGAGCGCAACCTCTAGGGCTGGAGGCTGTTCAGCAAGGACTTGATCAACCGCTGCCGGGCGAGCCTCAAAGTAGCGAGAGATGTTTCCTGCAGGAATTCGTGAGAGTGTCGACAGCGTTTGCGCTCCAAAGGATGCTGAGGCAGCGAATACTCCTGCCCCACGGTCAATAACGGGGCCAACAAAAGCGGGCGGTGCGTCGCTTGTCACGATGGATTGAATCGTTGTAGAGGGCATCGCTACGACCTCGGTGGCGGGCAGGCCGGCAACCGAGGTGGCTATAACAACTGCGATTTCTAACAGCAACGTCGGGCATTCCCCTCACGAGCGTTGGGCGCACGCTACCACCGCATACGAACACGATTGGGCAAGCCTACCCCGTTCGGGGGTGAACTCTCCGCTTTGCTCTGCGTCGACTACTCGTCGAGAGCTGAAGTCCCCTCATCCAGCAGCCGTGCGAATTGTGCTGCGTCAAGGATTCGGATCCCCAATTCTTCCGCTTTCGTAAGCTTGGAGCCAGCACCGGGACCCGCAGCCACATAATCGGTCTTTTTGCTCACACTTGATGCTGCTTTTGCCCCCGCAGCAATAATCGCCTCTTGGGCCCCCTCCCGCGTGAAGCCCTCAAGACTGCCGGTCGCCACAATAGTGAGCCCTGCCAGCAGCCCCTCGTTCGACTGCGCAGCTCCTGGACCGGGGTGACCGGGTGTCGACCACTGAACACCAGAGTCAGCCCAGCGAGCAACGATCTCCTGATGCCAATCGACCTCGAACCAGTCGCCAACCGAGTCGGCAATGATTTGACCCACCCCGTCTACAGCGGCAAGTTGCTCACGAGCAGCCAAGCGAATGGCGTCAAGCGAACCAAAATAGTCAGCAAGGGCACGTGCTGCCACGGGGCCGACATGGCGGATGCTGAGGCTCACCAAGAGACGCCACAGCGGTTTGGTTTTCGCCTCCTGCAAATTAGCGATGAGCTTTATCGCATTGCTCGAGGGAACGGCATCCGTGTCGCCGGCGAACTCGGCGGCCTCGGGGTCGAACGCAGGATCTGCAGAGGCACCAGTAGTCTTGCGCGCGCGACGGAAGGGCGTGATCGTGCGCTCACTGTCGTCGTCATTGGTGACGACCTCGCCGGTGTCTGAGTCACGCACGGCAACAACGATGGGGAATAGGTCTTCAACAGTCAGGTCGAACAGCGCTGCTTCGTTGACGAGCGGAGGCACTTTTGGGTATCTGGGCTGAGTCAGCGCTCGCGCAACGACCTCGCCAAGAACCTCGATATCGAGGCCACCCCTGCTGCCTGCATGCTCGATGCGGCCGCGAACCTGGGCAGGACAACTGCGCGCGTTCGGGCAGCGAAGATCGATGTCGCCCTCTTTCATGGCGCGAAGCGGCGTGCCGCACTCTGGGCAGTTCGTCGGCATCACAAACGCGTATTCGCTGCCATCGCGTAGCTCTTCAACCGGGCCGAGAATTTCTGGAATCACGTCGCCCGCTTTGCGCAGCACGACGGTGTCTCCGATCAGCACACCCTTGCGCTTGACGACATCCTGATTGTGCAGGGTCGCTTGGCGCACGACTGATCCGGCAACAAGTGCCGGTTCCATTACCGCGTAGGGAGTGGCCCGCCCCGTGCGCCCGATACCGACCACGATGTCGAGAAGCTTGGTGTTGACCTGCTCTGGCGGGTACTTGTAGGCGATCGCCCATCGTGGGGCACGCGAGGTCGCCCCGAGTTCGTCGTGAAGGGCCAGCTCATCGACCTTAATGACGATGCCGTCGATCTCATGCTCAACGCTGTTGCGGTGCTCGCCGTAGTAGCGGATGAAGTCGGCAGCTTCCTTGCCGGAATCGACGACCCTGAAATGGGTACTTGTTGACAACCCCCACGTCGCTAGTACGCCATAGATCTCGCTCTGGCTGCGAATGGGCTCCTGCCTGGCGCGACTGCCGTCCCACGCCCCAATGCCATGCACGAGCATCCGCAACGATGACAAACGGCGACGCATGTGGGTGAGCTTTTCTTCTGATTTGCCCTCAGACTTTTGACGAAGCGAGCCCGCCGCAGCATTGCGTGGGTTCGCGAAGACCTTCTCGCCAATGCGCGTCTGCTCGGCATTGAGTTCGCGGAATAGTTCGAGCGGGATAAAGACCTCTCCCCGAACTTCAACGATGGGCGGATGACCGGTGCCCGCCAAACGGTGCGGGATCCCCTCAACGCGCACGACATTCTCTGTCACGTCTTCCCCAACGCGACCGTCACCACGGGTAGCTGCGCTCACGAGCACACCATCGATGTAGCGCAGGTTAATCGCGAGACCATCAATCTTGAGCTCACACAAGAAATCGATGTGACGGGCAGAGTCACGCTGAACCTTGGCCGCCCACTCAGCGAACTCGTCAAGCGAAAACACATTATCGAGACTCAGCATGCGCTCGACGTGCTCTACTGGGTCAAAAAGTGCTGCCGCTCGGCCGCCAACGCGCTGGGTAGGGCTGTCTTGACTCTGCAGTTCCGGATGCTCAAGCTCTAGTTGCTCGAGCTGCTTAATCAGCTGATCGTATTCGGCATCGTCGACGAGAACTTCGTCGCGTACGTAGTAGGCATCGCGGAGCTCAACGATTCGCGTAGTGAGCGCATCAACCTCGTCACGCGCTGCAGCAAGAGTCGGATCGGTGGTCTCAACGACCTGCTCGTCAGACTCGCTTACTGAACCGGTTTTCTCGGTGTTGTTGGCCACTAGTCAAGTGTAAACAGCGCCTACGACGAAAGCTGCGCCCCGCCGAAATCAGAAGCAATTGCGCAGACTAAACCTGTGCTGGAACTGCAGAAACTGTGCGCGCAATCGTGCACTGCCCAAGAACCCGCGTGCCGACATAGAGCACCGCAGTCTGGCCGGGTGCCACGCCATTGAGCGGTTCGTTGGGATTGACCACAAGCTCGGGGCCCGTCTCGATGCCATCGGCGTCTACGGCCGACGCATCTATTCGAGCGACAGCGGGCATCGGGTCAGAGTGAGCACGCACCTGGACGTGGCACTCAAAACTTTCGCCGGGTTCAGTAATGATACCGGAAGCGAGGGGGTCGAGACCCGCCCACGAGAACTTCGTGCCCGCAACTTCTGAGAGTGCGAGAGCCTCACGTGGCCCGACAACGACCTCGTTGGTCTTGGGTCGGATCTCTAACACGAAACGGGGCTTGCCATCATCGGTCGGGTACCCGACGTTCAGGCCCTTGCGCTGACCAATCGTAAAGGCCAATGCTCCTTCGTGCTTGCCGAGAACTTCACCCGATCGGCCCAGAATTTCGCCCTGCTCGGCGCCCACTTTGTCGGCAAGCCACCCGCGAGTGTTGCCATCAGGGATAAAGCAGATGTCGTGCGAATCCGGCTTGTTGGCTACGGAGAAGCCTCGCTCGGCCGCTTCGGCGCGGATCTCAGCCTTCGACGGAGTCGCGCCTAGGGGGAACATGCTGTGCGCAAGCTGCTCGGTAGTGAGCACACCCAAGACGTAGGACTGGTCTTTCGCCCATGCGGCTGCGCGGTGGAGCTCACGATTTCCCTGCTCATCGTCAACGATGTTGGCGTAGTGGCCGGTGGCAACCGCGTCGAAACCGAGCGCAACAGCCTTCTCGAGAAGTGCCGCAAACTTGATGCGCTCATTGCAGCGCATACACGGGTTGGGCGTGCGCCCCGCCGAGTACTCGGCAATGAAGTCATCGACAACATCGAGCTTGAAACGCTCCGAAAAGTCCCACACGTAGTACGGGATGCCAATGATATTGGCCGCCCGCTGCGCATCCATCGAATCTTCAATGGTGCAACAACCGCGAGCGCCCGTGCGCAGTGTGCCGGGCTGCCTGCTGAGCGCCAAATGCACTCCAACAACCTCGTGCCCTGCCTCGACTGCCCGCGCGGCAGCAACTGCGGAGTCCACTCCGCCACTCATCGCCGCTAAAACCTTCATACATCCAGTGTACGAGACGAGTTGCTGGGCAAGTTCTTACTGCGGGATGTCGGTGAACGCCTCCTCGACGGCGGCACGTTGGCGTTCGACGGCATTCAGTCGCTCAAGCAGTGCTCGGTTGGTCGCACTAGTGGCTGCGCTAAGCGCCGGGATAATGACCGAGAATGGTGTCCCGGCTCGAGTACCCTGCAGCGGTTGCCTGCTCAACCGCTCGCGGAAGTGCCTCAACGAACTGCGCGATCTCCTCTGCAGTTGTCGTCTCCCCCAGCGAGATCCTGAGCGCGCCCCGCGCCGTCGGCTCGTCAAGACCCATCGCGAGCAGCACATGGCTTGCCTCGGGAACTCCCGCTTGGCACGCCGAGCCCGTCGAGACGCTGAACCCGGCAACATCGAGCAAAAACAACAACGAATCGCCCTCGCAGCCCGGGAACGTGAAGTGCACATTGCCTGGCAGCCTGTCGTCGGAGTCCCCACGAAGAACCGCCTCAGGAACCGCCACACGCACGCCAGAGATCAGTGAGTCTCGCAGCTCGACCAGACGCTGAGCGCTGTCGGCCAAACCCTGAGTCGCCTCGCGCGCCGCGACAGCAAACGCCACCGCACCGGGAGCATCCAGCGTTCCCGAACGTGCCCGCTGCTGGCTGCCACCGTGGATCAATGGCGTTACCGTCGCCGAACGCGCAATCAGGAGAGCCCCGACTCCGACCGGTCCCCCGATCTTGTGAGCTGACACACTCAGCGCCGCAACACCAGCAGCATGAAAATCGAGCGGCACATAGCCCAAAGCCGACACAGCATCCACGTGCACCGGAACGCCATGTACTGCAGCGAGCGCCGAAATCTCAGAAACCGGTTGCAGGGTTCCTACCTCGTTATTGGCCCAGAGCATCGTGACAAGGGCGACGTCATCCGCGAGCGCATCCCGCACGTAATCAACGTCGACGCGGCCGAAGCTGTTGACAGGGATCCAGTCGAGCACTGCGCCATCGTGCTCGTGCATCCATTCCACAGCGTCAATCGTGGCGTGATGTTCAGCTCGTGCAACCAAAATTCTTGGGCGGGCAACCGTGCCTGAGTTTCGGGCCCAGAACAGGCCCTTAATCGCGAGGTTGATGGCCTCAGTTCCCCCGGAGGTGAACGTGACCTCAACGGAATCCGCGCCCAGACTTGCCGCAACAATTTCGCGCGCTTCCTCAAGCATCCGCTTTGCGGACTGCCCCTGAGAATGAATCGACGACGGATTGCCCACAACAGGAAGGGCCGCAGCGAAAGCCTCGACCACGGTGGGACGCATCGGCGTCGTGGCCGCATGATCCAAATAGATAGTCACAGTAACTCCGCTACTCCTGCAAGCACTCCCATTGGATGCTCGCGTGTCATTACTCTAGATTGCATGCACCCTCACTTCGACCTGATCACATCGCTGACAGCTGCCGGTGAGTGCTGATGGCGCTCGGCACCCCCGCAACAGTTGCGCTCGACGCTCTCGGAATCGCATTCACCCCGCACCCCTACGAGCGCAGCTCGAGCGCCGCCGAGTTTGGCCGTGAGGCGGCTACCGAACTTGGCATCGAACCCGAGCGAGTATTCAAGACCCTGATGACATCCGTCGACGATGAACTTGTCGTCGCCGTTGTTCCTGTCTCGGGAAAACTCGATCTCAAAGCGCTCGCCACCGCCGTCGATGGCAAGAAGGGCATGATGGCTGACCCGGCCGTAGCCCAACGCCGCACCGGCTATGTTGTTGGCGGCATTAGCCCGATCGGGCAGAGAACTGCCCACCGCACCGTTCTCGACGAAACCGCCGAACTCTTTGACACGGTTTTTGTCAGTGGCGGAAAGCGCGGATTCGATATCGAACTTGCCCCCAGCGACCTCGTACGGGCGACCGGGGCAACAATCGCGGCTATCGCACGCGACAGCCTCAGCCAATGACCGGAGCTTGGCCCTAGTAGAGCAGCAGCGTCAACCGACGACGAGCGTCAGCAACCCGAGGGTCCTCGGCTCCCGCGATTTCAAAGTAGTCGAGCATCCGGGTGCGAATCGCGTTCTTGCCGTCCGCATCCGCAGAAGGGTAGAGCTCGAGCAAGCGCGCGAATGCATCACCCACGTGCCCACCAGACACGTCGAGGTCAGCGACAGCCAGTTGCGCACTCACACTTGTCGGATCTTGGGCGGCTGCACTGCGCACGGAATCTGCCGTCTCGTTCTCAAGACGAGCAAGCAACGACACCTGCGCGAGCCCAGCAACTGCCTGCTGATCGCGGGGGTTCTGCGCAATGGCTGATTCATATTTCGTGATCGCCGTAGCAAAATCGCCGGCAGAGATCGCGTCATACGCCTCTTGGTGCAACGGTGGCAGAGGCTCTTCGACAGGTTCTTGAGCATCTGCTTCGGATGCTTCGCCCGCCGGCAGCGTTCCCGTCACGTTGCTCTCTGCGGCAAGCTGCAATACCTGCTCCAGCACCTCTTTGAGGTCGTTCTCAGGCATAACTCCGGCAAAGAGCTGCACGGGGCGGCCACTGATCACGGCAGCTACGGTCGGAACCTGCTGCACCTGGAAGGCCTGCACGAGCTGAGGGTTATTTGTAGCGTCAACCGTCACGAGAGCGAATTTTCCCGCATACGCCGTGATCGTTGGCTCAAGCGTCGGCTCAACGCCTTGACCAAAGAACTCGACGATCACCGGAACTGTGTTCGAGAGTTCAAGCACTTGAGTGAACGACGCATCATTGACGTTGGTCGCGAAGCCACTCGACTGCGGGGCTTCTCCTGTAGTCGAAGCAGCGGCGGGCGCATTATGCTGACGAACCAATGATGAGAGGTCGACGGCACCGCGCAAGCTAGCGGCGTTCAGTGGGGCGTTTGTCAATTCAACTCCGATGCTGCAACAAGTCCTTGGGTGTATCCGAGCAGGACGATCTTTTTTCCGCTACCTGCGGCCGGAACATAAAAGAGTAGCTGATCTCCGTAGGTAGATTTGATGCCGGTTTCCGTAATGGAGATTCCAGAAAGCGCCTTCGTCTGACCGCTGAAGGTCACCGCGGAGCCATCTTCCTTCGGCTTCGCCACCTTCGTTTCATAGAGGTGCACTGCAACGATCGCTCCAGCATCGACGGTCGCCATCGCTATGGGGTCGGCTGAACCGAGTTCGTGACCGTAGGTGAGGGTTGCTGTGCTCGAAAGCTCAGCCTTCTCTTTCTTCTTTACCGCGAGGCCGACGTTTACTCGCAAGCTGTCGCCTTCTGGCTCGAAGTCGAGGTAGGAGTCGCTGTCGACATCCTGCTCAAGGATTTCGGCGTAATCCAGTGCGACTTCGGTGGGCGATGAGCGCAGCAATCCGCTGTCTGCCGCCAGTCGAGAAGTTCCGGCGCTGGCTGCAGCCACATCGGGGAAGACCACTGAAGGCTCCAAGTTCATCGAATAGCTGACTTTGTAATTCTCGCGAGGTGACGCCTGCTCGAGGAAGAGCGCGATGGGCGCAACGGTGCTGTCCGTCTCATCAAGGATGATCGTGAAAACGGTGCGTGGCCATGAATCGGTCTGCTGCGGCAGCGTCAACTGCACTGGTCCGTCAGGAATGGCAATCGGCGAGGCAATCGAGCTGTCTTCCTTACGCATCTTGTAGTTGGCAAGGCGGTATTCAAGAGCTGCCTCGGTAAAACGGGTCTCAATGAGGTCAGTGTCGCGGGATTCATCCGCTTCAAGCGACACCGCGCTCACGCGAGCAACGATCTTCTCTACTTGACGCACGGCTACCGCTGGCGACGCGGCCTTACTGCCCTCGGACGTGGAGGTCGGGCTCGGAGTCGGCGCACCCGCGTCTTCTGACGTGCCTGAGGGTGACGTGACCGTGCATCCGCTCAAGATGAGTGCGCTGAGCAGCACTGCCGGAACAGCGACGCGCTTAGTCGTATTGAGAGTCGTGCTTTCGCCGGCCTTTGCCGAACGCTTTGACGGCTTGTAGCGGGGCTTCTTGGGAACCTTCGGCATCTTCTGCAGCTTGCGACGAGGTCCACCTGCGCGACGCATGTGATGCACAGCCCACATAAGGAAGATGAGCCCAAGCAAAAGTATGGCGGCACCGCCCATGATCAAAGGCGTTGCCCACGGGGTGGTGTTGTCGAGTGGCCACGAGAGCGACACTGCGTTGGGAGCAGGCTCGACGCCGTCAGCAGCCAAAATGAATGACACGTCGGTAGGAATCTTGACGGTCAGCGCGAGCTTGTTGTCGGCCGTGTAATTCTCGAGCCAGAGGTCAGACTCATACGGATCGGGCACTTCTTGTTCACTACCGCGAATTGTTTCGGTCGCGAGGTCACCAGACTCGGGGTCGATGGTGACCATGTTGTAGCTGGCGTCTCCGACCCATGCGAGCACATCTGATGTGCTGCCGTAGGCGGCAACGATTCGCCCAGGGCCAGTGACGCTAATGGTCTGGTTGCCTGAGTGGGCGTTGAACGCAGCACCGTCGACGACGGTAAGTGGTGCGGTACCGTCGGTTTCAGCCGACACACTGACCTCGTCGGGCGTCGCAAGAATGGTTTGCTGCGCGATGCCGAAGCCAATCATTACGGCCGCGAGCATAAAACTAACTATGGCGAGAACGAATCTCACTATCTCTCCTTTCGCGTTGCCGACAGTGACTTACGTCACAAATCCCTTCGCCACGTTGGCGCAACCTCAGTACGGTCTGCAGGTCGAGGGCCCAATCTAGGCGGGTAGGCAACAACAAAGACGTTCAAGAATAGCGGATGGGCGTGTGGGCACCTAGTCCTGCGTCTGGGAACTGACTGAGAGAACGTTGAGTGCCCAAAGCCCATCGAGACCGGAATGACAGTTAGCGGTCCAGCACCACTAAACTCTAAAGGTCCTTTCCGCTGACTTCAAGGAGATGCCTTGGCCGCCAACGATACTGACTTCGGCACCGAAATGCGCGGCTATAAGAAGGATGATGTCGACAAACTAATTGGCGAACTTCGTCGCGAACTAGTCGCTGCCAAAGCTGACCGCACCGCTTCTACCAAAGAAGTGAAGCGACTCCTTGCTGTTAACGAGGATCTGCAGGCAGAACTCGACGAGTCGGGCAGCCCCACCTACAGCGGGCTTGGCTCCAAGCTCGAGAGCATGCTTCGGGTTGCCGAGGAGCACTCAACTCAGCTGATCAGCCAGGCTGATATTGATGCTGAGAAGATGCGCAAGGCTGTTCAGTCGGAAACCACGAACTTGCGCAACGAGACAACGAGCGAGTCAGAACGCATTCTGGCCGATGCCAATCGCGAAGCCGACTCGCTAGCCCAAACATCACAGGCCGAAGTGGATGCTCTCATTTCCCGCGCTCGCAACGAAGCAGCGCAACTCACCTCAGATGCCTCGCGCGAAGCAGCCACCATTCGAGGTGCTGTTGCGACTGAGGCAGCGGATGCTCGCACGTCAGCCAAACGTGAAGCTGCAGCCCTGCGTGCCGAGACTGAACGCGCGATGACGGAACTTCGCGCCGGCACGGCAAGCGAAGTAGCTGAAGCGCACGAGGCTGCCGAAGCGCTAGCCCGCGACGCCGAACTGGGCCGCGCCACCTTCGAGGCTGAGAACACGAAGCAGCGCGAAGACCTCGAACGCGATGTCGAGCAGGCACGCACCGATCTGGCGAGAGAGGTTGAGACTGCTCGCGCCGAGCTGGAAGCGGAAACGACCACCGCCCGCGAGACCCTCGCCAACGAGACTAAAGCTGCACAAACGAAGCTTGCCAACGAGACCAGGGCAGCTCATACGAAGCTTGCCAACGAAACCAACGCCGCTCAGGCAAAGCAGAAGGCCGAACTGGATGCCGCTTACGCCGCGCTAGAGGCTGAGACTGATGCCACACGAGCAGCGGTCGAGTCTGAGGCCGCGAGCGTACGCAGCGAGCTTGAGAAAGACGTACTAACCGCACGTGTAGCGCTTGAGAGCGAACTTACTGAAGCTCGCGAGCAGTGGGAACTAGACGAGCGAGAAGCACGAGCGCAACTCGAGAGCGATGTCACCATCACTCGAGCAGAGTTCGATGACGAAGTCACCACCGAGAAGGCGGCTCTCGAGTACGAAGTAACGAGCACGAAGGCGGCTCTCGAACAAGAGGTCACAACCACCAAGACTGCGCTTGAACAGGAAGTTAAAGTTGCCCAGGCAGCGCTCGAACAAGAGGTAACAACCACTCGCTCAAACTTGGAGCAAGAAGTTGCGACGGCCAAGGCAGCACTCGACGACGAGGTGACAACAACTCGCGCCGAACTTGAGGCACACGTCAAGACCTCACGCAGTGAACTCGCAGCAGATCTGGCAGCCCAGAAGAAAGCGCTCGATCGCGAGGTCACGTCCACCAAGAAGGCACTCGCCAAGGAGGTCAGCTCAACGCGAGCAGCCCTCGAGAGCGACGTTGAGAGCACCCGCGCGGGACTTGAAGAAGAAATTACAATCGCTCGCAGCGCGTTCGAGAACGAGAGCACAACGGCACGCGCCCAGTTTGAAGCCGAGATGGCTAGGCGACGCAACGAGCTTGAAGCAAAAATCGCGACAGATACCGCAGACCTCGAAGAAGAGATGGCCCGTCGTCACGCCGATCTTGATGCTGAGATTGACGGCAAGCGCACCGCCCTCGAGACGGAAGATACTGAAACTCGCGCGGCCCTCGCTCACGATGTGCAGAAACAAACCGCAGACCTCGAGCGAGACATTGCACGCCAGCGCGCAGAACTCGCCAACGAAGTCGAGTCGACTCGGGCATCCATCCAACATCAGCGTGAAGAGACGCGCACCTCAATCGAACGCGAAGCTGACGCGGCACGCATCGCGCTAGGGCAAGAACTCGCGGCCCGTCGTGATGAGGCTGAAAAGGAGTTCTTGGCCCAGCACAAAGAGGCATCAACTCAGACACAGAGTTACCTTGAAGAAGCTCAGGCGCAATTGGGAGAGGCCGTGCGAGAGGCGAACGCCAAGCGCCACGAAGCAGAAGAGCTCGGCACGAACTCGCAAGCAGAAGCAAAGTCGATACTGACGGAAGCATCCGAGCGCGCGGCGAACGAAATTGCGGATGCTGAGCAGCGCGCCAAATCGCTAGTCGACGATGCCGAGAAGCGCTCAAGCGAGCTTGTCAGCGATTCCGAGGAACGCTTGGCCAAGATCAAAGCTGAGCGCGAGACGGTTGCCGGTTACTTCGAGAACCTCCGCGGAGTTCTCAACCAAGCCGAGGATGTTGGCCAGTAATCTGCCTGCGGGCACCTAGAATTGCGTGCAGCCTGAACCCTCGTCGTCTCAGGCTGGACGGAGCCTTGCAATGAAGATTCTCAACCCTTTCCGCCTCGGGCTCTTGGTCGGCCTAGGTGTGCTCGTCGCGGTCGGAATCGGTCAGACGATTATTTCCTTAGCCACGATCCTCACCTATGTTGGTGCGGCACTTTTCCTTGCGCTTGGACTCGATCCACTGGTGACCTGGCTCGAGAAGAAAAAGTTTCCGCGGTGGACGGCAATTCTCACGGTGCTGGTCGGCGTACTCGGAGTCTTTGCGGGGCTCGTGTTTGCAATCGTTCCCGTGATCGCAGAGCAAGTGCGCAATGCGGCCAAGGCTATTCCGCGGCTCGTGACGGCGCTTTTTGATGGAACGATCCGAGAGAACGTTGAAACAGCGTTTCCTTGGCTCGAGGTTCAAGATCTGCTCGACGGTTTCACCACCTGGGTAACTGAGCTCGATTTCACCACCATCGGTGGCGGCGTTTTTGCTGTGGGCATCGGTATCGCCACCGGCATCACCGGCGCGATTATTGTGCTCATTCTCACTATCTACTTTGTGTCGTCAATCAACAACATCAAGTCGGGCATCTACCAGCTAGTGCCCGCGACGAAGCGGGCCAAGTTCATTGACCTCGCTGAGCAGGTAAGCACCGCAGTAGGCCGCTATGTCATTGGCCAGGGTTCGCTTGCTCTCGTCAACGGCGTTCTGTCATTTATTGTGCTCACGCTGATCTTCCCGGCGTTTGGGCTGCCGGTGAAGTACTCAGCACTGCTTGCATTCATCGCATTCTTGGGCTCACTCATCCCACTCGTGGGAACACTGAGTGGTTCGGTTGTCATCACGCTGCTCGTGCTGCTGTTCAACGGCCCTCCGAGCGTCATCGCGGTCGGAATTTACTACCTGATCTACATGCAGGTTGAGGCGTACTTCCTCAACCCGCGCATTATGAGTAAGGCGGTCAAGATACCCGGAGCGCTCGTGGTGATCGCGGTTCTCGCTGGCGGAACGCTGCTGGGCCCCTTGGGCGCGCTCATCGCCATTCCCGTGGCCGCGGCGATACTGCTCATCGTTCAGCAGGTTATCGTTCCCCGCCAAGCAGATCTCTAGCTGACCGCGGGGCACGCACTCACAACGACTGTGCAGGCTCCGGAGGCCACGTACGCGGTAACGGCAGCACCATCGGGTTAAGTCGGGCAACTATCTCACTGAGTACGCGGTACGTCTGCGCCTCCCCCACCCAGAGATGCTTTCCGCCCTCAACGACGATGAACTCAAGCTCGGGCACCGAAGCAAAGCGTTTTGCTGCCTCCTCCGGACGTAAATAGTCGTCAAGCTCCGGGATGATTGCGACCAAGCGGCGTTCATCGCCCGCCCACGCAGCAACCTCGTCAGCGCTCGCGCGGTGGAGTGGCGGTGAGAGCAAAATTGCTCCCGTGATGGGATGTTCGCGGCCAAACTTGAGAGTAACCTCGGTGCCGAATGACCAACCCATCAGCCACACGTTGGGTAGCCCGCGCTCGCGCACGAAGTCCATGGCAGCAGTCAGATCGTGTTGCTCAAGCAGCCCTTCGCCAAATGAGCCTTCTGATGTGCCGCGGGGCGAGGTAACGCCACGAAAGTTGAACCGCAAGACCGCAACATCCGCTAACGCAGGCAAACGTGCCGCTGCCTTGCGAATGATGTGGGAATCCATGAAACCGCCTGCCGTTGGCAGCGGATGCAGCGTGACAAGAGTCGCGGCGATATGGCCAGACTCGGGCAACGAGAGTTCACCAACGAGAGTGAAACCGTCGCTCGTCTGCAATTCGATGTGTTCGCGCTTGGCTGGGAGCTCGGTCGCGCCTCTGATCGCTTCACTCATGGGGTGCTCTCACAATCTGATCTTCCAGCAGTGCTGGTGCCAATGGCGCCGCGCTGCGAGGTCGTCTGCTTCGCCCATGATGCCGTCAGCACGCCACGTGACAGTGTGCGCGACCCCCGCAGAGATGGGCTGAGAGCATCCGGGGCAGGTGTAGGTTTTGACCGCGTTGCCTGACGAGACTGGCTGAACATTCCATTCGCCGTCTGACTTGTGCTCGGTTCGACGGGAACCGTACAGCACTTGGTTGAGGTCACCACGATCGTCATCGTCGGGGCGACGCCGCCCGCGGGGGCGATTCGAACGAGGCATAGCTCAAGCTTATGCGTTCGGTCGTAGGGAGCTAGTACCAGCCGTTGTTCTCGGAATGAGCCCACGCTCCACACGGCGTCGCGTAGCGGCTCTCGATATAGCTGAGGCCCCAGGCGACCTGAGTTGCCGGGTTTGTGGCCCAGTCAGCGCCCGCTGTCGCCATCTTGTTGCCAGGAAGCGCCTGCGGGATGCCGTACGCGCCACTAGACGGGTTCATTGCGTAGACGTTCCAGCCTGATTCGCGGTTCCACAGGCCGACCAAACAGTTGAACTGGTCTGCGCCCATGCCGCGTGCGGCAAGCATCGACTGCGCGATTGCTTGAGCCGTTCCGGGATCGGGCACCCCTGCTGCTGGCGCAACGGGCGCAACGGGCGCAGCGGGCTCAGCGGGAATCACCGGTTCTACGACGATCTCTTTCACGGCCAGCTTGTCGCGCGAAATTTCGTTGACGAAACCTTCTGCGACGGTGAGCGACTGCACTTCGGCGCGCTCGATCGAGTTCACCGGCACGCTAGCGGCAGATACCGTACTGACCGGGTCTGGGACAGCCATCATGAAGGTAGCGACGAACCCAAGACTGACCAAGGATGCGAAGAGTCGAAGACTCCATGGGGAACGTTTGTGGTGCCCAGAAACATCCGCACCCTGGCTTTTTGCCTGAGTGCGGAGATTTACTGCTCGAGAATTTATGAACACAATATTTGGAATGTTAGCGTACCGACCTGAAAAAACGGAGGGAACTAACGAACCGCAAGCATGACGTCGATCACGCTGTCGAGCAGATAGTCGACCTGTGACTCGCGATAACCGCCCTTAGTGCTGCGGAATGCAACGGTGCGCACACGTTCGATAGTGAGCGGAGCGCCATGCTGAAAGTAGCTGACTAGTTCATCTGCGAACGCATCGACGTCTTTGACTGCGTAGCCCGTTGTGAACGAGCTGACGCGAGAAAACTTCTTACCGTTGTGTCGCGCCAGACGATTGAGGATCTCTTGAGCCTCTGAACGAGCATTCGTATACCACGCCGATTCACCGAGGTCCGCAATCGAACGGTCACGCTCTCGAACAGCGAACGCATCTTCTAGGCGCTCAAGCGCAGAGTCAACGTGAAGCGGCGAGTATCCGCCCTTCTGCATGACAAAAGCGAGCTTGCGAATAGTACGCGACGAGACCACAGCGGTGTCAGTTCGCTCAGACGTGTAAGCGCTGCGAGCTTCTTCAAGGAAGTCCTCGACTTGGTCAACGTTATAACCCAACTTTGACTTGCGGGTGCGGGGGAAAGTGGTGCTCACGGTTCTATTGTGCCCTACGCGAAGATAAGAAACAGCGCATAGCCGGCGGCGGCCGACAGCAGCGATGAATCGACGCGGTCGAGGAACCCTCCGTGGCCCGGGAGCCAGGTGCTGATGTCTTTGATTCCCAGGTCGCGTTTGATGAGCGATTCCGCAAGATCGCCCATTGTGGCGGTGCCGAGAATGACGAGCCCAAAGATGATTCCGACCCAGACAGGTTGATCGAGCATGAAGAGTGCCAACAGCACTCCGGCAGTCACCGATGCGACCGCAGCTCCGGCAAAACCTTCCCAAGTCTTGTTAGGGCTAATGGTCGGCGCCATGGGGTGTTTTCCAAAGGAAAGACCGCTGGCGTAGGCCCCGATGTCACTCACGACGACGACGATCAACATCGCGAGTGTCCACCACTGGCCGCCGTCTTGCGCGGTGAGCAGCACAGTGAAGCTCGCCAAGAAAGCAATGTAGAGCATGACGAAGACGCCTGCTCCGAGATCTCTGAGCACGGCACGCACAGAGCCGCGGTGGCTCGGCCGAATAAGCCAGACGAGCCTCCACACGCTGACAAAGGCGATGCCTGCGAGAGTGACGTACCACTGTCCTTCGGCTAGCCAATAGAACGATGCCGGCACGACCGCAACAGCGGCGATGACAGTGGGCAGTCGCGGAATATTGAGCCCAGCGAACCGAAGCGCGCTGGCCAATTCAAAAGCCGTGAACGCCACCAGAACGCCAGCAAAGAGCATGTACAGCTCTTTGACAAAGATCAGACTGAACAACAACGAAAGCCCTAGCGCGAGCCCCACAGTGAGAGCCATCGCTAGAGGACGCCCTGTACGGGCGTTGATTTTGTCGTTAGTTGCCCGAACCTGAGCTTCGAATTCGGAGACCATTAGACCTCGAGTAGCTCGGACTCTTTGCGCTTGAGTGCGTCGTCAATAGCGTCTACGTGAGCCTTGGTGCTCGCTTCGAGCTCCTTCTCCGCACGAGCGACCTCATCTTCGCCGACCTCAGTGAGGGCATCCAGATCATCTTTAGCCTTGCGACGCACGTTGCGCAGCGAAACTCGAGCCTGCTCAGCCTTGTCACGAACAATCTTGACGAACTCCTTGCGGCGATCCTCCGTCAGTTCGGGCAGCGTGGCACGGATGACACTGCCATCGTTGCCAACGCTGGCGCCCAAGTGGTGGGCCCCGGCAATAGCCTTCTCAATGTCTTTGAGCGCTGACTTGTCGAACGGCGTGATGAGGAGCGTACGCGCCTCTTGATTGACCATCGATGCAAGCTGCTGCAAAGGTGTCGGGGTGCCGTAGTAGTCCACGAGCACCTTCTGGAACAGTGCGGGGTTGGCACGGCCAGTGCGCACCGTGCCGAAGTCGTCTTTGGCAGCTTCCACTGCCTTGTTCATCTTTTCGCTAGCTTCCGCTAGAACATCACTGATCACGAGCACTCCTCTTAGTCTCCCCCGAGTTTAGCGTGCAGTCGTGGCATCGACGGCTGCAGCACGCTCGGAGTTTGTCTGGCGTCGCTGAGCTCTTGCCTCGCTTCACACAGGGGGTCTGTTTGGGTTGGTGGCGTTAAACAGCTCGGCACGTTAGCCGTGCACGCGAGTTCCAATCTGCTCTCCAACGATCGCGCGGGTGAGATTTCCTGCTGGTTCCATGCCGAATACCAGCATCGGCATGGAGTTGTCCATGCAGAGGCTAAACGCGGTGGAATCAACAACCTTGAGTCCCTGCACGAGAGCATCTTGGAAACTGATTGAGTCAAGCTTGCGAGCATTCGGGTTGCTGCGGGGGTCTGCGTCGTAAACCCCATCGACACCATTCTTAGCGACCAGCACTTCTTCAGCACCGATCTCGAGGGCGCGCTGCGCGGCCACGGTGTCGGTCGAGAAGTACGGCAGGCCTGCGCCGGCACCGAAGATCACAATGCGACCCTTCTCAAGGTGGCGTTCGGCGCGCAGTGGAATGTATGGCTCGGCAACCTGAGTCATGGCAATCGCGGACTGCACCCGGGTAGCGACGCCAGCCTGTTCGAGAAAGTCCTGAAGGGCGAGGGCGTTCATGACGGTGCCCAACATGCCCATATAGTCGGCACGGCCGCGGTCCATTCCACGCTGGCTCAGTTCGGCACCGCGGAAGAAGTTGCCCCCACCGACGACGATTGCGATTTCGACATCGGCGGATGCCGCAGCGATCTCTTTAGCAAGTGCTGAAACGACATCGGGATTGACTCCGAGTTGTCCGCCACCGAAGGATTCTCCCGACAGTTTCAGCAGCACCCGGCGTTTGCGTTGTGTTGTCATCGTCTTCTTTCCTTCGTGGTCGTCCTATACAGGCTATTGGTTTGACTAGCGTTCAGCGGTGGCGCACAGCAAACTCGCTGCAAGCAACCCCCTCGGCACCTGAAATTGGTCCCGGCACACTAAAGGCCCGAGGCATTAGAGCCCCGGGCCTTCACGAGTGTGCGTGTTAGGCGCCTACCTTGAAGCGTGCAAAACCAGTAACGGTGATGCCAGCATCAGCGGCAACCTTGGCAACCGAGACCTTGTTGTCGCGAGCGTAGTCCTGGTCAAACAGTGCGACCTGCTTGAAGAACGCACCGAGGCGGCCTTCTACGATCTTGGGAAGAGCAACATCAGGCTTGCCCTCGCCGCGGCTGATCTCCTCAACGATGCGACGCTCGTTCGCGACGTCATCCGCCGGAACCTCGTCACGAGAGAGGTAGGTGGGAGCCGCGAACGAGATGTGCTGTGCAATTCCGCGAGCAGTTTCTGCGTCGTCACCCGTGTAGGCAACAACAACGCCAACCTGCGGAGGCAGGTCTTTGTTAGTGCGGTGCATGTATATCTCGAACGAGTCGCCCTCAAGCTTGGACAGACGGCGAAGCTCGAACTTCTCGCCCAGGATCGCAGCTTCGTCACTGATGAGCTGCGCAACCGTCTTCGACCCTGCGGATGCCGCGAGGCCTTCCTCAACGGTCGACGCACCAGCATCGGCAACGGCAGCAGCAACGGCCTCGCCGAGAGCAACAAATTTGTCACTCTTTGCAACGAAATCGGTCTCGCAGGCGAGTTCGATGATCGTAGTTGTTGCACCAGACGACTGTGCGGCGATGAGGCCTTCGCTGGTGGAACGGTCTGAACGCTTGGCGTTGCTCTTGGCACCGCGCAGACGCAGCAGCTCGGTGGCCTTCTCGAGGTCTCCGCCAGCTTCTACGAGCGCGTTCTTGGTTTCGACCATGCCGGTGCCGAGGCGCTCACGCAGGGTCTTGAGGTCTTCGAGGCGAAAATCTGCCATTGTTTCGAATCCTTACTTCTTGTCGTCGGCTGCGTCAGCGGCCTTCGCAGCGGGCTTCTTTGCGGCGGGCTTAGCAGCAGGCTTTGCGGCCTTGGCCTCGTCCTTGTCGGCCTTGGCGGGCTTCTCAGCTTCTGCTTTGGCGGGCTTCTCAGCCTTTTCTGCCTTTGCAGGTGCTTCGGCCTTCTCAGCCTTGGCAGGTGCTTCAGCCTTGGCGGGCTCTTCAGCCTTCTCAGCCTTTGCAGGCGCTTCGGCCTTCTCAGCCTTCTCGGCCTTCTCGGCCTTCTCAGCCTTGGCAGGTGCTTCGGCCTTCTCAGCCGTAGCAGGCTCTTCTGACTTGGCCGCGTCAGCGTCAGCGTCAGCCTGGCCGAGAAGCTCAGCTTCCCATGCAGCCATGGGCTCTACTTCTTTGCCCTCTTCTGGCTTCTGGTGACGCTGGATGAGTCCCTCAGCTGCCGCGTCAGCGACGATGCGGGTGAGGAGACCAACTGAGCGAATCGCGTCGTCATTACCCGGGATTGGGTAAGCAACGTCGTCGGGGTCGCAGTTGGTGTCGAGGATCGCGATGACAGGGATGCCCAGCTTATGAGCTTCGTCGATTGCGAGGTGCTCTTTCTTGGTGTCAACGATCCAGATTGCCGATGGGGTCTTCGTGAGGTTACGGATACCACCGAGGCTCTTCTGCAGTTTCGTCAGCTCACGCTTCTGAATGAGCAGTTCCTTCTTCGTGAAACCACGTGTGGTGTCGTCGAAGTCGACCTCCTCGAGCTCCTTCATGCGTGCAAGACGCTTGGAGACCGTCTGGAAGTTGGTGAGGAGTCCACCGAGCCAGCGCTGGTTGACGTAGGGCTGCCCTACGCGCAGAGCCTGCTCAGCGATCGTTCCCTGTGCCTGCTTCTTGGTACCGACGAAGAGGATGGTTCCGCCGTGGGCGACCGTCTCCTTGACGTAGTCATACGTCGCGTCGATGTGAGCAAGCGACTGCTGCAAGTCGATGATGTGGCTGCCCGAGCGCTCGGTCAGAATAAAGCGCTTCATTTTCGGGTTCCAACGACGAGTCTGGTGTCCGAAGTGTACGCCGCTGTCGAGCAGCTGGCGGATGGTTACGACGGCCATGGCCGTTCTCCTTTTCTGGCTCACTGCTGCCCGTGGCATCAGCGGCCTTCTCAGTTAATACTCGCGGCCGGTTGGCGCGAATCCTGGTGCCCGGGCATACCTCCGCCCCCATCGCAACGGTGCGCGAGAGGGGACTGAGTGGAGATAGTGGCCGTGTGCTGCGGTAGTTGTACCGCAGCGAGGCACGCGTAGTCACCGCGAATACACGCGGTGCTGCCAAAATCATACCATCGCTCCCCCACAACGTCATCCCAGTCGCTAACTCTCCCCGACTCGTCGGTTTGGGGCCCGCGTGCCGCGCGATCATCGACAGTAGATGGATGCTTCGAGCCGCCGTTTGTCTACTTCTCGCGCTAATCGTGCTGCCGTTTGGCGCGGCGTCGCCGAACATCGCATCGGTCGCTCTGTCTGAGGCCGATCTGGCGGGCGTCGCAGCTTCGGAGCCGTGGGATTGGCCCGTCACGGATCCGCATCCGATCGTTCGGCCCTATATCGCGCCAGAAAACCCATACTCCTCCGGACACCGAGGTATCGACATCGATGTTGGCTCAGCCGTTGAGGTGCGCGCACCCGCCGAGGGCGTCGTGCATTTTGCGGGCACGGTAGTTGACCGACCCGTGCTCTCGATCCGGCATCCGGGTGGACTCATCACCAGCTACGAACCAGTGACAAGCACGCTCGCTCGCGGCGATTCGGTGACCCGGGGGCAGGTGATCGGCGAAGTGCAGCAGGGCCACTGCATGCGGTCCTGCTTACACTTCGGGGTTCGACTCGATGGCGACTACGTGTCGCCGCTCAACTATCTGAGCGGGATACCGCGGGCCATTCTGCTGCCGACGCGTGATCCGTGATGCGCACCAGCAACCCGCTAGCGATCGATGCTGTGCTTTGCCTCGTGCGATTCGTCAGCCCGCCAACCGGGAACCTGCTTCGCGGCAGCGTGTTTTGCTGCGTGCGAATCCGCAGTGCGCTGAGGAGTGCGCACTTCGGCGCCAACAGAGATCGCGCGGCCCGGCCACCAGAACTTCTCGCCAGCGATAAACGCGAGCGACGGCACGATGACCGTACGAACGAGCAGCGTATCCAACAGCACACCAATGCAGACGATGATTCCGATCTGGGTGAGGGTGATGAGCGGCAGCACACCAAGCACAGCGAACACTGCTGCGAGCAGAATACCCGCGCTCGTGATCACTCCGCCGGTAGACGACAGCGCTCGGATCATGCCGGCACGCGTGCCATGTTCGAGTGCCTCTTCTCTAGCTCGAGTCACCAAGAAAATGTTGTAGTCGACGCCAAGCGCCACCAGGAACAGGAAGCTGAACAAGACAACATTCGTGTCGATCGCGGGGAACCCGAATACCGACTCAAAGAGCAACCAACTGGCTCCGAGACTGGCGAAGAACGAGGCCACCACGGTCAGCAGCAACAAAATCGGTGCCACTAGGGAGCGCAGCAGGAGCACGAGCACGATGAACACGAGCCCCAGGATCAGCGGAATCACGAGATCCTGATCAGACTGCTGAGCGCGCTCCACGTCGAGAGCCTGAGCATCCAAACCGCCGACGAGGGCGTTGGCACCTTCGATGGTCGACAGTTCCGAGCGAAGCGCCTCAATCGTGGCGAACGATGCCTCGGTCTCAGCCGCGTCATCCAACACCACCGTGATCTGCGTGATCGTGTCTGTGCTCTCACCAATGCGCACCGAATCGACGCCATCTACGCCCGCGGCCGTCTGAGCGACCTCCAATGCGTAGTCAGCGTTCACGATGACGGATGCCGGCGAACCACTGCCAGCAGGGAACGCATCCGCAATAATTTCTTGACCCTGAACTGCTTCGGGAACCTGCGTGAAGCTCTCGGTCTGCGACAGCCCGATCGTGATCTGCGGAACACCCAACGAGAGAGCGCCAAGCACAACCGCGCCCAGAATGGCGACCACGACCGGCTTCGTGGAGACCAGAACGCCAAGCTTGTGCCAGACACCGCGCTCAGCGCTGCCTTCCGTGCCGAACTGGGGAATGTACGGCCAGAACAACCCGCGGCCAAAGAGCACGAGTGCGGCCGGCAGCACAACCAGGGCGAAGATCATCGCAATGACGACACCAGTGGCACACGCAATTCCGAGCGCACGGTTGCCCTGCAGCTCAGCAAAAACGAGGGTGAGCAGGGCGAGCACGACGGTGCTTCCACTGGCGATGATGGCGGGACCAGCGCCACGCAGCGCACGAGACATTGCCTCGCGACGATCCTCAACGAGCCGCAACTCGTCGCGGTATCGAGCAATCAGCAGTAGCGCATAGTTAGTACCGGCACCGAAAACGAGCACCGAAAGAATTCCCGTGACCGAGGCATCCAACTGGATACCTGCGAGCGCAGCAACTCGGGCAGCAACGATTCCCGCGAGGCCATCAGCGGTGCCGACGACGACGAGGGGCACGAGCCACAACCATGGGCTGCGGTAGGTAATCAACAGCAAAACCGCGACGACGATGACTGTCGTGAGCAGCAGCGTGAAGTCGGCACCTTCGAACACTGCGGCGATGTCGACCGCAAAGCCCTCGGGGCCGCTGAGGAGTGCGTTGAGGCCATCGGGGAGATCGGAGTTCGCGGCTGTACGGATCTCATCGGCCCGTTCGGCCTGCTCCTCTGCCTCAGAAAGTTTGTCGAGCGGAACCGTCACGAGTGCTGTTGTTCCGTCGTCGGAAAATACGGGCGGCGGAACGAAGCCTTCCGCTGAAAAGTCGCTCAAGGCTGTCGCTGTGGAAGAAACGGCCTCAGTATCGTTGTCGCTGAGAGCGTCTCCATCGCGGCTGAATACCAGCAGCGCGACTGTTGAGTCAGCGCCAGGCAGGTCTTCTGCCGCGGCTGCCGCTTGAGCGGATTCGGCCGAGTCTGGCAAGCCGACCCCGGGCAATGTTCCTTCTTCGTTGCCTGTGCCTACCGCGAAGATTGCGCCGGCTGCGAGAAGTGCGCCAACCAGAACGATCCACGAAGTGCGTCGTGCGGTGATGAAGGTCCTGAGGCGAGACATCGCGCTCCTTCTGAAGCAGAAAGTATTTCGATTGATTAGATATTCGACAAGTTAGGAATATAGCCGTAAACTGGTTCGCATGCAACACACTGATAAACCAATGGAGCAACCCCAAGCGCGACGCCCCACTCAGCTGTTGCGCGACATCCTCGACACCAGCGACGAGTTCGAACAACACCTCGGGCGCACGCTCTCGGTCAACGCCACTGACCTCGAGGCCATGGAGCACCTGATCATGCACGGGCCGCTCCCACCCACCGAGCTCTCCCGACGACTCAACATTTCGACCGCCGCGGTGACCGCCGTGATCGACCGACTCATTGGCGTCGGCCACGTGACGCGGGAGCAACATCCCACCGACCGCCGCAGCGTAGTCGTGGTGCCGAACCCGCGTTCGGTTGAGACCGCAATGGCGACGCTCATGCCCATGATCATGGGCATCGATCGAGTGCTCGACGAGTTTGATGACGCAGAGAAAAAGGTTATCGAGCGCTATCTCGATGGAGTAGTCACCATCTACCGGGCTCAATTGCCCGATCCGGGCGAAGTCCCTCCCCCAAAACCTGCCGTGCCGCGACCACGCGCCGACGTGCCCGGGCTGCGAGTCTGAGCTGAAGCCCAACAGCTAGGCCCGCGGATGCGCCGTTCGATAGCTCTCGCGCAGGCGCTCCGCTGAGACGTGCGTATAGAGCTGGGTGGTGCCGAGGCTGGCGTGACCCAGCATTTCTTGCACTGCGCGCAAATCTGCTCCACCATCCAGCAGATGGGTAGCAGCAGTGTGGCGAAGCGTGTGCGGCCCGGAGCCACCAGAACCCGGTACATCAGCCAGCAAGTGCGCAATAACTTCGTACACGGTGCGAGTCGTCAATCGCTTACCGCGCGCACCAACAAAGAGTGCCGCCGACCCTGCAGTCTCACTAGTGAGTTGTGGGCGCCCGTGCTGCAGATACACAGAGATCGCTCGCTGCGCAGGGATTCCGAAAGGCACAACTCTCTCTTTCGCCCCCTTGCCCAACACCCGCACGGTCAGTCGAGAATCGTCAATATCGCTCACGCTCAGGCCCGTAAGTTCGCTCACGCGCAGCGCCGAGGCATAGAGCAGTTCCACTATCGCCTGATCTCTCAACGCCACCGGATCCGCGGATGATGCGCGCGCGGCGACGCTCTGCAACATGTCAGACATTTGGTCGCGATTGAGCACCCGGGGAAGATGCCGCTCAGCTTTCGGCGCTTTGAGCCGTGCCGCGGCATCCGTCGACGCGTGATTTGTCTTCTCCAACCAGGTACTGAATCCTCGGGAAGCGGCAGCCCGGCGGGCAAGAGTCGACTTGGCTAGGCCTGCCTGGGATGCGTACCACAGCCAATCCCGAAGCAGTTCAAGGTCGAGATCGTCGGGCTCGCTCGCACCGCGCTCGGTGGCGAACTCCACCAGATTGGTGAGGTCAGAGTGGTACGAACGGACTGTGTGCATGCTAAAGCCGCGATCGGCCGCAAGATAGGCGGCGAAGGTATCCACGAGGCGGTGAAGGTTCACGCCTCTATCGTGCGGCATGTGCGCGGCAATCGGGTTCGCCGCGATAGCGTTTCGGCATGGCCACACGATCTTCACGCTCCCTCACAGGCATTGCTCTTGTTACCGGTGCGACCTCGGGCATTGGCGCCCAGTTTTCACGTCACCTTGCCCAGGAGGGTTACGACCTGGTTCTTGTTGCACGCGATCGTGAACGCCTCGACAGCGTGGCCGCCGAACTGCGCGAGGAGGCGGGCGTTGCCGTCGAGGTGATTGCTGCAGATCTCACCACCGCGGCTGAGCGCGCAGTGGTAGAAATTCGCCTGAAGTCGGCCACCGAGCCCATCACGTTCCTCGTAAACAACGCCGGCTATGGGCTGCCGCAAGAGTTCGAGCTCAACTCGGTCGACGATGAGGAACGGATGCTCGAACTACTAGCAACAGTTCCGATGCGCCTCAGCCATGCGGCGCTGGGCGGAATGCTCGCTCGCGGTACGGGCACCGTGCTGACCGTGGCGAGCCTTGCAGGCGAAGCCCCACTCGGACTCTATGCCGCAGCAAAAGCGTGGCCGATGAGTTTCAGCCGTTGGGCCAATGCACACTACCGCAGTCGTGGGGTGACGTTCACTGCGCTGGCTCCCGGGTTTGTGCGCACCGAGTTCCACTCGCGACTGGGCATTGAACGAGCATCCATGGCACCGAAGTGGATGTGGCTTGATGCTGAGTTCGTCGTGCGCTCTGCTCTTCGCAGCGCTGCTCGCGGTCGCGCCGTATCAATTCCGAGTGTGCGCTACAAGCTTCTGTGGGCAGTGATGAAAGTGGCACAGCCGCTGATCTTGGTGTTCGTGGCGCGTGCGAGCCGGGCAACCGACAAACCCGGCTAGCGACTCCCGCCAGCTGAGGGCTTGCTCAGCCTGCGACCCCGCAAGTTAGCAACCTCGCCAGTTAGCGAATCGAGAACCCGCGCGATTCGACCTCGTCTTTGAGGTGATCCCGCAGCGCGGCTGATGGGCCAGCGAGCGTTTCTGGTTTACTGCTGCGACGCGCGGTGTGTTCTGCCCACCCGTATTCGGCATCCGGAATCTGGGGGTCGCTGGCAACCTGGCGCCCGGCATACAGGCCGTTGGCGATCATGACGGCGTCGTAGTCACCAACGTGCTGCTCGAGGTCTTCAATGGAGTACTGCTCGCGGTGCACTACCGATCCGCTGGGAAGGCGCGGTTTTGCCCCTCTGCGCACTCCGGGGTTTGGGTAGCCGATCGTGAGTCCGGCGACCGCAAAGACGCCGGCGGGCAACGCCAACTCTTCGGCGACGAGGCTGGGTTCATTGCGTACGGATCCGATGGGCACCGCACCGAGCCCGAGCGATTCTGCCGCAACGAGAGCATTCTGAAGGGCAAGGCTGGCATCGATGGATGCCGTCAAGAACATTTCAAGGTTGTCGGCGGCAAAAGTGTGGCCTTGTCGCTCGGCAAGATAGTGCAGCCGAGAGACATCAGCGCAGAAGATGAGCATTACCGGGGCTTCAGCGACGTAGCGCTGGTCGCCCACTAGGTGAGCCATCCGCGCTCGTCGTTCCTCGTCTTCGATAACGATGATGCTGTACGCCTGCAGGTTTGATGAGGTGGGTGCGCTGCGCGCAGAAACCAGGATCGCTTCCAACACTTCGGCTGCGATGGGGCTGGGATCGAAACTGCGAATCGATTCGTGGCCGGTGAGTACCCGAATGGTGTCAGTAACGAATTCGGGCGAAATTAGTTGCTGCTCTAGTTCGATTCGGGTGTGTAGTGGTGTGGTGTCAGCGCCCTGAGTCATAACCCAATGCTTTCACGCCCGGCGGCATGCTCGATGCAGTCGCCGTAGTGCTCGGACCAGCTATTGCTCGATTGCCTTATTCGGACGCCTGCACTTCGGCCGCGTTGAAGGTTGAGTTTTTGGCCGAGAAGGCTTCAAGGCGCTGCTCGGGCGTCATCGCTTCGATTTGAGTCCAGGCTTCGGCCGAGTGCCCAGTGATTTCTGCGGTGTCGCCGACAGGGATGATCGAGTGCACTGTCTGATTCTCGTAGACATGCACCACGTTGACGGCCTGCCCGTAGTCGACGCCAGACAGCAGCCGATCTTCGGCGCTGAGATCGAGCGTGTAGCAGGTTGCCGAGGCGACAGAGACGGGGATGCCCGCAAAAGTAGAGTGGGTTGAGTAGTGCAGGTGGCCCGCAAGAATCGCTCGCACATCGCTGCCCTTCAACACTTCAGCTAGGCGTTCTTGGCGCTGAAGTTCGAGCATGCCCATCGCTTCGAGCATCGGCGTCGGGATCGGTGGATGATGCACCGCCAACAGGCTGCCGTGCGGGGCTGGGGCGGCAAGTTCGTTGCGCAGCCACTCCAGTTGCTCGTCGCTTATCCCACCGTGGTGGTAGCCCGGCACTGTGGTGTCGAAAGAGATGATGCGCAACCCGTCGATCATGTACACGCGGTCTTGGGGGGCATCCGATTCTTCATTGAATAGGAGCGACGAGTATTGGGCGCGTTCGTCGTGGTTGCCCATGACCCAGATGATCTCGGCGTTCATCCGCTTCGCTGCTGGCTCGACGATGCTGCGCAGGCGTAGGTAGGCGTCTGGCTCGCCCAGGTCAGCAAGGTCGCCGGTGAAGACGATGGCTTGGGGGTGCGCGGTGGATCGTTCGAGTTGCGTGAGAGCCTGTTCGAGGTGGTCGATGGTGTTGACGGCACCATAGAGCGGTCTTCCGCCAGCCAGCAGGTGAGTATCGCTGACGTGCGCAATGACGTGACTGGGTGCTGGGTACTGGCCGAGTTGAATCACGTTTCTAGCCTAGGTGCGTCGGGTGTCATCCGACAGGGTCGCGTGACGGTGGCACTCTAGCCCTCCTTGTTGTGCTGCGTGGTTAACGCAGGATGCCCGCCGCACCACAATTGTGGCGGGCGGGCATCCTCAGTGCTCGCGTCTAGATAGACGTAGCGACTATGCGGAAATTAGTCCTGCTTGGTGATGACGGGCAGCTGCACGGTTCCGGTGCGTACACCTTCGACTGCGGAATCGAATTCCTCAGTGATTCCGGCGCTGTTCTTGAAGGTGAGCATGCTCACCACGACTGCCACAACCAGGTTGAGCGCGAAGCCAGGAACGATTTCGTACATCGCTCCGGTGAGCGCTGGGACGTTGCCCCAGATGATGACGGTGACTGCACCGACGATCATCCCTGCAAGGGCACCCATGCTGGTGAGTTTGCGCCAGAAGAGCGACAGGATCACGATCGGTCCGAACGCTGCTCCGAAGCCGGCCCAGGCGTAGGCAACGAGACTGAGGATCGACGAGTCGGGGTTCCACGCGAGAGCGATGGCGACGATCGAGACGATCAGCACGCCCATACGACCCAGGATTACCTGAGCTTTGGGGGTTGCTTCCTTCTTGGCGACGATCTTGAAGAGGTCTTCTACCAGTGCCGATGACGACACGATGAGCTGCGAGGAGATCGTGCTCATGATGGCGGCCACAACTGCTGCGAGTACGAGTCCTGCGATCAGTGGGTGGAAGAAGATCTGTGCGAGTTCGAGGAACACCCGCTCAGGGTTCTCGAGCGAGAGCTCAGGGTGCTGCTGGAAGTACGCGACACCGATGAGGGCGGATGCCATGGCACCGACTACGGAGACAAGCATCCAGGTTATACCGATGCGGCGGCCGGCGATGGCATCTCCTGGCGAGCGGAGCGCCATGAAGCGCACGAGGATGTGTGGCTGGCCGAAGTAGCCGAGTCCCCATGCTGCTGCAGAAATCGCGGCGAGCACTGTTCCACCAGTGAAGAGGCTGAACATGTCGATTTCGGTGTTCGCTGCACGAATCGATTCGATGGTGTTGGCGACTCCACCGGTCTGCGTGATGCCGACGATGGGCACTGCGATGAGGGCGAGGAAGATCATGATGCCCTGCACAACGTCGGTGTAGGTTGCGCCGATGAATCCACCGAAGAGTGTGTAGAGAACGGTAACTCCACCAACAACGAACATTCCGATCCAGTACTCGGAGCCGAATGCACTCTGGAAGAAGACACCACCGGCGACCATTCCTGATGAGACGTAGAAGGTGAAGAACACGAGGATGATGACGCCTGCTGTGATGCGCAGAATGCGTGACTTGTCGCGGAGGCGGTTCTCGAAGAAGCTCGGCAGTGTGATCGAGTTTCTTGAAACCTCGGTGTAGGCACGCAGACGCGGTGCTACAAACTTCCAGTTGAGCCAGGCGCCAATGGTGAGGCCAATGGCGATCCAGCCTTGGAAGAGTCCACCAATGTAGAAGGCGCCGGGGAGTCCGAGAAGGAGCCAACCCGACATGTCGGATGCGCCAGCGCTGAGCGCTGCAACTCCTGGGCTGAGCTTGCGGCCGGCGAGCATGTAGTCATCAAGGTTGGTTGTTCGCTTGTACGCCCACCAACCGATACCAAGCATTGCGGCCAAATAAATGACCATTGCGATAATTTGGAAGAACTGATCGTTCATTGTGTCGCCTTTCTCATGCACATCCGTGGGCTAAGCCTGTCTACTTTGGCAGACATAAGGATTAGGAACAATCTCAATAGGCACATATAAAGCATTAGATTTTCTAAAGAGTAGGCCTGTTTCTGCAGCTTTGCGGCATATTTCCCGCCTTTGTGCACAATTTTTGCACCGCGAGAGATGACTTCACAGCTTTCACCTCTTGTGCACACAGGTGAGATTGCCCGCTTTTTCGCGCAACATACGTCTGCTTGCGCGAGTCGGTGCTTGTTGGTGCCGGGCCGTCAACGACTCGCTGGAGCCGATACGGTCCGCTTCCAGCCGCGTTCGGTCTCGCTGACGCAGCCGTCGAGCTCCAGCATCCCGAGTTGAGCGCGAACCGTGGCGAGTGCGAGCCCGCTGCGAGCTGCGATGTCGTCTGTGGTGCGGGCGCTGCGCGTGCTGAGGGCGTCGAGAAGGCGCGTAGTTTCGGTGTTGCGTGGAGCGTCAGCATCCGCGGACTCAGGTCGGGATTCGAGGTCGGACCGGCCAGCGGACTGGTCACTGTCGGCTCCACTCTCGGATGTGTTTGTCGGCGCATCGTTCAAGCTGGCGTTGGTATGCGCTTCGCGGTCGAGCGGCGCGAGTTCTGCCATTTGGTCGGGATCGGTGACACACACGGCGTCGTAGTCACGGATGAGACGGTGGCAGCCAGCGGACGCCGCGCTGGTGACGGGACCGGGCACTGCACCCAAAGGTCTGCCAAGCGTGGCGGCATGGCCTGCGGTGTTGAGGGAGCCGGAACGCCAGCCTGCCTCGAGCACAATGGTCGCCATGCTTGCCGCCGCTATGAGTCTGTTTCTTTGCAGGAATCGCCATTTGGTGGGTGGCGATCCGCATGGGAGTTCGGAGATCACAGCACCACTTTCGACGATTCGGGTGAGGAGGCTGTCGTGGCCGCTCGGGTAGAAGCGGTCGACTCCCCCGGCGAGAAACGCCACGGTGAGTCCTTGGCTGGCGAGGGCTGCGCGGTGGGCCATCCCGTCGATTCCGTAGGCGGCGCCGGAGATGATTGTGTATCCACGATCGACGAGACCTGCGGAGGCTTCCATCGTGATGTGTTCACCGTAGCCGGTTGCAGCCCGTGCGCCGACGAGCGCGATGCCGTCGACGATTCCGGCGAGCGCCGCATCCGTTCCGCGCACCCAGAGTGCCGCGGGCGCATGCCAGTCGAGGTCGTTGAGTCGCGTTGGCCAGAGGGTGTCATCGCGCGTCAGGAGTCGGGCGCCGAAGCGCGCCGCTTGACGCAACGCGATGAGCGCACTGTCTGATTTGAGTCGCGGCAGCCACCGTTCGATGGCTTGCCGCATGTCGTCCTCGGGCACCGTATCGCCGTCGGCGGATAGCTCGCCGGCGAAGCGTGCAGCGTCCCAATGTTCAACAACAGCGGTGAGGGCTCGGGCCGGGCCGAGTTGCTGAATAGCACGCCCTGCGAGTCGATCGCCGGGTTCGGCAAGTCCACTCCAGGTGGCTCGCGCAAAGCGGTTTTCGATGGCGTCGCGGTCGAGCTCACCGGGAGCGCTTACCGCCCGTACGAGTTTCGCTACTTCTGATTCTTTGAGTCCAAACATGCTCACTGTGACATTGCCTTTCGTAGATACAGTGCTTGCCCGACGTGGGTGTCGTCGGGTCGTGCGTCGTCGGCGAGGTCAGCGAGTGACCAGGCGACCCGCAACACGCGGTCGTAACCACGCATAGTGATTCCGCCGCGTTCGAGAGCGCGATCCAACCCGGCCGTGATCTTGGGCGCGAGGCGTAGTTCGCGGCCGCGGAGGTACGAGCCCGGAACTTGCGAGTTGAGTCGCCACGGCGTTGCCGTAAGTCGTGCAAGCGCACGCTGCCGGGCTGCAGTAACTTTGGCGCGAGCATCCGCCGTGGAGAGGGACGGGCGCTCCCCCGCAAGACGCAGCTGCGCACTGGTGATTCGTTCAACTCTGAATTGGATGTCGATTCGGTCGAGCAGCGGGCCCGAGAGCCGAGCAAGGTAGCGCCGCCGCGAATTTGGCGGACACGTGCATTCGCTGTCACGCGCACCCCATTGCCCGCAGGGGCAGGGGTTAGCGGCCATCACGAGCTGAAAGCGACCGGGAAAGTGGGCGACCGAGTTGGCTCGGTGGATGCTGATGATCCCCGATTCGAGAGGCTGGCGCAGCGCATCCAGAGCCGCGGGCGCAAACTCGGGTGCCTCGTCAAGAAAGAGCACTCCATCGGAGGCCCGCGCGGCAGCACCCGGACGGATCTGCGAGCTACCCCCACCCACGAGCGCGGCAGCGGTGGCGGTGTGGTGCGGGGCTTCGAGCGGCGGACGGGTAGTGAGGCTACTGCCGACAGGCAGCCCCGCGAGTGATCGGATCGAAGAAACTTCGAGGGCTGCGTGTGGGTCGAGGTCGGGCAGGAGTCCAGGGAGCCGTGCCGCGAGCATCGTCTTACCTGCGCCTGGTGGGCCAAGCAAGAACACATGATGCCCGCCAGCCGCGGCGACGAGCATCGCGTCGATCGCATCGCTGCCTCCAATCATGTCGGCGAGGTCGCCGGTGGTTTCCGGAGTTGCCTCGACGATGGGTCGGGTGATGACATCCACTGGTTGGGGCTCAAACTCTCCCCCGTGCCAGATCGCCGCATCGCGCAACGAGGGAACCGCGACTACGCGCATCCCAGGAACGAGAGATGCTTCGTCAGCATTGCCACTAGGCACCATGACGGTACCGAAGCCAGCTCGCGATGCGGCGAGCACTGCGGGCAGTACGCCGTTCACCGGACGCAATCGCCCATCAAGCCCGAGCTCGCCGATGTGCACAACACGATCGATGGACTCTGCGGACACGGTGCCGGATGCTGCGAGCGCCGCGATTGCTATCCCGAGGTCGAAACCGGAGCCGTGTTTGGGGAGCGCGGCAGGTGACAGGTTGACGGTAATTTTGCGGTTCGGCAGCCCGCATCCAGAGTTCGTGGCTGCCGCCCGCACCCGATCCTTCGCTTCTCCCAGGGCTGTATCGGGCAACCCAATAAGCACAAAGCCGGGCAAGTTGTTAGAGAGGTCGGCCTCGATCTCGACAATCGCACCCTCTAGACCGAGCAGTGAGACGGCGTAGGTTCTGCCGATCACGACACACGCTTCAGGTGCTCGATCTCGATCACTCCACGAGCAGGCACGATCACTGCAACAGCATCGATGCGTATGGCAGCACCTGAGCCGGGGTGTTCCTCACACCAAGCGGCCGCGAGCCGTCGCAAGCGTGCCACCTTGGTGGAGGTTATCGACTCGAAGGGATGCCCGAACAGCACACTTGACCGAGTCTTGACTTCGACGAACACGACCTCGTCACGGTCGCGAGCGACAATGTCGAGTTCACCTTGCGAGCATCGCCAATTGCGGTCGAGAATCTCCAGCCCGGCTTCGGTCAGATGATCGGCCGCGAGGATTTCGCCGCGAGCGCCTAGTTCGTCTTTTGCTGCCATGGCTCAAGAGTGACGCGGACACACCATCGCGATGCCTTTCACGGCAAGTCAGCGCACAGCGCGACAAGCTGCCGCCATGGGGAGGAGAAGACGCCAATGATTCCCACTCTTTTGGCATCCACTCTTACGCGGTATCGTGCCGTATGATGCGAGGTGTCAACCAACGAGTGTGGCTTGAGCGGTGGCAGGTCGAGGACCTTCCAGTGCTCGAAAAGGGCAATACCCCCGAGATGACGAGGTTCGTTGGCGGGCCCGAAAGTGTTCAGTAGATCGTCGCTCGCGCTCTTACCGAATGCCTCCAGTTCGCAGCAGATAACGGTGACCGCGACCATGTGCTGGCGTTCCCCCGCATCGACAACACCGCATCCAATGCTCTCTGCCAGCGTGCCGGGTTCATGCTCATTCGCGAATCAGACTTTGAGTACCCCAAAGGCCACTCAATCCGAGTCAATGAGTGGATGTTCGACCTCACCACCGTGCGCAATCCGAGCTAGGCGCGTCTGGCTACTCGAACAGCCCAGCGATGAGGCTCGCCGCCAGCACGACCATGATCACAGCGATCACAATATCGAGCACGCGCCAAGCAGCAGGCTTCGCAAATAGCGGACGTAAGAACCGGCTGCCATAGCCCAGCGCCGCGAACCAGACAACGCTGCCGAGGCAGGCTCCGAGCGCGAACCACCAGCGTTCATCACCATACGTTCCGCCAATGGAGCCGAGCAGCAGAACGGTGTCGATATAGACGTGCGGGTTGAGCCAGGTGAGCGCGAGCGCCGTCGAGAGGGCTGCGGCGAGCGTCATCCCGGTGCCGCCCGTGCTCGTCGTGAGCGCCTGAGGATGTGCCGCCCGCCGGATCGACAAGAACGCGTACACGAGCAGGAAGAGTGCGCCACCGACGCGGGCAATCACGAGCAACCAGCCGGCCTGCTGGATGAGCGTTCCGAGCCCAGCGATGCCCGCCACGATCAGCACGATGTCCGAGAGAGTGCACACGAGCACGACCGCGGTCACATGCTCACTGCGCAACCCCTGACGCAGCACGAACGCATTTTGGGCACCGATCGCGATGATGAGCGACAGGCCAAAACCAAAGCCTGCAATCACGACAGCGAGAATCAGGGGCATGAATTGACTCTAGGGGCACAATAGGACCATGCCCGACACTTCACTGCAGGATCGCAGCGACGTCGTTGACGCCCTTCGCAGCGTGGTCAATGGAGAGGCGGATGACAGCACCCGTCGCCGCGCCGAATACTCCAGCGATGCCTCCAACTATCGGGTCGTGCCGCAGGTTGTGGTGTTCCCTCGCGACATCGACGATGTGCTCGCCGCGCTCTCTGTTTCTCGCGAAAGCGCCACACCCATCACCGCACGCGGCGGCGGCACCTCAGTCGCTGGCAATGCGATCGGCACCGGCATCGTGCTCGACTTCTCCCGTCACCTCAACCAAGTGATCGAGATCGACCCGGATGCCCACACCGCCCGCGTGCAGCCCGGCACAGTCTTGGCAACTCTCCAAGCTGCCTCGCGACCCCACGGTCTGCGGTTTGGCCCCGACCCATCGACCTGGTCGCGCTGCACTGTCGGAGGCATGATCGGCAACAACGCGTGCGGCGCCCATTCGCTGCAGTTTGGGCGCACCGCCGACAACGTGCGAAGTCTTGATGTCGTTGATGGTCTCGGCCGACGATTCACGGCTGCCCGCGACCCCGGCGTGGTCGACGGCCTCGACTCACTCGTCAGCGGCAATCTCGCCACGATTCGAACCGAGCTGGGGCGTTTCGGTCGTCAGGTGTCGGGCTACAGTCTCGAACACCTCCTGCCTGAGCACGGCCATCACCTGGCCCGCAGTCTCGTGGGCACCGAAGGCAGCCTCGTGACCGTGCTCGAAGCAACCGTCGACCTTGTTGCCGAGCCGCAGCATCCACTGCTCGTCGCGCTTGGCTACCCCGACATGGCCACCGCAGCCGATGCAGTGCCCGCCTTGCTTGCCCACCACCCCAGCGCGATCGAGGGTCTCGACGCGCGCATCGTCGATGCAGTAAGCCGAGCCCGTGGAGCGCGTGCTGTTGCCGCACTACCCGAAGGTGCCGGATGGCTGCTCGTCGAAGTCGCCGGAGCCGAGCCCGCAGAGACACTCCAACGCGCACAACGCATCGCCGCCGACTCCGGTGCAATCGAGGCCAGCGTCATCACGGATGCGGTCGCCGCGGAGCAACTGTGGCGCATTCGAGAAGATGGCGCAGGATTGGCGGGGCGCACAGCATCCGGAGCCCAAGCGTGGCCAGGATTCGAAGACGCCGCAGTGCCACCCGAACGCCTCGGTGCGTACCTGCGCGACTTCGACGAGTTGTTGGCCGAATACGCCATCGAGGGGATGCCGTACGGCCATTTCGGGGACGGTTGCGTTCATGTGCGCCTCGACATTCCCCTCGCGACGGATGGCGCAGTTTTGCGAGCCTTCGTGGATGACGCCGCACAACTTGTGGCCTCCCATGGCGGTTCACTCTCGGGTGAACACGGCGATGGGCGTGCACGCAGCGAGCTCTTGCCGCACATGTATTCACCGGCCGCAATTGGCCTATTTGGGCAGTTCAAGCGACTCTTTGACCCGAACAACCTGATGAACCCCGGCATCGTGGTTGACCCGGCACCCGTCGATGCCGGCCTTCGCCGCCCGGCCGCGCTCCCCATCACCAAGATCAACGGTTTCGCCTTCAGCGATGACGGCGGCGATGTCACGACGGCCGCGCATCGCTGCGTGGGAGTCGGCAAGTGTCGCGCCGACAACTCCGCCAGCCACGGCGTGATGTGCCCGTCGTTCCTTGCGACCGGTGACGAGAAGGACTCCACGCGAGGTCGCGCCCGCGTGCTTCAAGAAATGGCTAACGGCACCCTCGTGACCGGTGGTGTGCACTCCCCCGAAGTGCACGACGCCCTCGACCTGTGCCTCTCCTGCAAAGCTTGCGCGAGCGACTGCCCCGCCGGCGTCGACATGGCCACCCTCAAAGCCGAGGTCTTGCACCGCCGCTACGACGGAAAACTACGCCCCCGAAGTCACTACCTCCTCGGGCAACTTCCCCGCTGGGCACGCCTGATCGCACCGATCGCCCCGTTTGTGAATGCGATGCTGCGGATCCCGCTCTTCGCTCGCATCGCCCTCTGGGTCGGCGGAATGGATGCTCGGCGCACGATCCCCGCATTTGCCCGCCGCCCGTTCCGCTCCAGCTCCGAGGCTCGCGCCCTGCGCGCATCCAGCCGAGCAGCGCCCCCTCCCGGTGAGCAAACGCACGGCGCGAGCACCCTGCCCGCGCCCAAACGCCCCCAGGTGCTCCTCTGGGCCGACTCGTTCACTGACAACTTTTCGCCCGACATCGCTCGGGCCACCCTCCGCCTGCTCGATGCGGCAGGCTATGAGGTATTGCTGCCAGAACGCGACGTGTGTTGCGGGCTGACCTGGATCACGACGGGGCAGTTGGAGGGCGCACGAAAGCGACTCACTGAGCTGGTGGGCGAGTTCTCCCGCTATGTCGACCGGGGCATCCCGATTGTGGGCATCGAACCATCCTGCACGGCGGTTCTGCGCTCCGACCTCACCGAATTGCTCCCCGATATCGCGGAAGCAGCCGCGGTCGCCCGCTCAACGTTCACCCTCTCCGAGCTACTCACGGCTCCGGCACCGATGGGTCCGGCCGACTGGCAACCGCCGAGCCTGAGCGGCGAGACGTTCGTCGTGCAGCCGCACTGTCACCAGCACGCCGTGATGGGCTTCGACGCCGATCGTGCTCTGCTGGCGGCGACCGGGGCAACCATCACCGAAATCAGTGGATGCTGTGGTCTAGCCGGAAACTTCGGTATGGAAAAGGGCCACTACGACGTTTCGGTCGCGGTCGCCGAAAACGGCATCCTGCCGGCACTGCGCAACGCGGAACCCGGCAGCACACTGCTCGCCGACGGCTTCTCGTGCCGCACGCAGGCGACACAGCTCGCCAACGTGCACGGCAAGCACCTCGCCGAAGTTCTCGCGGCAGCGCTACCCGAGCACTAACCGGCTATTCGTCGAGCGCGAGCTCTTTAGGCAGTTCGAGATCCTTGGCGCTGAGCTCTTCGATGTTCACATCTTTGAAGGTGAGCACGCGCACGCTCTTGACGAAGCGGTCGGAACGGTAAACATCCCACACCCACACATCAGTCATTGAGAGCTCGAAATAGAAGTCGTGCTCCGTGTCCCGGCGCACCAAATCGACCTCGTTGGCGAGGTAGAACCGTCGCTCCGTTTCAATCACAAAACGGAACTGGCTCACTACATCGCGGTACTCGCGGTACAGCGCAAGCTCGACCTCACGGTCATAGTCTTCAAACTCGTCTTCATCCATGCTGTCTTTATTGTAGGCCGCACTAACGCAACCATGTGTGCCGGTGCAGTTCTGTGGCCCCTAGGCCGCGAATCGCCTCAAAGTGTGCGGCTGAGCCGTAGCCTTTATTACTGGGCCAGTGATAGCCGGGATACTCCCCATCGGCTGCGATCATGAGCCGATCCCGTTGCACTTTTGCCACCACGGATGCCGCAGCAACCGACACGCAGTCCCGGTCAGCTTTTACCCTGGTGTGCACTCGCGGCGCAACGGTCAGCGCAGTGCTGAGCCAGTCGGTGGAACCGTCCAACAGCACCACACTCGACATGACGTCAACACCCGCTTCATGAAGTTGGATGAGTGCGCGTTTGCCGGCGAGCCCGAGGGCGGCGGTGATTCCGATGGAGTCGACTTCTGTGGCATCCGCATAACCGACTGACGACAGCGGAGCCCACTCGAGTGTGAGAGGTTCAAGAAGTTCGCGGCGTTTCTGACTCAACATTTTTGAGTCGCGCAGCCCTACCGGCCAAGCACCATGCGTGGGGGACATTGCGGTCATACCGACTCCGACGGGGCCGGCGATCGCTCCTCTGCCGACTTCGTCGCATCCGATTACGGCACGCGCACCCGCCGCAAACAGCTCAAGCTCAACGGCGTTGCTCGGGTCAGCTACTGCCACTGTCTACTCTGCGTTCGGGGTTAGCCGCTGGAAGGTGGTGGGGTAATTGTCGAGCACGCTCCAGCGCTGGGTCGGCCAACTGATGAGAAAAGCCCGCCCGACGACAGATCCGACCTTCACAAAACCACCGGTGGGGTCATCGCGGTGGGCCGCAGAGTCAGCGGAGTTGTAGCGGTTGTCACCCATGACCCAGAGGGAATCATCGGGCACGGTAACGGAGAAGTCCTCCGGAGTTGCTTTGGTGACAGAATCCGGGAGCACAATGTATGGCTCTTCCAACGGGATGCCGTTGACGATCAGTTGCCCAAACTCGTTGCAGCACTCGATGGTGTCGCCGGGCAAGCCGATTACGCGCTTGATGAGGTGATTGCTGCTGTCTGGCGCGCTGAGCCCCACAAAGGCGAGCACACCATCCACTGCACCAACAAACCAGTTCTCTGGTTCGCTTGAGAGTGCGGGAAGCCAGCCCCCTGGATCGGTGAACACGACAACGTCGCCGTGGGAGATCGGGAAGAATCTGGGTTCAAGCTGATTGACGAGAATGCGGTCATCAATCTGCAAAGTGTTTTCCATCGACGACGACGGGATGTAGAAGGAACGCACCAAGAATGTCTTGATCATGAATGAGATCAGGATGGCTGCGACGAAGATGATTAGCAGGTCGCGCAGGAAGAGTTTCCAGCCGCCGCCCTTTTTGCCAGCATCGCGACGGTGACCAGGACTGCTCGGCAGCGCGTTCTCAACAGTTTCGTTTGTCATTTAACCCCAAAGCTCCCAGCAAGCATAAGCCGCTGGGAGCAGTTGGTTCGTGAATTGCGAGTCGTGTTAGTTGTCGCGCTTCTCTTTGATCTTTGCCTTCTTGCCGCGAAGTGCGCGCAAGTAGTACAGCTTGGCGCGGCGGACTGCACCGCGTGAGACGACCTCAATGTGGTCGATGATTGGGGAGTGAACGGGGAAGGTACGCTCGACGCCTATCTGGAAGCTGACCTTGCGCACCGTGAAGGTCTCGCGAACGCCGTGGCCTGAACGACCGATAACAACGCCCTGGAACACCTGGATACGCGAGCGCGTACCTTCGATGATGTTTACGTGAACCTTGACGTTATCGCCGGCACGGAACTCAGGAATGTTGTCTTTAAGAGACGCCTTGTCGACGTCATCGAGGATATGCATAATTGATCGCTCTCTGCGCCCGCCATGAGTCGAACACACATAGTTAGAAAAGAAAGATTGTGCTTCAAGCGGTTACGACGCCCTCATGGCAGAGTCGTGCGCGAGCACAATCAACAATTCTGCCACAGATTTAGTCGGAAGTGCGATTCTCATCCTCGTCGAGGATGATGACATTGCCGTTGTCGAGTCGCTCTCCTGGCTGAGAGGGCCGCTGAGCATCACGCTCGAAGCCCTCAACGAGGGTGGTGAAGCGGTTACGTGTCTCAGTGACGAGTTGCCAGAGCGCGATCCAGAAGCCAGCCACAGCCCCGACAACGATGAGTGCTGCCAGCAGCGGGGCATCCATAAATCCGTAGGCAATGATCACTGCATGCCAGGCGGCGAGCACCCCGGCATCGATCCATGACACCGCACGCTGAGAACGCACACTCTTGCGTGCCGTGGTCAGACCAGCGATCGCAAGTAGTGCAAAGGCCAAGATGGGGCACAGCAGCAGGAAGAGAACGAAATCCCAGCCAACACTTGAGCCGAAGATTCCACGCCCGACCAGCACCCACAGGGGCAACACGATCACAGCGATGAACTGCCAGTAATAGAACGCACGCCTGATCATCATGGTTCTCAGGGTATCTTCGATGTGACTAAGAATGCTGAAAATCTCACTCTGAAAGACCGTGGTGGTCCCCTGTGCCAAAACCCGCCATTGTTCGCACTGAACCAGTGCAGCAACGAAGCGCCGAGCGCATCAACGTTTTGCTTGATGCTGCCGCAGTGCTCCTCGATGATCTCGGAATCGATGCGATCACGACCAGCGATGTTGCCAAACGGGCACGCTCGTCTGTTGGCGTTATCTATCGCTACTTTCCCAACATCCAGGCGCTGCTTCGTGCTCTTGCAACACGCAATTTTGACAAGTACCGTGCTGGGCTCACCGCAACTCTCAACAAGAGGGCGACAAACGCGCTCGATGCACTCAATGTTGCAATCGATATTTATGTCGAGCTGAGCCGCACAGAGCCAGGCTTTCGGGTGCTCTCCTTCGGCAATATTATCGACCGCAGATTCAACGTCGATCGCAAGAGCAACAACACGGCTCTTGCCGAAATCTTGACGGACCTACTGATCACCACTTATGGGGTTCCCGCCTCAGATGCACTCACTTTCGACATCGAAGTCACGGTAGAAATAGCGGATTCGCTGCTTGAGCGTGCATTCTTGTATGACCCGCGCGGTGAAGAACCGTTTATCGACAAGCTTCGAGAGTTCATTGAGCAACTCTTGGCACCGCACACGAAAGAGGCAGTTACCGAATGATCGAGTTGAGAACGCCCGCCGAAATTAATGAGATGAAAGCCGCGGGAGAGTTCGTCGCCAGCGTGCTTACCGCAACTCAGGCGGCATCCAAGGTGGGAGTCAACCTGCTCGAGATCGATGCGCTCGCCCACAGCATGATCCGCGAACGTGGCGCCGAAAGCTGCTACATCAACTACCACCCCTCGTTTGGTGCATCGCCCTTCGGCAAAGTCATTTGCACCTCGGTGAACGATGCTGCACTGCACGGGCTCCCCCACGATTACACGCTCAAAGATGGCGACCTGCTGAGCCTTGACTTTGCTGTTGCGGTGGATGGCTGGGTCTCTGACTCCGCCATCACGTTTGCTGTGGGTACTCCCCGCGACGAAGATATCCAGCTGATGGATGTCACGTCTCGCGCCCTCGATGCTGGTATCGCCGCGGCCGTCGTCGGCAATCGCATCGGCGGCATCTCAGCAGCAATCGGCGATGTCGCTTACGGCGCTGGCTACGAAGTGAACCTCGATTTCGGTGGTCACGGCGTTGGCCGCGAAATGCACGGTGACCCGCACATCCCCAATGACGGCAAAGCTCGTCGTGGAATGCCGCTCAAGCCAGGCCTCGTGTTCGCCATCGAGCCGTGGCTCATGATCGGCACCGACGAGATCTACACGGATGACGACGGCTGGACACTGCGCAGCATCGACGGTTCGCGTGCCGCCCACTTCGAGCACACGGTAGCGATCACGCCAGAAGGTCCGCTAGTTCTGACCGCTCGTAAATAGGCGAAGTTTGTCGGATGCTCGGCTCCGGTTGCCTGGCAATGGAAGCTCGGCGCCAGCTATCGGGCATAGTTACTGTTCGTCGGACAGTAAGTCAGGGCGAACTCGTCGGGTGCGTTCAACCTGCTGCTCGTGCCGCCAATCGGCAATCGCCTTGTGATTTCCGCTGAGCAAAACGTCGGGAACTGAGCGTTCACGCCACGTCGACGGTTTTGTGTAACTGGGGTATTCGAGGAGGCCCTGTTCGTGGCTTTCTTCAGTGAGACTTTCTGGGTTGCCGATGACGCCAGGCACCAGTCGGCCGATTGCTTCGATCATCGCCATCGTCGCGACCTCGCCGCCGTTCAGCACGTAGTCGCCGAGACTGATCTCGCGCACTCGCACCTGTGAGGCTGCGTAGTCGATGACTCGTTGGTCGATGCCTTCATAGCGCCCGCAGGTGAAGACGAGATGCTTCTCCTGTGCGAGCTCACGGGCGGCAGCCTGCGTGAAAGGAACTCCGGCAGGAGTCGGAACGATCACTACCGTTTCGGGCGTGAGTGTGGCATCCAGCGCTTCACCCCATGGCTCGGGACGCATGACCATGCCTGCGCCGCCGCCGTAGGGGGTGTCATCAACGGTGCGATGCCGATCGTACGTGAAATCACGCAGATCGTGCACACCGAGGTCGATGATTCCACGCTCGCGCGCCTTGCCAAGCAAAGAGATGTCGAGCACTCCAAAGAAGTCGGGGAAGATCGTCACGATGTCGATGCGCACGCGTTGACCCTAACTGCTATTTGGCTTCAGGTGCGTCAGTCTTGGGCGCTGCGGTCTCGACTGCGTCATCTGCGAGGTCTTCAAAGAGGCCAGGCGGAGGGGTAACAACCATTTTGCCGGTCTTGAGGTCGACGCTGGCAACGATCGACTTGACGAACGGCACGAGTACGTCGCCGTTCTCCGTTGTGACCGTGAGCAGGTCTTGCGCGGGAAAGTGATCAACTTGCGCGAGAGTACCGACCTGAACGCCGTCGCGGATTACCTTGAGGCCAATGAGCTGGTGGTCGAACCACGCATCTTCTTCTGGCTCCTCGTTAGGATCGTGATCGATCCAGAGGATGGCCTTGACCAGAGTTTCAGCCTCACTGCGGTCTAGCACTCCGGTAAAGAAGGCGACCGGCTGGGCGTTGAACCACTTGAGCTCGATGAGCTCGAGCGTTTTACCGTGCCAAGCAGAACTTGTTGGCACCTGCAGTGAGAACACGGCGCCCGGAACGAAACGTCGTTCCGGGGCATCCGTGTACATCTCTACTTTAACGGCTCCCTTGAGCCCATGAGCCTTCGTCAGGCGCCCCACTCGCAGCTGTGTGCGACCTTCGCGGGGTGTTTTTACTTCGCCCACTGGTTAGAAGTCAGTGTCGACGACGTCGACACGTACCTTGCGACCATCGGCCAGAGCCGTGATCAGCGTACGCAGTGCTTTCGCGGTGCGACCAGAACGACCGATTACGCGGCCAAGATCTTCTGGGTGCACGCGAACCTCGAGAAGTTCACCGCGTTGCGTGTTCTTTGCAACGACCTGAACGTCTTCGGGGTGGTCGACGATACCTTTGACGAGGTGCTCGAGAGCGGGAGCGAGCAAGGGCTAAGCCTTGTCTGCGTCTGCTGCAGGAGTCTCGTCGGCGACGGGAGCTTCTGCGGCTGGTGCTTCTTCGGCCTTAGGCTCAGTCTTCTCAGCCTTGGGCTTGAGAACAGGCTTCTTCTTCTCGTCAGCCTGGAACTCTGGCTTGGCTTCCTTCACCTTGACGGTGCTCTTAGCGTCTTTGTCACCCTTGAAGATGCCCCAGTCGCCGGTCAGCTTGAGGATTGCCTCAACCTGCGGGCTCGGCTGCGCGCCAACGCTCAACCAGTACTGTGCACGCTCGGACTCGACCTCGATGAACGAGGGCTCCTCGGTGGGGTGGTACTTTCCGATTTCTTCAATGACACGACCATCGCGCTTCTTGCGCGAGTCGGCAATGACGATGCGGTAGTAGGGTGCACGGATCTTGCCCATGCGCTTCAAACGAATCTTTACAGCCACAATTCTCCTGATTTAAATGTTATTGGTGGCGAACCGCTAGCCGTGAGCGTGGGGGCACACTCGGCAGAAAAGCTCTAGTGGATTCCGTTCGTGCCAGATTAGAGGGTCGAGCTACGAAGGACTCAACCGCCTATTCTGCCAGAGTTTTCGCCCGATGATGAACCGGCGGCAAAGAAAACCCCGAATGGGTCACATTAATCGTTTTGTGAGTCGCGCCAGGAGAGCCACTGCTTGGTGCTAGTGAGGTCATAATCGGGCCCGGTAATACCCAGTGTGAAGAGCGTGATGCCCTGCTCGCGCATGCTGTCAGCATCTTCAACACTCTTATCGCGAAGTTCGTTCGACAGCTCAATTTCGCTGATGTCGCGGCCAATGGCCTCGCAGTGATCAGCCAAGACGCTCATCTTGTGCACGAGCGCATCGCCTGTGGCGAAGCTGTGCCAAATATCTGCGTGCTGAGCGACCAGCTTGAGAGTCTTCTTCTCTCCCCCGCCACCGATCAGCACGGGAATTTTGCGTGTGGGCGCTGGGTTCACCTTGCCCCAGCGCGACTCGATGCGCGGAAGTGCCTCGGAGAGAGCATCCAACCGTGATCCGGCAGTGCCGAACTCGTAGCCGTATTCGTCATAGTCGCGCTCGAACCAGCCTGATCCAATGCCAAAAATGAAGCGCCCACCACTGATGTGGTCGAGGGTGCGGGCCATGTCTGCCTGAAGGTCAGGGTTTCGGTAGCTGTTGCAGTTGACGAGGGTGCCGAACTCAACGCGGCTCGTTAGCTCTGCCCAGGATGCCAGCTCGGTCCATGCCTCGAAGTGCAAACCGTCGGGTTCGCCATAGAGGGGAAAGAAGTGATCCCAGTTGAAGAGCACGTCAACGCCGAGTTGTTCGAGTTCACGAACACGGTCTCGAATGACCGAATATTCGGCGTGCTGAGGTTGAAGCTGAACGGCTATACGAACGGGACGGCTCTGAGTCATAACTCCAGAGTATCGCGTCGCAGCGACGCGACTTCTAGCTAACCAAGCGCGCCTACGAGACCCTCACCGCAGGCTCAGAGCGGCAGTCGACTAACGACCGAGGAACTTCTGCAGACTCTCGAGCTCTTCGGGTGAAGGACTATCAGCAGCAGGTTTCGAACCACCGAGACCAAAGCCTGAGCCGGCGGGCGCGGAGGTGCCGACAGCACCGTGAGCACGCGCTGCTTCGTCTGCCGCGCGCTTAGCCGGGTTGCCCGACTTGGAGCTCTTCTTCTTCTGGCCCTTCTTCGCATTCACCGACTTGCCGCCATGGCCACCAGGGATCGGGCCCATACCGGGAATCTGTGGCGTGCCGCCCTTGGCAACCGTCTTCATCATTTTGGCTGCTTGCTCAAAGCGGTTCACGAGCGCGTTCACCTCGGTGACAGTCGTTCCCGAACCACGAGCGATACGCACACGACGGGAGCCATTGAGCAGCTTAGGCACTGTGCGCTCTTGCTTAGTCATTGACTGGATGATGGCCTCGGTGCGCGTGATCTCCGACTCGTCGAAGTTGTCGAGCTGCTCACGCATGCCTTTGGCGCCGGGGAGCATGCCCAGCATGCTCTTGATCGACCCCATGTTTTTGAGCTGTTGCATCTGCCCGAGAAAGTCGTCGAGCGTGAACGAATCAGTCGCAAACTTTTCGGCGACCTTGCGAGACTCTTCTTCGTTGAAGGTCTTCTGCGCCTGCTCGATGAGGGTGAGGATGTCACCCAGGTCGAGAATTCGGCTTGCCATGCGGTCGGGGTGGAACGGCTCGAAGTCGTCGAGCCCTTCACCGGTTGAAGCGAACATGATCGGGCGGCCCGTGATCGAGGCCACCGACAGCGCGGCACCACCGCGAGCATCACCATCGAGCTTGGAGAGCACGACACCGGTGAAGTCGACCCCCTCTTGGAAGGCACGCGCCGTCTTGACCGCGTCTTGACCGATCATCGCGTCAATAACAAAGAGCACTTCGTCGGGGTCGACAGCCTTGCGGATGTTGGCGGCCTGCTTCATAAGCTCGGCATCCACACCCAAACGACCAGCGGTGTCAATGATGACGACATCGTGCTGCTTGTCTTTGGCAAACTTGAGGGCCTGCTTGGCGACCTTGACCGGGTCACCCTTGCCGTTACCCGGTTCGGGCGCGAACACTGCAACGCCTGCCTGCTCCGCGACCACCTGAAGCTGCGTTACCGCATTGGGGCGCTGAAGGTCGGCCGCAACCAGCAGCGGGGTGTGGCCATCAGCGGCAAGCCACTTGGAAAGCTTTCCGGCAAGAGTCGTCTTACCTGCACCCTGCAAACCAGCAAGCATGATGACGGTCGGTGGGTTCTTCGCGAACTCGATGCGCCGTGCCTCGCCACCCAAGATCGTGACCAGCTCGTCGTTGACGATCTGCACCACCTGCTGGGCGGGATTCAACGCATCCGAAACCTCATGGCCCAGCGCACGCTCACGAACACGGCCCGTGAAGTCTTTGACGACCTCGAGCGCAACGTCAGCATCGAGTAGCGCACGGCGAATCTCGCGAACGGTGCGATCGACATCCGCTTCGCTGAGCTTGCCCTTGCCGCGCAGGTTCTTGAACGTATCCGCGAGGCGGTCGGTGAGATTTCCAAAAGTGGCCATGATCACACCAGTTTAAGGTGTCGGAGCGCGGCTAGCGAACCCAATGCGCTGACAGCGCGCCCCAGTAGGGTGAGAGCGTGAGACACGGCATCGTAATCCTCCCCCAACAGCCTTGGGCTGAAGCCAAACATCGCTGGATCCAGGCGGAAGAACTCGGCTTCGATCACGCCTGGACTTACGACCACCTGTCGTGGCGATCCCTCGCCGACGAGACGTGGCACGCGACAGTTCCCACGCTGACGGCAGCCGCGAGCGTGACCAGCCGCATTGGGCTCGGTACTTTCGTTGCCTCACCCAACTTTCGGCATCCGGTCACCTTTGCTAAAGAGCTGGCAACACTCGATGACGTCAGCGAGGGTCGCGTCCTACTCGGTGTTGGCTCTGGCGGCACCGGCTTTGACTCGACTGTGCTCGGCATGGCAGAGCTGAGCCCCCGCGAACGTCACGCCCGCTTCGAAGAATTCGTACGTGGGCTCGATGAGTTGCTTCGCTTCGAACAACCCGGCAGCGGTGGCATCAGCTTCAGCGGCGACTGGTTCACCGCAGTGAATGCACGGATGGTCGGGGTACCTGCCCAGACTCCGCGCCTGCCCTTCGTGGTTGCTGCGGAAGGCCCCCGCGGCCTAAGACTTGCCGCAGAACTCGCCGACGGCTGGCTCACGCTCGGTCGCACCGCTGACACCCTCGAGGAGTGGTGGCAGGTCGTCGCCGCATCGTCTGCTCGAATGGATGACAGCCTCGAGAAGTCTGGCCGAGCATCCACCACTCTCGATCGCTATCTCAACCTCGATGGCGCACCGCAGTTCAGCCTCGAGAGCGTTGGTGCCTGGGATGACGCCGTCGGTCGCGCCGAAGCACTGGGATTCACCGATGTGATCGGGCACTGGCCGCGCGCCGAAGGAATCTACGTCGGCGACGAGAGCGTGCTGATCGAAATCGCTTCACGCTTCTCGCGGTAACTTATCCAAGTATCGCGCTAGCGTAGAAGCATGACAGCTCTCATCGTGCCCATCGCCGAACATACGCCCCAGGTTTCTGACAGCGCCTTCGTAGCGCCCAACGCGACCCTCGTCGGGCAGGTCACGCTCGGCGAACGCACGAGCATCTTCTATGGCGCAGTGCTGCGAGCCGACGTCGACTCCATCACCATCGGTGAAGGATCAAACCTGCAAGACAACGTGACGGTTCACTGCGATGAAGGCTTTCCGACATCCTTAGGTTCTGGAGTGAGTGTCGGCCACGGCGCTGTGCTTCACGGCTGCACCGTCGAAGATGACTGCCTGATCGGGATGAGCGCAACAGTGCTCAATGGAGCCGTCATCGGCACCGGGTCACTCGTCGCGGCAGGTGCTGTTGTGCTCGAAGGCACCATCGTGCCGCCCGGATCGCTCGTTGCTGGCGTTCCCGCGAAAGTACGCCGCGAACTGAGCGAAGAAGAGATCGCCAGCGTGCGCCAGAACGCCACGCACTACCTCGACATCGCTGCTGCGCACAAAGCCGTCGGCAACTAGCGAACTAGCCGACGAGATTCTGCACGAAGACGTGCGGGGTGAAGCCAGTGAGGTCGTTGATGCCCTCGCCCTGGCCGACCAGCTTGATCGGGATGCCCGTGCGTTCCTGCACCGCGAGGATGAACCCGGCCTTGGCCGAACCATCCAACTTCGTGATCACAAGGCCAGTGACGCCGGCGTGCTGGATGAATGCTTCAGCCTGAGCAACACCGTTTTGACCGGTGGTCGCGTCCAGTACGAGCAGAACTTCGGCGATCTCCGTCTGCTTCTCAACGACACGGCGGATCTTGCCTAGCTCATCCATCAGGCCGCTTTTAGTCTGCAAGCGTCCTGCTGTGTCGATGATGGCGATATCGATCGACTCCCGCTGAGCACGCTCCACCGTCTGGAATGCAACGGATGCCGGATCTTGGCCCTGCTGCTGAGGGCGCACAATCGATGCTCCCCCACGTTCGGCCCACGTCGCCAACTGCTCAACTGCGGCGGCACGGAACGTGTCAGCCGCACCAACCACAACAGAGCGGCCATGGCCGACCAAGAACTTGGCAAACTTGCCGATCGTGGTGGTCTTTCCGACGCCATTGACCCCAACAACCAGCACTACGGCGGGGCGGGCGCTGAGAGTAAGGGTGGGGTCGAGACGGGCTAAGCGTTCCTCAAGGGTTTCGCGCAGCATCCGCTTCAGGTCGGTTGGATCGTCAGTCTTGTATTTGGCGACGCTCGCCCGCAGTTCTTCGATGATCGAGTCGGTGATGTCCGGCCCAAAGTCTGCTGAAATGAGGGCGTCTTCGAGATCGCTCCAGGTTTCGGCGTCGATTGTGTCGCGCGCGAACATAGATTTGAGTGCGCCCGAAAGCGACCAAGATGCTGCCATATCTACAGGTTAAGGCAGGTCGGCGTCCGCACCCTAACCGCGCTAGGATTTTTGGATGCTCTCACTGATTCGTCACGGCCAAACCGACTGGAATGCTGCCGGACGCATGCAAGGCTCCAGCGACATTCCCCTCAACGACACTGGGCGTGAACAAGCCCGTGAAGCTGTAGAGCTGCTGCGTGGCACCGAGTGGGACGTGATTGTCAGCTCTCCCCTGCAGCGCGCCCGCGAGACAGCGCAGATCATCGCCGACGGACTAGGGCTCGAACTGGGTCGCAGCTATGACTTGCTCATCGAGCGCAACTATGGCGAAGGCGAGGGCCTCACCAAGGCCGAAATCGACGAGAAGTGGCCGGATGTCCCCATGTACCCCGGCCTCGAAAGTCTCGACTCGGTTGTCAAACGAGGCGTCGCTGCTCTGGACCAGGTCTCAGCCGATTATGGGGACAAGCAAGTGATCGTTGTGTGTCACGGAACGATCATCCGCTACACGCTCTCCGAACTTGCCGGGCGCGACTTCGATCACATTCTGAACGGATCGATCTCAACCATCGAACGACTCACCGATTGCTGGGCTGTGCGCACCGTCAACGGCGAACCACTGGCCTGGGTCGACTAGCTTGCTGCAGTTTCTTTCGCAACGCGCTGGCCAACAACTGCGCTGATGCCGTCGGATCGCATGCTCACGCCATAGAGAGCATCCGCGATTTCCATGGTGCGTTTTTGGTGCGTAATGATGATGAGCTGGCTGGTTTGGCGTAGGTCTTCGAAGATGGCGAGAAGTCGGCCGAGGTTGGCATCGTCGAGCGCCGCCTCAACCTCATCCATGATGTAGAACGGGCTGGGGCGTGCCTTGAAGATGGCGATCAACAGGGCCACCGCGGCTAGTGATCGCTCGCCACCGCTCAGCAAAGAGAGTCGTTCAATCTTCTTGCCTGCGGGCTTCACCGTGACCTCGATGCCTGTCGTGAGCAGCTCATCGGGGTTAGTCAGGAAGATGCTTCCCGTGCCGCCGGGGAACAGCACAGGGAAGACATCGTTGAACGCGTTCTTGGTGTCCTCGAAGGCGCTCGAGAAGATTGCCTGCATCTTCTCATCGAGCTCATCGATGATCGTGAGCAAGTCTTTTCGGGTGTTCGAGAGGTCGGTGAGCTGCTCGGTCAAGAACTTGTGACGCTGCTCGAGCGCTTCGAACTCTTCGAGCGCGAGCGGGTTGACCCGGCCCAAACGTGCGAGCTTTCGCTCAGCCTTCTGCAGGCGAGCCTCTTGTTCGGTGCGAACAAACGGGCGACCGGATGCCGCTGGTTCGACTGCTGCATCGCTGGCGCTGTCGTCGGCGACCGTGTCATCCGGCACGGCAACCTGCGGGCCATATTCCGCAACGAGTACATCTTCGACGAGGCCGAGTTCTTCACCCGATCGCTCAAGCAAACTGGAGAGGTGCAGCTTCTTTTCGTAGATCTGCATTTCGAGACCGTGCACGCTTTCGCTCACTGCCGAGAGGCGTTCACGCAGCGCTGACTCTTCGCGGCGCAGCCCCGAGAGTTCCTGGTTCTGAGCGGAACGTTCGGCCTCTTTCGCTGCGAGAACCACGCGAGCTTCAGACAGCGAACGGTCGACAGAGTCCAGCACTGCTGGCAGCATTTCAACGACACGGGTCGCGGATACAATCTGCCGTTGACGAATAACCGCCAGTCGTGCCTGTTCTGCGGCCGCTTCACGCTCGCGCACAAGCTGGGCGGCAAGTTGCTCGGCCCGGGCGCGCTCGGCGCGCACCCGCTCGCGGATCGTCTCAAGTTGGATTCGGTGCTCAACTTCGCGCGCCCTGGCTGTCTCAACCTCGGCGAGCATGGGGTCACGTTCTGAGACGTCGAGGATGGGCCGCGGGGCGGACTGATATTCGTCAGCTGCGGACTGTGCGCGGCCGACCTCGGCGGTGGCATCCGCGACCGCTTCTGCGGCAACGTCGACGGCACGGGCGAGGCGATCGCATTCGGCCTGGGCGGCATCCGCCTGAATGCGGTGTCGGCCAAGAAGTTCAGACTGGGCAGCCAACTGGGCGTCGTATTCGCGCAGTGTCGAAAGCGCTACTTCGGCATCCGTCTTGGCTGAGGTGAGTTCGCGGCGCTTCTCATCGAGCTCGAAGCTGGTGCGTTCTATTTGCGTGGTGACGCCGCCGAGCTTTTCGGCGGCGGCATCACGTTCGGCAACAAGTTCGACTCGTGAGCGTCTGGCTCCAGATCCGCCGCGCAAAACAAACTGGGTGAGAACGTCGCCTTGGCGCGTGACGAAGGTGATGTCTGCGGCGTTGGAGAGTGAACCGTAGGCGGCGCGGGCGGCGTCAAGGTCGTCGGCGATCAGTACGTGGGTGAGGAGTCCGTGCACGCCATCCGGTGCGGTTACGACGTCGGAAGCCGGCACCGTTCCTGCGGCAGCACCGAGAGACACCGTCGACTTCGCGGCGTTGGCAACAACAACTTCTACTCGGCCGAAGTCGCGGCTGGCAGACTCGGCAAGCGCATCGATCGCAGCATCGCGGTTGTCGGCGAGCACAGCATCGGCAAGCGTGCCGAGCGCGGCAGCAATCGCCGCTTCGAAACCGGGGGTGATCTTGACATGCTCGGCGACCAGACCCCGGATGCCAGAGAGCTGGGCTGCAACGAGTGCGCTAGAGCCATCCTTCTGATCGACCGCGAGCGAAAGTGCCGAGTTGCGGGCCGCAAGAGCATCGCGTTCACGTTCCGAGGTGTGCAGCGCCTCACGTAGCGATTCGATTTCGGCTTGGATGCTCGCAACCTTCGCCTCTGCCGCCGCATAGGCGTTGTCGAGCGAGCCATCCGACTCCGTGGTGGAGTTGTTGGCCTCAACCTCGAGGGCCTCAAATTCGGTTTGTGCTGCCTCGCGACGAGACTGCGCTTCGGCGAGCGCCTGCTGCTGACGAACAAGTTCGCCCTGGGCGGCAGTGAGCGTCGAGGTGGCTACTTCTACGCGGGCCGTGAGCCCGGCGCTCTCCAACTCGTGACGCGATACCAGTGCACTCTGAGCGGCGATTTCTTCGTCGAGCGAATCGAGCGCGGCCTTCGCTGTTGCGGTCGTTGCTGCGGCGGCGCCGACGGCCTTTTCGGCATCCTCGACCCCGGCGGCGAGCACGTCGGCTTCAGCCGTGACTTCATCAACCAACGTCTGGCTGACGGTGCTGCCCGAGGTGGGCGCATCACTCTGCTGGCCCAACAGCGACAGTCGCTGGTTGGCAAGGGTGTACAGACTGCGCAGGCGTTCTTGCACCGACTCGAGACCGAAGGACACACGTCGAGCCTCATCAACGTCGTCACCAACCTGAGCTTGCTCAAGCCGGGCTTCGCGCAGCTTATTCTGATCGAGCTGTTCCTGCAGAACGATGCGCTGAGTCTTGCGTTCGCTCTCGCTGCGACTGAAATCGTTAATGCTTGAGCGCAGTTCTACAACCTCGTCGGCGAGGAGTCGTGCGCGAGCATCCCGAACAATGGAGGCAATCGATGCTGCCTCTTTGGCAATCTCGGCCTGCTGCCCAAGCGGCTTGAGCTGGCGACGGATCTCCCCGGCCAAGTCAGAAAGGCGCGTGAGGTTAGCCTGCATCGCGTCAAGCTTGCGAATCGTCTTCTCTTTGCGACGGCGATGCTTCAGGATGCCAGCAGCTTCTTCGATGAAACCGCGACGGTCTTCTGGGCTGGCATGCAGCACCGCATCCAACTGACCCTGACCGACGATGACGTGCATCTCTCGGCCAAGACCCGAGTCGCTGAGCAGTTCTTGCACATCAAGCAGTCGGCACTGGGTCCCATTGATCGCATATTCGCTGCCGCCATTGCGGAACAGTGTGCGGCTGATGGTGACTTCGCTGTACTCAATCGGCAGAGCGCCATCAGCATTGTCGATCGTGAGCACCACTTCGGCGCGACCCAGTGGACCCTTCGTTGCTGTGCCGGCAAAGATGACGTCTTCCATCTTGCCGCCGCGCAGAGTCTTGGCACCCTGCTCGCCCATGACCCAAGCCAGAGCATCCACCACATTCGATTTGCCCGAACCGTTAGGGCCGACGACACACGTCACGCCCTGCTCGAAAGCAAAAGTGGTCGACTGAGCGAACGACTTGAACCCCTTGAGGGTCAAACTCTTGAGGTACACGTCACCGCCTTCACTGTCCTGGCCAACACTGTGCTGGCCAAGTTGCTGTCCAACATGCTGGTCAGAACCTTGCTATACGGTACCGGATGCGCGGGGTCCTGCCGTTCTGCCGCGCAGAAGAACAGTCGTGGTAGCTCTAGCGCCGAACGAGAGCCAGGCTAAACCGCGTGAGTCGCGGCCCGCACACGCTGACAGAAACTGCAGAAGTGCGAGCCGCGATTCATAAACTGCTCTCGCACGACCTCACGCCCGCAGCGTGGGCACTCCTTGCCCTGCTGGCCGTACACGTTCAGCGAGTGGGCGAAGTAGCCAGACTCGCCATTCACGTTGAGGTATTGGGCGTCGAAACTTGTGCCGCCCTCAGCCAGCGCTTTGGCGAACACGGCCCGCACTTCGGCGAGCAGCAGCACGGCTTTGGCTCGACTCAACGACTCGGTGGGCTGGTTGTAGTGAATCTGTGCCGCCCACAACGCCTCATCGGCATAGATGTTGCCGATACCGCTCACGAGGGTCTGATCGAGCATCGCCCGTTTCACCGTGGTGCGTTTCGCCTTCAGCGCCCGCAAAAACTTGGCGTCATCAAAGAACGGGTCGAGCGGGTCACGCGCAATGTGAGCAACCTGGCTCGGCACCGTCAGGTGCGGCTGATCAACGGTGGGCAGCATGCTGTCGAGAGACATCGAGCCGAAAATACGTTGGTCGACAAAGTTGAGGCGCAGTGCGCCGTGGTCAGGGTGATCAAGTTCGATCCGGATGCGCGTGAGCCGGTCATCCGTGCTGCGATCACGCAGCAGCACTTGCCCGCTCATACCCAGGTGGGCCACAAGCGCTTCGCCGTGGCCGAGCGGGATCCACAGGAACTTGCCGCGCCGCTGAGGTGCCTGCAAGGTGCGGCCGGTGAGCCGGTCGATGAAGTCTTCGCTCGGGCCGTCATGACGGCGGAGAGAGCGTTCGTCAAAAACGGTAACAGATGCCGCAGTCGCGCCAGTAATTGCCGGTTCAAGGCCGGCGCGCACAACTTCGACCTCGGGAAGTTCAGGCACAGAAGCTACTTGGCCGCGGTTTGAAGGAGGGTCCAGGCTTCAAGCGCTGCAGCCATCTCTGCCTGTTTCTTGCTCGAGCCGACACCTGTGGCAATGACCTCATCGCGCAGAACAATGCTGGCGTGAAAACGCTTGGAATGGTCGGGGCCACTATCTTCGATGCGATAGTCGGGAGCCCCACGTCCAAGCTGGGCGGCGAGCTCTTGAAGGCTCGTCTTGGGATCCATTGCCGCCCCAAACCGTTCAGGATCGGCCAGCAGGGGTGCAACCAGGCGTAGAACGAGCGCGGTAGCTTCGTCGTCACCCAGATCGAGGTACGCGGCACCGATGATTGCTTCAACAGTGTCCGCCAGAATGGACGGCTTTTCGCGGCCGCCCGTCTGCTCTTCTCCCTTGCCAAGGCGAATATATGCGCCAAGACCGATTTGCCGCGCGATTTCGGCAAGCGCGACAGAAGAAACAAGACTAGCCCGACGTTTGGCAAGGTCTCCCTCGTCAAGATTCGGGTTATCGCGATACAGCTTGACCGTTACTGCCTGGCCAAGAATGGAGTCACCAAGAAACTCGAGCCGCTCATTGTTGGCAATTCCGCCGTTTTCGTACGCGAAAGAGCGATGCGTCAACGCAAGCGCAAGCAATTCGGGGTCAATGCTGACCCCGAGCACGGCGGAGAGCTCAGCCGGTGCGCTAGAGCCCGTGACCGCCATTATTCGACTCGAGAAAAGGAAACTAGTTAAACGTCAGCTACCTTGCGGCCCTTGTACTCCATGTACAGGGGGGTGCCGGCGGAGTCTTCGACTACCTTGGCGCGGTGCGGGAGGCTGTAAACGGTCTTGCCGTTTTCGACGGTCTTGACGAGTGTGGGAGGCGTTGCCTTCCACTGGGCGCGGCGCATGCGGGTGCTGGCCCGCGACATCTTGCGCTTAGGTACTGCCATGACTAACTCTTTTCTTCTTGGGTCTCAGGTGAATCGTTCGCATCGTGCGAGTCTTGCGTGAAATCTCGGAGTCCGGCCAACGCTGCCCACCGTGCGTCGATGGGCGCTTCGTGTTCATGTCCTGGATTGTCGAGCAACCGAACCCCACACTCAGGGCACAGGCCGAGACAATCTTTCTGACAGACCGGTTGGAACGGTAGCGACAACACCACCGTATCCCTGACTACAGGTTCCAAGTCGACGTGTTCGTCGATAACCGTGTAGTCAAAAGCTTCGTCCTCAGAATACGCGAAAAGTTCTTGAAACTCGACCCGAACAGGCATCGCGATATCGATAAGGCAGCGAACACACTCAGCCTTAGCTGTGCCTGTTACCTGAGCATCAACCAAAATACCGTCGTGAAGCGACTCAAAACGCGCATCAATACCCAGCTCAGCACCCTTCGGCACCGCAATTACGGCATTGCCAAAAGATTCGGATACGACGACGTCGAGGGAGTGCTCTCTCATCTCACCTGGGCGGTGCATGAGATCGCGCACCAACACGGCGTACGGATTCTCGCTGATTCTAGACACGATCGTCAATTCTACCCCCGCAAGGCCCTCGCTGTCGCCCCCGGTCAGCGATCGCACAGTCACATGATGCGCGCGTGAGCGACAGCCGCGGCATCCGCACCCCAATAGACTGGGTTACACAGACCCGTGCGCTTGGTATGGCGTGGTTGGCTTGCCCATGATGGGGCTGCCGGTCTTCTCGAAACACTATTCACATTCTTCGGCGCGCCCAGTGCCGAAATTCGCGGTTTTTCGGAGGCCCCTTTGTCTATTCTTTCTCGCACGGTGCTTGTCGCCGGTGTCTCGATTCTTACTCTGAGCGGATGCACTGCTGCCGCCTCACCGTCCACTACGCCTTCCCCCGATACCGCCACAGGCGCTGTCGATCTCAGCAATTGCGACTTCGATGTAAGCTTCGACTCCGCTCCCGAGCGCGTTATTACGATCAAGTCGTCGACTACCGAGCTGCTGTTGGCGCTCGGGTTGGGCGATCGCATCATTGGAACCGCATTCCAGGATGGTCCGGTGCCTGCCGAGTGGGCATCCGAAGCGTCAGGGCTCACCTCGATCGCCGAGCGCGTGCCGAGCGAAGAAGCGGTGCTCGATCTGGAACCCGATCTCGTGTTTGCCGGCTGGGAATCCACGTTCAGCGCTGATGGCGCAGGCGAACGTGCCGACCTGACAGCACTGGGCATTAACACTTTCGTTGCTCCCTCTGCGTGCCAGAGCGCCGAGCAGCCTGCGCAACTCAGCTTCGACAACGTGTTTAGCGATATCGAAACTGTTGCCTCGATCTTCCGCGTCGATGCGAGCGACCTGGTCAACGACCAGCGCGACCGACTCGCCGCAATCGACGCCAACGGCGACTCACGCACTGCCCTGTGGTTCTCGTCAGGTTCGGACACCCCCTACGTTGGCGCAGGAATCGGTGCACCCCAGCTCTTGCTCGACACCGTCGGTCTCACCAACATTGCCGCTGATGTGGACTCCACCTGGGCCCCATACAACTGGGAAGCCGTCGTTGATGCCGACCCCGATTTCATTGTGCTCGTGGATGCCGTCTGGAACAGTGCAGAAAAGAAGATCGGTGTGCTTGAGGCGAACCCTGCAACAGCAAACCTCAGTGCTGTGAAAGCTGGCCGTTACCTCGTGGTGCCGTTCGCAGCGAGTGAAGCTGGCGTGCGCAGCGTTGAGGCTGCCGAAAGTTTGTCGGCTCAGATTGCGGAGCTTGATGGCTAAAGTTTCCCCGCTTGCTCTCGGCTCCGCACTCGCGGTCGCACTTGTGGTGTCGATCACGGTCGCGGTGACGATCGGGCCTGCCGACATCCGGTTTGATGAGGTCTGGCGGTCCATTGGTAGCCATCTCGGAATCGGAGTGAGCCCGTTGAGCGAGCTGCGTGATGGCATTGTGTGGCAATTGCGGTTGCCGCGCGTGCTGACCGCTGCCTCGGTGGGCGCTGGGTTGGCGTTGAGCGGGGCGGTCATGCAGGCCATCACGCGCAATCCTCTTGCTGACCCGTACCTGCTCGGGCTTTCCTCGGGCGCTGCCCTTGGTGCGGTGTCGGTGTTGCTGTTGGGTGCCGCCGTCTTATTGCCACTGGCAGCGTTTGTTGGCGCACTGCTCGCGCTCACCCTGACACTGTTGCTTGCAGGCTCACTCGGCGCGATCACGCCGTCACGCACGGTGCTCGCGGGTATCGCTGTCTCAGCGCTCGCATCGGCAATCACGAGCTTTGTGATCTTTTGGAGCGTCACCGGCGACTCCTACCGCGAAGTGCTTTCCTGGCTCCTTGGCTCGCTCAGCGGAGCCCGCTGGCCCGCCGTCGCGATCACGATGACGGCCATCCTTGTGGTCGGTATCCCGGTGATGCTCACCGGCCGCCTGCTCGACTCCTTTGCCTTCGGAGATGTGCAGGCAGCGTCACTCGGTGTGAACGTCAGCGCGACGCGGTGGGGACTGCTCGCGGCAACCGCTCTTGTCACAGGCGCCATGGTGTCGGTGAGCGGCTCCATCGGCTTTGTCGGCCTGATATTGCCCCATGCCGTTCGGCTGCTCGTCGGCCCCGGCCACCGCGCCCTGCTGCCCCTCAGCGCGCTGCTTGGCGCCGTCTTTCTCGTGTGGGCAGACACCCTTGCTCGCACCATCTTTGACCCGCGAGAGATTCCCGTGGGAATCGTGACCGCCATGATCGGCGCCCCCATCTTTGCCCTCCTGCTCACCCGCCGAAAGAGTTCAACATGAGCGAGAAGATCGGCCTCGTCGGCGAACGCATCAGCATCACTGCCGACGGCACATTACTCATCGACAACGTTGACTGTACCGTCGCGCGGGGCTCGCTGAGCGCTCTCGTCGGGCCAAACGGTGCCGGAAAATCCACTCTGCTTCGTGCGCTCACAGCAGTGCAGGCCCCGGCATCCGGTTCCGTGCACTTCGACGGTGAAAACATGCTCGGGATGCCGCGTCGACAACGCGCGCGCCTTGCAGCGTTCGTGGAGCAAGATGCCACCACAGACTCGTCTCTCACGGTCAACATGGTTGTGCAGCTGGGCAGGCTCCCCCACCAGTCGATGTGGGAAGCGGATTCCGCAGAATCAGCAGCAGTCGTAGCTGAGAGTCTTGAAACAGTCGGGATGACCACATTTCGTGAACGCGAATTTCAGAGCCTCTCGGGCGGCGAAAAACAACGGGTGATGCTCGCACGAGCACTCGCCCAGCAACCGCAACTGCTCGCCCTCGACGAGCCAACCAACCACCTCGACATCGCCGCACAGCTCTCGGTACTCGACCTGCTGGCGCACCTTCGCACGACGGGCGTCACCGTGTTGGCTGCGCTGCATGATCTCTCACTTGCGGCGAGCTACTGCGACCACATCATCGTGCTCTCACATGGCCGCGTTGTAGCTGCGGGCGCGACCGAAACTGTGCTCACCGAGGCGCTAATCGCCGAGGTCTACGGGGTGCGGGCATCCATTCTGCGGAACCCGGTGACGGGCAAACCTGTCATTGGCTTTAGCCCGGCCTAAGGCGTTCGGTCGCTTGCGCGGGCTGGCGATTCCAGTCACCGTCAGCACTGAGGGCATCCGGTCCGCTGTTCGTGTGGCCGACTGCGCGTGCTTAGCGTGCCCGCTCCACTGGACCGAAGGCTGTGCGCGGAGCCCACCGTGCGCGCAGTCGGGCTCGCCAACTCGAGGATGCTCGCAGCGATGCCAGTGCGGCCGTCACGGCTGTTCGCCGCAGTTGTGTTTTGCGCGGGCTGAAAGCGGCTACTTCGACGCTTGCCAGCAGGGTCGCGAGTGAGTTGGACGCCGAGGCACCCGTGTGAGCCGCCATCTGTTCGTACTGCTGACGTGGCGTTGCGGTCGTGCTGAGGTCAAAGCCCAAATCTGTCGCAGTGTCGCGCACCTCGCGCCAGGCAGGAGCGACAGCTCCACGTGAGACCGCTGTCAGGCGCAGCGCACGACGGACCAGCCTCACGAGCGCCGGGATCAGCAGCAGAATCGGCAGCGCGAGCAGTAACCACCAAAACGGGGATGCCGCTCCCGAGCCCGTCGTGGGAGAAGTCAGCTGCTCGTCAAGAGGCAGCTCAGGGCGGGCTGCGGTGGTAGCCGTCGGCGTCGGCACGGGGGTCGCGGCGGGCTCCGGCTGCGACTCATCCACATCGGGCGTGCTCGGATCATCGGTGATGCTTTGCGCAAACCTGGGTTCAGTACCGACAGAAACGGTGGGCTCGAAGCGGATCCATCCGATGGTCGGAAAGTACAGTTCGGGCCACGCGTGGAGGTTGTCGGTCGACACCACAAATTTGATCTCGTCGGTCTCCTCATCGGCTTGCTTTTGCCCAGGGGCAAAACCGACCACGACGCGGGCTGGAATGTCGAGGGTGCGAGCCATGGCAGTCATTGCCGAGGCGAATTGCACGCAATATCCGCTCTTGACGGTCAGAAATTCGGCGAGCACCGCGGCACCCGAACCGTCGTAGTCATCGTCGACGGGCGCTTGCTCGGAGTAGACAAAATCGCCATCCTTGAAGAACGATTGGAGAGCAATCGCCTGATCGAAGCGCGTGGGTTCGTCCCCGGCCACCTGCTGGGCGGTTTCGGCAACACTGTTCGGCAACGTTTCGGGTAGCATCAGATATTTTTCAAACCCGTCCGGAAGGGTGGTGGGTGCTGTCTCCAACTGCTCAATCGACGGCGCCGGTGTGATATACGACACTTCGTAGGCTTGATCCTTTGAGTTGCCGTTCACTGTCGAAACGGTGAGTCCCTCAGGCTCCCAATTCCAGTCGCCGTCAAGCCCAGAAATGCCTGACGACGCGTAGGGCACCGGCAAAAACTTGCCCCGGATGCGCTCAATTTCGATCTGCATCGTCTTCTCGGTGCGCGGCACTTCCGGCGCGAGCCCAGCCGGCTCCGGGAAAGAATCGACCGCGTCGCTACTGTCGTTGTCGCCCTCCGAGGGCTTCCACGTGTCGTCACCGAATTCGTCAAGTACGGCAACCCGCAAATATTCGCCCGCGCCCGTGGTGGTGTACGTCAACGCCAGCAGCGGTGTGGTTCGGCGCAGATCATCACTCAAATTGATGATCGGGTTCACACCGGTCGAGATCAGTCCGGGGCGATTACCCACTTCGGCTGCGGGCTCAACGCTCGGCAATAACACCGGAACGATCAGCGAGATCACAAGAGCCACTGACACCAACGGCCAGGCTGCCCGCACGCTGAGACGCTGAGACGCAACCAGCAAGATCGCGACATACGCCAGTGATGTCGTTGCAAAAACGAAAGCGTCGTGCAACTCGTTGCGTACAAAACTGGGCACCAGCAGAAGGATCAGAAGCGGGATGCCGGTGAGCGCCGGTTTGCGGATCACGAACGCCGCGAAATCCATGGCGAGTGTCACCGCCAGCGCACCCAAGCAGATCAGGAAGACGATGCCGGTGTCAGCATCCGCAGGAAAGCGTTGGTTCGCTATCGACTCATTGCCGTCGCCAACAAGCTGCGTGAAGCGAGCGAAAGTCTGCCCGGTCGGCACAACGCCTGCAATCGCCGTATTGGCGGCAAACATGAGAACGAGGAGGGCTGCTGCCGCGACGAAAGCCGCGACAGACCCCACAATCGCCCGCCGGTGAACGCTGCGAACAGCCGCTGCCGTCGCGAGCGTGACCGTCACAACGGCCATGAAGGGAAACCACCAAGCGCCTTCGGTAAGCACTGCACCCAGGCTGCTTGCGGCGATGCCAACAGCCAACGCCATGACACCGGCCAACGACCACACGCGCACCCGGTGATCGTGACGCTCGATGCTCGATGACCGTACTTGCTCAGTTACGCTCACGGGCCAACCTCGATTCCGTGACAAACAGGTTCCACACGTCGGCGACATCATCGAATGACTGCACCGAAATGACCTTCCAGCCCGCAGCGCGCAATTCCTCCGCCAGCGGTGGTCGGCTCGCCGCGCCAAAGCGTTCGCGATCGCCAAAGCCAGAAGTCGTCTCCACGACAAACACCACTGCGAGCACGTTGCTCGTGGCCTGGCTCACTAAGAAGTCGACCGTCGCTGGTTCTGGGTTGGCAACCAGAGCAATCACCGGACCGCGGGCGAACGAACGCGAAGAAGGTTCGCCCCACCAGTCAGCGGGAGTTTCGATCGGGGCCAAAGCCGCGAGACGAGTTAGCAGCTCTTGCTCGGCAGATGACCTGCGGTGCAGTGTGGCGGCATCCGTCAGCTGTGACTGCCCCGTTTCAATGATCTGCACCAAGAATCCCTCACGGCGCAGCTGCACGGCTGCCGACGCCAGCATCGTCACGACCCACTCCAAGCGAGCGCTGTGCAACTGGGATACGCCGTTGCCACCGACCGCCCGCAGAACCGTCGCCCTACTCGCATCGGGGTAACCCTCTAGACGCGTATCGACGATGATGCGCGCCTCGGGGTAGCTATGTTGCTCCTCTTGGCGAACCATGAGGCTGCCGTGCCGAGCGGATGCCTTCCAATGAACCCGACGCATGGCATCACCTCGGCGGTACTCACGCGTCATAGCGTCGTCATCATCGCCAGCGGAACGGCGCTGCACGACGCGTGCCTCACCATCACCAGACTGAGCGATGAGGGCGCTCGTCGCGAGCTGCGCAACCCGCGGCGTCACGATCAGTGAGGATTCGGAACCAACATTCCAGGCGCCCCACGCAAGCTCAAACGGGTCCGTCGCTTCCACGATCAGCGGGCCGATCTCAAAAACTCCACGTGTGGCGGGAGTCAAGGAATACGTCAACTGTGCCGCGCTGCGATCACTCGCCAGCCGGGTCTTTACCGAAAGCCGAGGTAGCCAACCGCTGTCGGTCACCCACGGACGCCAGGGCAATGCATCCCGCCACCGCACCGGGGATGTTGCACGCTTCGAATGATTGTCGACGCGCAAGGTCACTGCAGTAGTGGTTCCCACCTCGACCACCGGGAACGAGAATCTGCGGGACACACTCAACGCCGACTCCCTGGTGCGCACAAAAGTCAACGCAACAACAGGCAGCGCTACCGTGAAACATCCGACATATAGCAAAATCGGCATACCTGTGGCGAACCCGGCAAGAACAGCTATAACGCCCAGTGCGACGAAGGTGATCCCCCGGCGCGTGAGGCGCGCACCGCCCAGCACGATGCGGATCGATCGCCGGAAATCTGCGCGGGGCATGAGACTGGACCTAGGAAGCGGCTGCGACTACAGGAACCGGAATCTCGGCCACTATGCGCTCAATGACATCCGCGATCGAATGACCCGAAAGCACCGCCGCAGTGTCACCGGTGTGGCGGGCCGGAATCATCCGGTGAGCCAACACCGTCACAGCCAGGGCGTCAATGTCATCGGGCAGCACGAAGTCACGGCCATCGATAGCGGCGCGAGCTTTTGCCGCCCGCACCAAGTGAAGCGTCGCCCGCGGGCTCGCCCCCACACGAACCTCACGGTCACGACGAGTCGCCTGAGCAATCGCCACCGCATACTCCTCTACCGCAGTGCTGACGAACACGCGTCGCACCGTGGCAATGAGGTCACGCAACTGCTCGACTGTCACGACAGGCGTCAGCGAATCGAGAGGGCTAGTAAGTTCGCGCGAGCGCAACATGGCCAACTCGGCTTCAGCATCCGGATAGCCCATCGAAATTCGCGCCATAAACCGATCGCGTTGAGCCTCAGGCAGCGGATAGGTGCCCTCCATCTCAATGGGGTTCTGAGTCGCAACCACAATGAACGGGCTCGTAAGTTGATAGGTGTGACCGTCTACCGTCACACTCGACTCCGCCATGCACTCTAGGAGCGCTGACTGAGTCTTAGGGCTTGCGCGGTTAATCTCATCACCGATAACAATGTTCGCGAATACCGGGCCCTTCTTAAACTCGAAATCACGCGTGTTCTGGTTATAAACCGAAACCCCCGTGATGTCGGCAGGGAGCAGGTCAGGAGTGAACTGAACTCGCGACACCGAACAATCGACGCTGCGCGCCAGAGCTCGAGCGAGCATCGTTTTGCCCACTCCTGGTACGTCTTCGATCAGGAGATGGCCCTCCGCGAGAAGCACCGTGAGCGCCAGTCGCACGGCGTCTGCCTTGCCGTCGATCACCGTCGAAACACTGCGCACGATGGCAGCACAGTGATCATGGAACACGTCATCGGGCATTGGTGTGGAGCTCACATCATCCATTCGTTGAGTCTGTCAGCGCTAGTGCACTACGGCAATTGCTTGCGGCGGCGCAGCTTCTCTTCAAGTTCGTGAATCTTCTCTTGCTTCTGAAAATATTCGATCTCAGCATCAAGCTTGGCAAGCTCAGCTTCTGTGTTGCTCGTGCCACGCGGGGCAGCGTCTCGCGGCGTTGAGGCGCACCAAAACTGCTGAATTCTTTGGCTGGCGCATATTGGCGACCGATTGCGAGCCAGAGGATGGTGCCGATAAGCGGCAAGAAAATCACGACAAAGACCCACGCGATCTTTCCCAGATTCTTGATGCGTGATTCGTCGATCAGAATAGAGCTAAAACTCTCGACAGTCGAGTATTAATCTTCTTTAAGGTCAGTGTCGTCGTGAGCTTCGTCGAAGCCGGCGAGCCACGCCTCCTTGGTGCCCATGCGGAACATGTCGTCGGCACCGATTCGAACAAGCGAACGCGCCCCGGGCGCCTCGAGCTCGGCGACGTAGTGGGCTAGTCCACGCACGACCGCAACGGGGAATCCCCCGGCCTTGCCCTTCACGAGATCTGTCGCCGCGGCGAGTTCGTCAGCCACAGCAGTCACGCTGACGGCGAGCGGGCGACCGGATGCGTCGACAGTGCCACGAAGGTCATCAAGCACACGGATGCCAGCCGCACCGATCGCAATATCGGCCTGACCTCTTCGCCATGGCCGCCCCACCGTGTCGGTGATGACGATGCCGACATTCACTCCGAAATGCTCTCGCAGGCCAGCGCAGAGGTGGCGCGCAGTCTCATCCGGGTCTAGCGGTAGCAGCAGCACGATGCCGTCGGGGGTATTGCTTGAGTCCACGCCCGCTGCGGCCATCACAAGCCCGAGCCGGTTCTCGACAATGCGGGTTACACCATGGGGATGCTCGCGTGAGGCGACCACGCGAACCGTCTCGTCAGTGATGGCTTGCTCGCGGTCGGCAGCCTGCACAGTGCGACCCTCTGCCTTGCTCACGATCTTGGACGTCACCGTCAGAATGTCGCCATTCTCGAGCCCGCCAGACAGCGCATCGTCGGCGCTGGCTATCACTGCGGCCGCGATCACCTCGACCAGGTCGTCTCCGGATACGATCTCGGGGATACCAGGCAAGGCCCATGCGCTCATTCTCACGCCTCTAGTGTGCGGCATTGCCGTCGCCGACACTATTTGCGCAGCGCGGGAAGCACGTCGCGACCAAACACGTCGAGGAACTCTTGCTGATTTCGTCCAACGTTGTGGAGATAAATGCGGTCGAAGCCGAGGTCTAGGTAACTCTGGATGTAGGCACGGTGCACGTCGGGATCGGCGCTGACGGGCATCCGACCCTCAAAGTCTTCGGGGCGCACCATGCGCGCCAGTTGTTCGAGTTCGAAGGGGGAACGGATGTCGTTCTTAGCGAACCGCAGGCCGCCATTGGGCCATTCGGTGAGGGCATTCTTCATCGCCTGCTCATCGGTCTCGGCCCAGCTGAGGTGCAGCCGCAAGACACGGCTTTGCTTGGAGGTGTCGCGCCCAGCTTCACGCGCGCCCTCAGCGAATCGTTTGAGCAGCACATCAATCTTCTCAAGCGGCGCCGCCTCAGTAATCAGGCCATCAACTGCCTTGCCCGCACGCTTGGCGGCGACTGGTCCTGCTGTCGCGACCAAGATCTCGGGTGCCATTTCGGGCATCGTCCAGAGTCTGGTCGACTCCAGTCGGTAGAACTGGCCGTCATGCCGAACATCTTTGCCCGAAAGCCCCGACGCGAACAGCTTCTTGATGATCTCAACGGCCTCAAACATCCGGTTGATGCGCTCGGGCGCTTCTGGCCAGTACTGCCCGACCACATGCTCATTTATGGCCTCGCCACTGCCCAAGCCCAACCAGTGCCGGCCAGGATTCATCGCGGCAAGGGTCGCTGACGCCTGAGCCACCATCGCCGGATGCCAACGAAATGTGGGTGCAGTGACTCCCGTTCCCAAGTCACCGCTGGTGGTCTGGCCGAGAGCGCTCAACACATTCCACACGAACGACGCCTGGCCCTGCTGCGGAATCCACGGCTGGTAATGATCAGCAGCCATCACCCCGCGAAAGCCGCGCGACTCAGCGTGCTGGGCAAACGTCAACACTTCCAGCGGATGAAACCGCTCAAGCATTGCGGCATAACCAATGTGGGGCGCAGAAACGGATGCGGGCATCTGTCTATTGTTGCGCGGACTGCGGTGAGTGCGAACTTTCTGCAACTACATGAGCGTGCCAACGTGATTGTCACCGCGCTGCGTCGTTCGCAAATTAACACTTGTTTCTGAGACCGCGATAGTTCTACACTGAGCAAACGCCAACTATCGAAAGGAGCCTCGCGTGTTTATTTCAACAATCGGAATGATTCCGACTAACGCCGGCTCCGTCGGCGCCCTCTCCGCATAACTGGTTAGCGATTCCCGCCAACCGGTTCTGACGGTGGCGGCGCTCACGGAGCAAACCCGGCTCGACACACACGAGCATGCACGTTTCGGCGTGCACCGGTCGCACACGATTCTGCGGCCCGTTTGGCACCCGTGTCGCGCATCTTCGGGTAACCCACCTCGCAACCGAGCGTGCTTTAGCGCGCGCTCACGGGCGTGCTTTAGCCCGTCCACAATCTGCATCCCCATTAACGAAAGAGAAGACAGATGAACGACACCGCGACGACCGAACCCGGTCGCCAAGACCACCCACCTGAACAGCCAGTCGATGAGCACAAGCAACGAGTTGTGCGTCGAGTCGGAGTAATCGACCGAATCGCGCTACATCTCGGCGTGGCCCTGATCACTTGGAGCAGGCGCCCTCGACACCCCCGCTCCAGCCTCTCGGTTGCCGCTCGGGCCGAACATCAGCTCCGCCGTGAACGCTTGGCCCAAGCCCGAGCACGCGAGGAGCAGAACTACCCGCGCTTCATCATCCGATGATCGGCTGCACGCGACCGTCGCCGATTCACCCGACGGCGGTCGCTGCGCGCATCAGACGCACCATTCGCGCAACCGAGCAAAGCGCTCCTTAAACTCTGGCCACTCCTGCTCACCCGCACCACGGAATCCGGTAGCAATCTCGTTGAGCGCTTCACCACTGCCCACGCCAAGCATAATGCGCCTAGGGTACAGGCAGCCCATCGTGGCGAAAGCCTGCGCCAGCACGGCAGGGTTGTAACGGAACGTCGGAGTCATCACGCTCGTGCCGATACGAATCGTGCTCGTGCGCTCCCCCACCGCCGCCATCCAGCTCAACGAGAACGGCGCGTGGCCACCCTCGTGACGCCATCGCCGAGATCAACAACAGACCACACCCTGTTGCGCCTCGAACTAGAACCCGGGTGGGGTGCGACGTACTAAGCGACCGCCGCACTGCTGCCCACTAACGAAGCCTTAGACCACGCATAACGCCTCGTACTCCGTAGTCCCGATATGGGACGGCCTACGGTCGGGAGATAAAGCCTTCCTCCACCATCCAGTCGAACGCAACGTCCGCTGGCTGTAATCCGTCGACATCGACCTTGCCGTTGAGACTGCGCAACACATCGTTGCTGAGCGCAGCCGTGATTGGCGCGAAGACATCCGCAATGCTGGGGTACTGCTCCAACGTCTTCGAGTTCACGTTGATCGACGCGTTATAGGACGGGAAGAAGTTCTTGTCGTCTTCGAGCACGGTCAGATCGAGGGCTTCGATACGACCATCGGTGGTGAACACTTCGCCGAAGTTGCAGGCGCCGCGATCTGTTGCTGCATACACGGCACCGGTGTCGTAGATGCCGATGTTATCGTCCGGCACACCGTCTGCCGTGCCGCGCTCAATTCCATACGCCGCGAGCATGCCGTCCATGCCGTCCTGTCTGGAGTTGAATTCAGACTCAATGCAGAATGTCCGGTCCGCGACCGGCAGCGCGGCAAGCTCAGACAGCGTGGAAATATTCTGCAGCTCCGGCAGCGCTTCGCTGCGCACCGCGAAAGCATAGGTGTTGTTCATCTCGGCCCGGGGCAGCCAGGTGATCCCGTTCTCAAGGTCGGCATCGTGTACGACCTGCCACTGCTCCTGCGGGTCGGCCAGACCTTTCTCCTGGCCCATATACACCAGCCAGGCGGTGCCGGTGTAGTCCCAGGCGATGTCGGCAGAGCCTGAGAGCATGAGGTTCCGCACTGGTTCACTCCCCGGCACGTTTGCCAGGTCAGTGACCTCGAACCCAGCGGCCTGCATGGCCAACACGGCGATTTTCTCGAGCACTAGCGCCTCGGTGTAGTTCTTTCCGATTACCGTGATCGGCTGCCCGTCTGCAGCTGGAATCTCCTTGATCGAGCCTGGCCCTGCTGTGGGTACGAATGCGGTTGCCGGTTTCAAGCCGCAGCCGCTCACTGTCAGGGCGACTGCCGCCAGTACTGCGGCAGTGCCGGTCAGCCGCGCCCCGCGGCGCATCAGTGCATGCTCGGTGGTCCTGGTCATGAGAGCCCCTTCGGCTGCGCGACTTGCTCCACAACCCGGCCGAGCAGATCGACGACCAGGGCGAGTAGTGCCACGATCAGCGCTCCCGTGATCAGCACGCTGGGCAAGTCCAGGTTCACGCCGGTAGTGATCAACAGACCGAGCCCGCCGCCGTTGATAAACGTAGCCAACGCTGCCGTGCCGACGAGCAGCACCAAGGCAGTACGGATGCCGGAGAGCATGATCGGCACGGCAAGCGGCAGCTCCACTCGGAACAAGATCGCCCTCGAACTCATCCCCATGCCGCGGCCAGCCTCGATGAGACGGGAATCGACCTGGTCGATTCCAATCATCGTGTTGCGCAACACCGGGAGCATTGCGTACAGAACGAGCGCGACCACAGCGGCCACGAACCCGAATCCGAGCCAGAAAGCCAGCAGCACGATCAGCCCGATCGATGGCGCGGACTGGCCGATATTCGCAACCACCAGCACCGGGTTGGTGAGGAATCGCAGCGGTTGCCTAGTCAGCAGCACGCCGAGCGGCAGACCGATGGCCAGGACGATCACGGCGGAAACCAAGGTCAGCAGCAGGTGCTCTCCGAGGTATCCGAAGAGGCGGTCCGGATCGAGTGTGGTCCGCTCTGTTTGGGTCAGGTCGGCTGTCGCCAGCCAGATGACCAGCGCAACGGTGACTACCGCAATCCCGGCGAACTGCAGCATGAGCCGCCGCCAGGCGTGCCCGCTCTGGATCTTGGTGTCGGAGGCCGAGGTCCTCTCGGCAACATTGGGTTGAAGAGCTTCTGCGGTCATCAGCGCTCGCTATCGCCGGTCGAGCCAGCATGATTGTCGGCCGCATCCGCCGGCACCATGTTGAGAACACCCGTGTTGGTGCCGATGGGGGTACTGCCCGCTGGTGCCTCAGCAGCCGCAGTTCGTGCGGCACCGATCGCATCGGTAACCACAGCTACATCCACGACACCGAGCAGCTTTTGCCGGTTCCCGACCACGAGTGCGGCACCGACATTGGAGGCGAGCATCGCGTCCAGGGCGTCATGCAGGGTCGCCTTCAGGCCGACCGTCGGCAAGTTCTCGTCCTGCTGGTTTCCGATTGTCTCGCTGCGTTGCAACTGAGGACGACTGAGCCACTGCATCGGCCGGTCGCGGTCGTCGACGATGACCACGTTGTCGTGGCCAGTCCCGTTGAGACGAGCCAGAACATCCGCGGATCGTTCGCCAGGCCGCCCCGTGATGACCTCGCCCAGGGTGACCTGGTTGACCCGCGTCAACGTGAGTTGCTTCAACCCGGCACCCGCGCCGATGAAGTCTTCGACGAACTCGTTGGCCGGGTCGGCCAGGATGCGCTCGGGAGTGTCGTACTGCACCAACTGCGCGCCCTCCGAGAAGATCGCGATGTAGTCGCCAAGCTTGACGGCCTCATCGAAATCGTGAGTGACGAACACGATGGTCTTCTGCACATCATCCTGGATATGCACCAGCTCATCCTGCAGCCGCTGTCTGGTGATCGGATCGACCGCGCCGAACGGCTCATCCATGAGCAGCACAGGCGGGTCTGCAGCGAGGGCGCGGGCAACCCCGACGCGCTGCTGTTGGCCGCCGGAGAGCTGCTTCGGGTAGCGACCCCGGTAGAGACCGGGGTCGAGAGAGACCAGATCGAGCAGTTCGTCGACTCTCGCCGAGATGCGGTCTTTGTCCCAGCCGAGCATTTTCGGCACCATGGCGATGTTCGCCTCGACGGTCATGTGTGGAAACAATCCACCGGCCTGGATGACGTAGCCGATACGTCGGCGAAGCTGGTCGCCATCAATGTCAGTCACGTCGTCGTCGCCGATCATGATCCGGCCCGACGTCGGTTCGATCAGCCGGTTGATCATCTTCAGGGTCGTGGTCTTGCCGCAGCCGGACGGTCCGACGAGGGCGACGATCTTCCCGGCCGGGATCTCCAGGGTCAGCCCGTCGACGGCGGGAGCTGCCTGGCCACGATAGCTCTTGGAAACAACGTCGAGCAGGATCCGCACGCCGTGTGTGCTGCCTGTCGATGCGTCGGTAGTGGTTTGCAGGATGTTAGACACGGATACCTCGCGATGTGGTGAGCCGGCCGAGGCCGCTGAGTAGTTGGTCCAGAATGACGGCCAGGATGACCACCGCGACCACGCCGGTGACGACGGAGTTGAGAGAGTTGGCGCCACCCAGACGAGACAGGCCGGAGAAAATGAAACCTCCGAGGCCAGGGCCGAGCGCGTAGGCGGTGATCGCGGCGATGCCCATCACCATTTGCGCCGAAATCCGGATGCCGGTGAGGATCACAGGCCAAGCCAGCGGAAGCTCTACCCGGGTGAGGATTCTGAGCCGACTCATCCCGAGACCCTTGGCCGATTCGATCAGCGTCGGGTCGACGCTCGCCAAGCCGACGACGGCATTGCGCAGGATTGGCAGCGCGGCGAAGAAAGTGATTACGATGACCGCCGGCGTCACCCCGAATCCGAACGGGACGATCAGTATGCCGATGAGGGCGAAGGAGGGGATGGTCAGCCCGATTGCGGTGACGCCGTCGGCCAATCCCGTGAGCCACGCTGTGCGATAGACCAGAACGGCAATGACCACGGCAATAATGGTGGCGAGGATGAGGCATTGCACGACGAGGGAGAAATGTTGCCAACTTGAGAAGAGAATCCTGCTGAGGGAACTAGCAAGATAATCGCCCATACACATCCTCATTCACATTAGTTACGATTGTGGTGCGTTTTCGTTTGGTACGAGAGCTTTCGCGCTGCTCGAGTAAACGGTCGCAAGGGCGAAGCCTAGTAAGTAACCTTTTCAAGTCAAGTTGACGGCGATCCGGCCGCGGGACCGATAACGCTTCGTATGCTGACGCGAGCATCCGCGTGAGCTAAGAAGGAGCACAGTTTTTCCGTGGCCCGTGCCGGACTCGACGCGTTACCGAGTTCCGGCCATTTCGCCCCGGTGACGATACTGGGCTGCTGCGGATATTTCGGATGTGGGGGATCCTCTTAGAACGAGGGTTCGCTGAAAGTAGAGATCAGTATGATCCGCAGCAGCAATCGCAGCTCGTGCACCGAGTCGGCTACATCGACCAGATTGCGCTGCACGTTGTTATCGCACTGGTCGCTTGGAGTAGGTGCCCACGCCCCGTAGTCGCTCAGCCGCCGCTCTCCGTGATCACCGCCGGCGATGCTGCGCACAGTCGCAAGCGCGAGTTAGCTCGCGAAGCGTACGCCCGCGCACGGAATCGGAATCGGAATCGGAATCGAGAACAGCAGTTTTATCCCCGCTTCATTATCCGATAAACGCATCAGAACAGACCGTCGCCGGCCTCATCGGCGGCGGTCGACCGCGTCAATGTCGAGCTATAGCGCCCGCAATCGTGGAGCAATGTCGCGCTCGAAGAGCTCGAGGAAGCGACGCTGGTCGCCACCGGGCGCATGGAACACTAGGTGGTTGAGGCCGGCATCCACATACTGGCGAATTTCTTCGACAACCTTGTCCGGATCGTTGCCGACGATCCACCGTGAGGCGATCTGCTCGATCGGCAGAGCATCTGCTGCGCGTTCCATCTCAATCGGGTCAGTGATGTCGTGCTTCTGCTCCTTGGAGAGCGCGAGCGGTGCCCAGAAACGCGTGTTTTCGAGCGCGAGATCGGCATCGGTGTCGTAGGAAAGCTTGATCTCGATCATCCGATCGATGTCTTCAAACTTGCGGTCGGCCTTAGCCGCGCCCTCCTTGACACCGGGGATGAGTTTGTCGTTGTAGAGCTCCATGCCCTTGCCTGACGTGCAAATGAAACCATCGCCAGCACGACCTGCGTAACGCGCCACCATCGGGCCGCCGGCAGCAATATAGATCGGGATGGGCTGATCGGGTCGGTCATAAATGCTCGCCTCGTGAGTGGAGTAGTATTCCCCCTCAAACGAGACCCGGGCTTCGGTCCAGAGCGCACGCATCAGGCGCACCGATTCGCGCAGCCGAGCAAAGCGCTCCTTGAATTCTGGCCACTCCTGCTCGCCAGCACCACGGAATCCGGTGGCGATCTCATTGAGTGCTTCACCGCTGCCCACGCCGAGCATGATGCGCCCAGGGTACAGGCAGCCCATCGTGGCGAAAGCCTGTGCCAGAACAGCAGGGTTGTAACGGAAAGTGGGAGTCATCACGCTCGTGCCGATACGAATCGTGCTCGTGCGCTCCCCCACCGCCGCCATCCAGCTCAACGAGAACGGCGCGTGGCCACCCTCGTGACGCCACGGCTGAAAGTGGTCACTGACCGCAACGCTTTCCATGCCGTGGGCTTCGGCCGCGACCGCGATCTCTACGAGCTCACGCGGGGCGAACTGTTCGGCTGAGGCTTTGTATCCGAGAGTAAGAGTCATAGACCCATTGTGCCGCTACTCCTCGCGAGGCGCTTGTAAGAAATCAGAAACCGCCCGCGGAACGTACGGCGCAACATCGCCACCGAGAGTCGCCACCTGGCGTACGAGCGAACTCGATACGTAAGCGTGGGCCGGATTCGGTAGCATGAAAATGGTCTCGACCGCAGCAAGATCGCGGTTCACGATCGCCATGGGCGTTTCGTAGGCGACATCCACTTGAGAACGGATCCCCTTGACGATCACGGTTGCACCGACCTCGCTGCAGTAGTCGACAAGCAACCCCATGCTCCAGCTCGTGACACGGATGTTGCCTGCCAGTCGAGCGTCAGCCACCGCCTGCTCAATGAGCGAAACGCGCTGCGCAATCGGCAGAAGCGCCGCCTTGCCGGGGTTGTGCACGACAACAACGTGCACCTCGTCGAAGGTTTTCGCCGCCCGCTCAATCACATCCAAGTGGCCCAGGGTGACAGGGTCAAACGACCCAGGAACAACAGCGATCCGACTCATGCTTCAACGATAGCCGCTGAGTGCTGATCACCGCGTGGGAGTTCGCTGTGCGAGGAAACTTCACACAACACGCTTCAGTGAGCTAGCGGCGGCTCGCCTCAGCGAACTAGTTCTTACCAAGGAACGCTTCCGCACTCTCATCGAGACGGCGCTTGAGTGCTTCGGCGAGCGCCGAGTGCTCAACCAGGGTCGGATCGTCGGCCAGTACCGCCTGCGCAGCCTCGCGCGCTTCGGTGATGAGTTGCCCGTCATTAGCCACTCGCAAAAGCTTGAGGCTCGAACGCCCACCGGACTGCACACCACCGAGCACGTCACCTTCGCGGCGCAGCTCAAGGTCTTTGTTGGCCAGCTCGAAGCCGTCGAGAGTGGATGCCACGGCCTCAACCCGCTCGCGAGCCAACGACTCCACCTCTGCAGCCGTCACGAACAGGCACAGGCCAGGAACGCCACCACGACCGACCCGGCCGCGCAACTGGTGCAACTGGGAAACCCCGAAACGATCAGCATCGAGCACAACCATCACCGACGCATTCGGCACATCAACGCCAACCTCAATCACCGTCGTCGCCACGAGAACATCGATGTCGCCGTCAGCGAACGATCGCATCAGCTCGTCTTTCTCGTCGCTCGACAGCTTGCCGTGCAGCGCCTCGATCCGCTTGCCCGCGAGCACCTCATTACTGCGCAGCGATGCCAGTACCTCGGTGACGTTAGCTATGGGCCGCGGCGGTCCGGCATCCGGATCATCGGATGCTGTCGGCGCAGGTTCACTGCCGGGCTCTTCAGTCTTCGCATCGATCGCCGGGCACACCACGAAACCCTGACGACCGATCGCCAGTTCTTCAGCGAGGCGCTGCCAGACCCGTGACAGCCAGCCGGGCTTCTCGGCGAGCGGCACGACGTGACTGCTGATCGGCTGGCGGCCCGCAGGAAGTTCGGCAATCGAGGAGATGTCGAGGTCGCCGAACACCGTCATGGCGACGGTGCGCGGGATCGGCGTTGCCGTCAGCACGAGAACGTGCGGCGGCTTCGCGCCCTTGAGCCGCAAGGCTTCACGCTGGTCGACGCCGAACCTGTGCTGTTCATCCACGACAACAAGCCCTAGGTCGATGAAACTCACGGCGTCGCCTAAGAGCGCGTGAGTGCCGATGACGATGCGAGAGGAGCCCGAGATCGTCGCCAGCAGCGCCTTCTTGCGCTCGGCAGTCGGCAGCTGACCCGTGATGAGGGTTGGCCGCAATTCGGCCGCCAGATCGGGTCCCAACGTGCGCACGATCGACCGGAAGTGCTGATGCGCGAGAACCTCAGTGGGTGCGAGCAACGCAGACTGCCCGCCCGACTGCGCAACCACGAGCATCGCCCGCAACGCCACAAGAGTCTTACCCGAACCCACTTCACCCTGCACGAGACGATTCATCGGCACCGGTTCAGCCATGTCGTGAAAGATCTGCTCGCCAACAGTCTGCTGGTCGCCAGTGAGCGTAAACGGTAGAGCCGCGTCAAACCCTTGCAAGAGTGGCCCTGCGGTGCGCGCAATGGCCTCAGACTCGCGCTGTTTTTGACGCTGCTGCAACAACGCCGATTGTAAGACGAATGCCTCCTGAAAACGCAGGGCGTCACGAGCAGCACGCCACTCGGAATCAACCTTCGGTCGGTGCACAAGCTCAAGCGCCTTCGCAAACGGCAACAGTTCGCGTGTGCGACGCACAGCATCCGGAACCGGATCATCGAGCGGACCCAGAGTATCGAGCACAACCTCGACCGCTTTCTGAATCTGCCAGCTCGCGACCGTGGAGGTCGCCGGGTAGATCGGGATGGGCTGTTCCGCCCACGCCTTCGCCTGCTCCGGCTTCTTCAGCTCAAGAGCATCGCGGTCGAACAGTTCATAGTCGGGGTGGGCAAGCTGGCGCGTGCCGCGATACTGCCCGACTTTGCCCGCAAAGATTCCGCGCACACCCGGCGACAGTTCATTGGCGCGCCACGCCTGATTGAAGAACGTGAGGGTCAGGATGCCGGTGCCATCGCTAATCGACACCTCAAGAATTGAGCCACGCTTGTTGCGCATCGGGCGATTACGCACCTCGCGCACTTCAGCCACGATCGTGACCGCCTCGTCGAGAGGCAACTGGGCGAGAGCGGTTAGCTCACCGCGCCTCGCATACCGCCGCGGATAGTGGGTCATGAGATCGCCAACCGTCAACAGGCCGAGCCCTCGCTGCATAGAGGTAGCGGTGCGCCCGCCCAGCACGGCACTGAGCTTGTGGTCGAGGGGCGAGGTCACTCTAGAAGAGTACCGGTGGCCACCGACGCGCTCACCCGGGCTAGGCTCGACACGCTATGACACGCATCATCGCCGGATATGCCGGCTCACTCACCATCGCCGTACCGAGCGCCGGCACCCGCCCCACGAGCGATCGCCTGCGCGAAGCTATTTTCTCTGCGCTTGAAGCCCGAGATGCCATCGACGGTTCCCGCGTACTCGACCTCTACGCGGGCACAGGCGCACTCGGTCTCGAGTCAGCATCCCGCGGGGCACCACACGTCACCCTGGTTGAGAAGAACGCTCGCGCTGCAGAAGCCTGCCGCAAGAACGCCACCCTGATCGCTGCGAAGGCTCCGCGCGGATCAAAGCCGATCATTCTGACAGCCGCACGCGCCGTGCACATCTTCTTGGAAACATCCGGCGATCAGTGGGATCTCGTGTTCATTGACCCGCCCTACGAGCTGGGCAACGAAGAACTTCTCGTGGCGCTTGAGCTGCTGGCCACACAATTGAGCCCCGATGCACTCGTAGTCGTCGAACGAAGCTCTCGTGACCCTGAACCCGAGTGGCCTGCCGGCCTTGAGCTTAACCGCCGCAAAGACTACGGTGACACCTCGCTGTACTGGGTTCAGCCCGCAGCGCCGTCCCAGCCCGCATAAGGATCCCAACCGCCGCGCTTCGTGTAAGCAACACCGTCAACGAGCAGACCTTCGCCCTCAACGACGCGACCAATCGCGCGAAACCCTGCCGGCAGGGTCGCCGACTCAGGGAACGTCGCCAGTAGCGAATGATCTTCGCCACCATCAAGCTGCACCCGACCGCCCACCGCTGCGGATGACAGATCAAGCCCGACACCACTTGCGGTGGCAACGCGGCGGGCATCAATCGCGAGCCCATCGCTCAAGTCGAGCATGGCCGTTGCTCCCCCGAGCGATGCTTCCTTGCCGTCCGCGATCGGAGGCGCTGGCCTGAGTTGGGCGGCGACCGCCTCGGGATGCCGTGCAGCGACGTCGGCGGCGGCTGCGGCATCCGGTTCCCCGGCAACCACTCCCTCGCCAAAGAGCAGGCGGAGGCCTTCAGCGGCGAGACCGAGCGTGCCGGAGACGGCAATCACGTCGCCAACCTGTGCCCCGGAACGCAGCACGGGCGCGCGACCCTCGAGGTCACCAAATGCGGTAATGACAATGGTGAGAACCGTAGAGACCGACAAATCGCCACCGATCACTCCGCTGCCGGGAGCGAGCGCTTCGCAACCTTCGCGCAGTCCGTCGGCGATCGCCTCGAGTGAGCTGACAGGGGTGTCAGTGGGCGCCGCAATCGCAACCACGAGACCGCTAGGCACCGCGCCCATCGCGGCAATATCCGAGAGGTTGCTGGCGGCAGCTTTCCAGCCGAGATCGTACGGGCTCGACCAGGCGAGCCTGAAGTCGGGGCCGTGAATCATCATGTCTGTAGTAATAACCATGCGCTTGTCTGGCGCAGCAAGCACTGCGGCATCGTCCCCCGGGCCGATCAGTTCTGCTGCGGCGGAAGGCAGCCGCGGAAAGATGCGCTTGAGAGCATCCAACTCTCCGACCTCGCCGAGTGTGTCACGGTGGTCGCCCTCGCGGTCAGTCGTCATATTCTCACGGTAGCCTGAAGCGGATGAGATCGACGACCCGCACCCCCGTTTTGACCACGCTTGCAGTGGTTCCGTTGCTCGCCATGCTGGCCGGGTGCGCGCCGATTGTTGCTCTCGAACCCGCCGATGACGCAGCAAACCCCACCTGCGCCGAGGTTATCGTGCGCCTGCCTGACACCGTTGCTGGGCTCGACATGCGCGAAACCAACGCCCAGGGCACTGGCGCCTGGGGAGAACCTGCCAACGTGCTCCTGCGGTGCGGGGTAGCAGTGCCCGATCCAACCGCAGCGCTGGCATGCGTCACAGCACCCGAGAACGGTATCGATTGGTTGCGCGACGATAGTGATGCGCCCAACTATGTCTTCACGACTTATGGCCGCGATCCCGCCGTGCAGATCATCATCGACAGTGACGGTAACCCGGATGTCGATGGCGATGAGGTGTCTGGATTCAATGCTCTCGTCGAGCTTGCCGGTGCGGTGAGCCAGATCGCTCCCGAGCGCTTCTGCGTGGCGCTGTCAGACACAACGACCCCCGACGCGGGCTCTGAAGCAGATACTGAGTAGCGCCGCGCTATTCGAACGGTGGACAGCGAGCTCTAGCGAACGGTTTCGAGCCCCAGCTCAATGAGCTCATCGATGAGTTCGGGGTAACTCATTCCGCTCGCCGCCCAGCACTTGGGGAACATCGAGATCGGCGTGAAACCCGGCAGGGTGTTGATTTCGTTGACCACAAACTCCGTGCCGTCGAAGAAGAAGTCAACACGGGCAAGCCCGGCACCACCAATTGCTTCGAATGCGCGGGCGGCGGTGCGCTGCATTTGCCACAGTTCGCCATCGTGAAGCGCAGCTGGGCAAATTAGTTCGGCAGCCGAAACATCGAGGTACTTGGCTTCGAAGTCATAAAAGTCGCGGCCAGTGACCACAATCTCGCCGGCGACGCTCACGCGCGTCTCTGTGCCGTCACGACCTGAGAGCACACCACATTCGATCTCGCGGCCCGTCATTGCTTGCTCGACAAGAGCGGTTGAGTCTTCCGCGAAGGCGGTTGCGAACGCGGCGTCTAGCTCATCGCGGCCAGTGACTTTGGTCACGCCAACCGACGATCCGGCACGAGCCGGCTTCACGAATACCGGGAATCCGAGGCTCGACGCGCGCTGGCGCCACACTGCGGGTTCGCGTTGCCACTGGGTCGCAGCGACTGTCACCCAAGGCGCAACCGCAACACCGGCGGCTTCGAGTGCGAGCTTAGTGAAGTGCTTGTTCATGCCCATCGCAGACGCGAGCACGCCGTTACCCACATACGGCAGACCGGTGAGCTCGATGAGCCCCTGAATCGTGCCGTCTTCGCCGAACGGGCCGTGCAAGATGGGGAACACCACATCAACGTCACCGAGACTGCGGCTGGTGCCATGGGCATCCGTGACCGTCAGCTCTCGCGAGAGCGAAGACTCGGGCCAGTGCACTCGTGTGCCATTGTCGACGACTTCGGGCATCGCATCCGGATTCAAGGTGAACATGTCGGAATCATCAGGCTGCAGCGTGAAAGCACCGTCGCGCGTGATTCCCACCGGAATGACCGTGTATTTGCTGCGATCGATTGCCGAGAGCACGCCGCCAGCAGTGGCACAGCTAATGCTGTGTTCCGAAGAACGACCACCGAACAGCAGAACTACCGTCAATGTCGGCTTGGCCGTTGTCATGGGCTGGGCCGTCATCGTTTACTCCCCCTGAGGAAGATCGTCAGTTGTCAGATGCGGAGCAATATCCCGCGGGGCGAGCGTACCCGCCAAAACCTCAGCAACCTGGCTAACAATGGGCATGTCGACACCCTTAGAGAGCGCCAGTTCAAGAATGGGCGCAACGGAGGAAAGCCCCTCGGCAGTCTGGTTCATCTGCTTGATGACTTCAGAGAAGCTGTAGCCCTGCCCGAGCAGGCGGCCAGCGGTGTTGTTGCGTGACAGCGATGATTCGCAGGTGGCGATGAGGTCGCCGAGGCCTGCAAGACCAGCAAGAGTCTCCGGTCGCGCACCGAAGGCAACCGAGAAGTCGGTCATTTCGGCGAGCCCGCGGGTGATAATCGAGGCTTTGGTGTTCTCGCCATAGCCCACACCGTCGACGATACCGATGGCAACGGCGATCAGGTTCTTCAGCACTCCACCGAACTCGGTGCCGATGACATCCGTGTTCACAAAGGAACGGAAGTAGCGGTTGCGCGCGGTCACTGCCACGGTGGTTGCCGTTTCCAGGCTCGCGCTGCTCATCACAGCTGCCGTTGGCTGCTCTTTGGCAATTTCCAAAGCAAGGTTGGGACCGGATGCCACGGCAACGCGGTTCGGGTCGACGCCAAGTTCTTGCAAGATGACTTCACTCATGCGCGCTCCGGTGCCCTTTTCGACACCCTTCATGAGCGAGACGATGAGCGCGTCTTCGGGGATCAGCTCGCGAACGATACGCAGGTTTTCACGCAGTGCTTGACTGGGCACAGACAGGTAAACCTGCTCTGCTCCCTCAAGCACTTCATGCAGTTTGTCGCTGGCCCAGAGGGAACGCGGCAGGTTGATTCCTGGCAGGTAATCGCTGTTGCGCTTAGACTGCGAAATTTCGCGAGCAAGCTCCGGGCGTCTGGCCCACAGCGCTACGTCGTTGCCGCCGTCCGCAAGAATCTTCGAAAACGTTGTGCCCCAGGAGCCAGCACCGAGCACCGCAACTCGGCGGGCAGGTGCGTGGTCGGGGTCAACGTTAACGTTGCTCAAAATGGCCAACCTCGCTCTGGCCGTGGTCGGCCGGGTTGTAACGCACCTTCGGGGCGGTTTCGCCTCGAAGCTCTTCGAGCAGTTCAGTAATTGCGGTCATGAGCTTCTCCGTAGCCTCAGCGAGCACTCGCGAATCCAAATGTCTGCCCTCGAACTGCGACAAATTTACTGGTTCACCAAAACGAATGTGAACAGTCTTCCGAGGAAAAATACTAATCCGATTTGAGTAGCGCGGGAGGATTTCTTGAGCGCCCCAGCTCGCTGCAGGAATCAGCGGGATGCCGGCCTCTAGCGCGGTGCGAACAGCGCCATACTTGCCGCGCATCGGCCACATGTCAGGCTCACGCGTCAGCGAACCCTCGGGATAAACGACAACGGCAAGCCCTTGGTTAGCAATCTGACGGGCAGCCTTCATCGGGTCGACTCCCTCGCGGCCGCGCGAAACTCGCTGGACGGGCACTTGCCCTGACTTCGTCATAAGCCACCCGAGTACGGGAACCTTGAACAGCGACGCTTTGGCCATGTAGCGCGGCATCCGGCCAACCTTCCACATGCCAACACCGATCACTACCGGATCAATGTTGCTGTAGTGATTGGGCGAGAGCACGAATGCACCCTGCGCTGGCACATTGTGAGTGTCGTGCAGCTTGTACTTCGCCAACAGCGTCATGGCCGGCAAAATCAGGAAAGCAAGTACTCGAAATACTGCCGTCTTCTCAGACTTCACGCGCGCCGGTCGCTGGGGAGTTGACGACACCGGCGGTTATCCCTCGTAGACGAAGTCGGCGCCGAGCGACTCGAGCTTGTCGGCGAAGTGCTCGTAGCCTCGCGCGATAATGCCAATGTTGCTCACCGTCGACTGCCCCTCGGCGGTCAACGCAGCAATGAGGTGGCTGAAACCACCACGCAGGTCAGGGATCTCAACATCGGCACCGTGAAGGGGTGTCGGGCCGATGATCACTGCTGCTTGCTCGAGCGGGCGACGAGGAACACGTCGGCTGACCGACTCGAGCCCCTCCTCGAACACCTCAATGTTGGCGCCCATCTCAATGAGCGCTGAGGTGAAGCCCAAGCGATTCTCGTACACCGTCTCGTGCACAACCGAGCGACCCTCGGCCTGAGTGAGAGCAACAATCAACGGCTGCTGCCAGTCGGTCATGAAGCCAGGGTGCACATCGGTTTCAACAACGACAGGCTTGAGTGCTCCACCGGGGTGCCAGAAACGGATGCCGTCTTCAGCAACATCGAATGCTCCCCCGACCTTGCGGTAGATGTTCAAGAAGTTCATCAGCTCTTGCTGCTTAGCACCCTCAACAAAGATGTCGCCACCGGTCGCGAGAGCCGCGGATGCCCAGCTTGCGGCTTCGTTGCGGTCAAAGAGTGCGCGGTGGTGGTAGCCGCTGAGCTTCTCCACGCCCTCAATGAAAATTACGCGGTTGGGCTCGACGTTGATGATGGCGCCCATTTTTTGCAGGATTGCGATGAGATCCATGATCTCGGGCTCGATCGCCGCGCCCTTGAGCTCGGTGACGCCCTTGGCGAGTACCGCGGTGAGCAGCACCTGTTCGGTGGCTCCGACGCTGGGGTACGGCAGGTCAATGTCAGCACCGTGCAGGCCATCGGGAGCCGTGAGGCGAATCCCTTCGTAGCTCTTGTCGACGACTGCACCGAACGCACGCAGTGCATCCAAGTGGAAGTCAATGGGGCGGTCGCCGATGCGGCAACCACCGAGGTCGGGGATGAGCGCTTCGCCGAGGCGGTGCAGCAGCGGGCCGCAGAACAGGATCGGGATGCGGCTTGAGCCGGCAAGGGCGTCGATCTTGGCGAAGTGCGCCTTGAGTACGTTCTTGGGGTCAAGGGTCAGTTCGCCGTCGCCGGTCTCCGTGACGGTGACCCCATACGCTTCGAGCATTCCGGTAACAACGCGAACGTCACTAATCGCCGGAACATCTTTGAGAATGCTGGGAGTATCTGCGAGCAGGGCAGCAACCATCGCTTTTGTGGCGAGATTTTTGGCACCGCGAACGTTAATGCGTCCACGAAGTGGCTTTCCACCGTTAATAATGATCTGGTTGGAAAGCAAACCGGTTCGCTTGGCAGCCGCTGTAGCGTCCTGAGCCAATGGATTCATCGTTACCTCTACTTCGCTGGCAAAGTCTTGGGTCGCCATGATTCTCGGCGGCTTTCGAACTCCGTGATATCTGTTTCGTTTCTCAGAGTGAGGCCGATGTCATCGAGCCCTTCGAGCAAACGCCACCTAGTGTAATCATCAATCTCGAAAGTGAACTGTGTCGAACCTGCGGTTACGGTGCGAGCTTCGAGATCGACTGTCACCTCAAGTCCGGGCTCTGCGTCAATAAGCGCCCAGATGGTTTCGATCTCTTCTTCGGTCAGTTGGGCCGCGAGTAGGCCCTGCTTGCCGGAGTTGCCACGAAAGATGTCGCCAAAGCGCGAACTGAGCACTGCTTGGAAGCCGAAGTCTCGAAGCGCCCACACAGCGTGCTCGCGGCTTGATCCGGTGCCGAAGTCGGGGCCGGTGACCAGAATCTTGCCCTGGGTGAATGGTTCGCGATTGAGAACGAAGTCGGGGTCTTGGCGCCAGGCGAAAAACAGTGCGTCTTCGAATCCGGTTTTCGTTACTCGCTTGAGAAACTCGGCCGGAATGATCTGGTCGGTATCGACATTGCTGCGCTTGAGCGGAACAGCGATCCCGCTGACTGTGCTGACCTTCTCCATTAACGCGACTCCTCTGCGGTGTTGCTGGTCGAAACAAGCTGTTCGGGTAGCGGGCTGTTTTCTAGATCCCACGGGCTCGACAGGGTTCCGCGGATGGCGGTGGCTGCGGCAACGAGCGGCGACACCAGATGGGTGCGGCCTCCTTTGCCTTGGCGACCTTCGAAGTTGCGGTTGCTTGTTGATGCGCAGCGCTCCCCCGGTGCCAACTGGTCGGGGTTCATACCGAGACACATGGAGCAACCGGCGAAGCGCCATTCTGCACCGAACTCTTCGACGATCTTGTCGATACCTTCAGCTTCTGCTTCGAGGCGCACTCGAGCGGAGCCGGGCACGACCATGACGCGCACGTGGTCGGACTTCTTGCGGCCCTGAATGATTGACGCGAATGCACGCAAATCTTCGATACGGCTGTTGGTGCATGACCCCATGAAGACGGCATCCACTCGGATGTCTTTCATGGGCATGCCTGCGTCGAGCGCCATGTATTCAATGGCACGTTCCGCCGAAACCCGTTCGGTGGGGTCGCTGATGTCGGCAGGAACTGGCACGTTTTGGCTGAGCGAGACGCCCTGGCCGGGATTGGTGCCCCAGGTGACGAAGGGCTCTAGCGTGTTGGCATCGAGGAAGACTTCGGCATCGAAGACGGCATCGTCGTCAGTCACAAGGGTGTCCCAGTAGTCGACGGCAGCATCCCAGTCGGCACCCTCGGGTGCGTGCGGGCGACCCTTCAGGTAGTCGTAGGTGATCTGGTCTGGCGCAATCATGCCGGCGCGTGCACCAGCTTCAATCGACATGTTGCAGATCGTCATGCGTCCCTCCATAGAGAGGGCACGGATGGCGCTGCCGCGGAATTCGAGCACGTAACCTTGGCCACCGCCAGTTCCGATCTGCGCAATGACGGCAAGGATGATGTCTTTTGAGGTGACCCCGGGGCGCAACTCACCTTCGACAGTGATCGCCATTGTTTTGAACGCTTTGAGCGGCAAGGTCTGGGTGGCGAGAACGTGCTCGACTTCGCTCGTGCCGATGCCGAACGCGATCGCTCCGAAGGCGCCGTGGGTGCTCGTGTGTGAGTCGCCGCAGACCACGGTGATGCCGGGCATGGTGAGACCAAGCTGCGGCCCAATGATGTGCACGATGCCCTGCTCGATGTCACCGAGCGAGTGCAGGCGCACACCGAACTCTTTAGCGTTCTTGCGCAGAGTCTCGATCTGGGTGCGACTCGTGAGGTCGGCGATCGGTTTGTGGATCGCGAGCGTCGGGGTGTTGTGGTCTTCGGTGGCGATGGTGAGGTCGGGGCGGCGAACCGGGCGGCCGGCCATCCGAAGTCCATCGAATGCTTGAGGGCTTGTCACTTCGTGCACAAGGTGAAGGTCGATGTAGATCAGGTCGGGGGTGCCGTCAGCACCCTTGACGACCAGATGGTCATCCCACACTTTCTCTGCCAGGGTCTTGCCCATAGCGCACCTCTTTCAGATCAACGATCGCACCGCAAATTGCGCGGCTCAATCTCTCTAGTCTACTTCCGTATGAGTCGGCGGTATGCTGACCACAGCGCACCACCCTTGCGCTACCACCACTTGCCGTTTTGTTGTTTTGCCCACAAGGCCCACACGCAGGAGAAGTACATGATTATGCAACCGTCAACGACGCTGGAAGCACCCGTCTCTGCTATTGAGAATGCGGATTTTACTCACGAAAACGTGCTCGTATCTACGGGTAAACGTTCCGGCCTCGTTATTAGCGTCGCCGTCCACTCCACCGTCCTCGGCCAAGCCCTCGGCGGTGCGCGAATGTGGAACTATCCGCACTGGACGGATGCTGTCGCCGACTCGCTGCGACTCTCGGCCGCAATGACGCTCAAGAACTCTGCCGCTGGGCTCAACCGCGGTGGCGGCAAGTCGGTCATCCACATCCCCATGGGAGTGGTCCTCACGGCAGAGCAGAAGCGTGACGCGATGCTCGACCTCGGTGATGCCATCGAAAGTCTCAACGGCGCGTACATGACCGCCGAAGATGTGGGCACAAGCGCCGAACTGATGTCTGTGGTCGCCGAGCGCACCGAGCACGTGTGCGGATTGCCCGCCGATCAGGGCGGTGCCGGTGAACCTGCGGATGCCACTGCCGCCGGTGTGCACGCGAGCATTCTTGCCACCTGCGAGGCCCTGTTTGGTGCTCGCGAGGTTGCCGGACGTCATCTTGTCATTTCTGGCCTCGGCCAGGTCGGCGGACGTCTCGCTCGCTCCCTCACCGCCGCCGGGGCTGTACTCACGGTTACCGATGTGAACCTCGACCGCAAGCTGCTCGCCGCCGAACTCGACGCCAACTGGGTTGACGCCGATGAGGCTCACAGCGTGGTTGCCGACATCTTCGTTCCGTGCGGAATGGGCGGCGCGCTCAGCCCGCGCGTCATCCGTGAACTCAACGTCAGTGGTGTGGTTGGCGCAGCAAACAACCAGCTCGCCCAGCATGACGGTGCTGAGGCACTCGCCGAGCGCGGCATCCTCTGGGCACCAGACTTCGTGGTGAACGGTGGCGGTGTGATCTACCTCGACATGGCGTCAGAACCCGATGCGGATGCCGACGCTATCGCTACACGCGTCGAAGCGATCGGTGACACTGTCGCCACGATTTTCCGCGATGCTGCCGCTCAGGGAATCACGACGTTGGATGCTGCAGAGCGTCTCGCGCAGTCACGGCTGGTCACAACCTAGTCATGTGATTCGCGCCCGAGGGCGCGCCAACACTGCCCGCTTAACGCAGCGCGCGGTGCACACATCCCTCTGAGCTGTTGCTCGGGGTGCGGCACCGCGCGTTGTGCGTTTTCGGCTGGGCGTTATTCGCTGTCGATGCTGGCGAGTTCGCGCCGCTTGTCGTGGTTCATCTTCACGAGGCTCGCTACGACCGAGATGGCCATTGACACGAGGATCACGATCAGCGACGCCCACGTGCTGATTTCAGGCGCCCACAGCACGTTCTCTCCTCCGTTGATGAACGGGAGTTCGTTGATGTACAGCGCGTGGAAGAACAGCTTCACACCGATGAAGCCGAGTACGAAGGCGATGCCGTAGTGCAGGTATTCGAGCTTGTCGATGAGGTCGCCTAGGAGAAAGTAGAGCTGGCGTAGTCCCATGAGGGCGAAGATGTTGGCGGTGAACACAATGAACGGGTCGGTGGTGATTCCGAAGATTGCGGGAATCGAGTCGATGGCGAACACGAGGTCGGTGATGCCAAGTGCGATGAACACCACCAAGATTGGCGTGAACACCTTTTTGCCATCGATCACGGTACGCAGTTTGGCTCCGTCGAAGACTGGAGAAATGTTGATGTGCTTGCGCAGGAACCTGATGATTCCACTTTCGGTCTCTTCCATGTCGTCGTGGTTTTCAAACACTTGACGAATGGCGGTGTAGAGCAGGAACGCACCGAAGACGTAGAAGATGAAGCTGAAGTTTTCGATCAGTTGAGCGCCAAGCAGAATGAAGATTCCACGCAATACGAGCGCGATCAGGATGCCCACCATCAGCACCTCTTGTTGGTACTTTCGCGGCACCGAGAACCGCGCCATGATGATCACAAACACGAAAAGGTTGTCGATCGAAAGACTGTATTCGGTGACCCAACCGGCAATGAACTGCCCGGCTTGCTCGACGTCTCCGAGAAGGAACATCATGAGGGCGAAGATAAGCGCGAGGCTCACATAGAAGCCCACCCACAACGCCGACTCACGTGTGCTCGGGATGTGCGGGCGTTTGTACGCCATGATCAGGTCTGCGGTCAAGATGATCAGCAAAATCGAGAGCGACGTTAGTTCAAACCAAATAGGCAGAGTGGTCAAGAGAATCCATTCGGGGGTTTCGAGGTGCTACAAGTCTCGAAAGTCTCTCCCGCATCCGTGTGAATTGTGGACGCCGTTGCCCCGGACTCACTACTGAGTGGTCGTATTGACGAGAACAACGAGGTGGGATACTCCCCTTCGCGTTCACCATAATAACCGACGCTCACCCTCGAGCTGTGCACTGTCTCCCAGCTTGTGGGAAATGCCATAAGTCAGCGACTGCTGTATGGTCAGTGGATGCTGACTAGTGCTTCGCGTCTCGATGTCATGAACCGACTGGGACGCGCGATGGCCGACCCGACCCGCGCCCGCATCCTGCTCTCTCTGCTGCAGAAACCCGGATACCCGGTGCAACTCGCCCACGACCTAGAACTGACGCGCAGCAACGTATCGAACCACCTCACGTGCCTGCGTGGTTGCGGACTCGTCGTGGCGACGCCTGAAGGACGTTCGACTCGCTACGAAATTTCGGATATGCATTTGGCCCGCGCGCTAACCGCCATGGTGAATGTCGTGCTGGCCGTCAACGACGGCGTCCCGTGCGCAGACGACGACTGCGACGTTCCACTGTGCTGCGGCCCGAAGGCGACGGCGTGAGCCTTCCGTCCACGGACGACGAACTTGCCCCGTGGTGGAGAGACCGCGCACTGGTGCTGCCTGCACTCTCCGGTGCGCTTCTTGCCGCTTCACTTATCGCGCAGGCCGAGGGCGCCGCCGAGTGGGCCGTAGCCGCGATGCAGGCAGCTAGCCTTCTCGCCGGCGCTGCCACCTTCGTTCCGGGTGCGCTTCGTCGGCTCGCGCGGGGATCTCTCGGCGTGGGGTTGCTCATGACAATTGCCGCGGTCGGTGCCGTTCTCCTCGGCCATGTCGGTGAAGCCGCGGCCCTCGCATTTCTCTTCTCGATAGCGGAAGCCCTCGAAGACCGAGCAATGGACCGTGCCCGCCACGGTTTACGAGCGCTGCTCTCCCTCATCCCCGATACGGCGCTCGTGGAACGCAACGGGAGCCGTACGGAAGTCGCAGCAGCAGAGCTTGTAGCAGGCGATCTGCTCGTCGTTCGCGCAGGTCAACGTGTCGCAACAGACGGTGTGGTCGAGAGCGGGCGCAGCAGCGTCGACACCTCTGCGGTCACGGGAGAGTCGATTCCCGTTGCGATTGAGACGGGCGACCCCGTGTTGGCCGGCTCCATCAATGGGGCGGGCTCGCTGCGCATCAGGGCTACCGCAAATGGCACCGACAACTCGCTGACGACGATCGTGCTACTGGTCGAAGGAGCCAACGCGCGCAAGGGCACGCATGCGAGGCTGGCCGACCGAATCGCCCGCCCTCTCGTACCCATCGTTCTTGTGGTGGCCGCGGGGATCGTCGGCTTCGGTTTCCTCGTCGGTGATCCTGAACTGTGGACCGAGCGTGCACTGGTCGTGCTCGTTGCGGCGTCCCCGTGCGCCCTCGCAATCGCGGTTCCTGTGACGGTGATTTCGGCGATCGGTGCGGCCAGCAAGCTCGGCATCATTGTGAAGTCAGGCGCGGCCTTTGAGCGGATGGGCAGCATCCGCACTGTCGCGTTAGACAAGACGGGCACGCTCACCCGCAACGCTCCGTCTATTGTTGCCGTCGAGACCGCACCCGGTTTCAGTCGCGACGACATACTACGGTTCGCTGCGGCTCTTGAGGTGCACAGCACCCACCCGCTCGCGACCGCCGTGCTCAACGAGCATCCCCGTCCTCCCGAGGCATCCGAGGTCAGTGAGGATGCCGGTCACGGCATATCCGGAATCGTCGGGGACCTGCCCGTGCGCGTGGGCAACACGCGATGGCTCAATCCCGGGGAGCTCGCCGGCGCGGCAGAGAAACTTTCCGACCGCGGGATGACCGTGGTGGTGGTCGAGCGCGATGCGCAGGTGATCGGGTTGCTCGGCATCCGCGACGAACTGCGGTCGGATGCTGCAGCGGCCGTGACGCAATTGGAGGCGTCAGGCATCCGCACCCTCATGTTAACGGGTGATAACGCTCGCACCGCCACAGCGTTGGGCCGAGAGGCTGGAATTGACGATGTGCGGGCTGAATTGCTGCCCGCCGATAAGGCTCAGGCGATAGAGACGCTCTCGGCGCACTCCCCCACGGCGATGATTGGTGATGGCATCAATGACGCTCCCGCGCTTGCCGCCGCAGATGTCGGAATCGCGATGGGTGCGACCGGCTCAGCTGCCGCGGTTGAATCGGCGGATGTCGCCTTCACCGGCAGCGACCTGCGACTTATCCCTGTGGCTCTGCTTCACGCACGCCGCGGCCGTCGCATCATGACGGGAAACATCGTGCTTTCACTCGCGATCATCGTTGTGCTGTTTCCGCTCGCGCTGACCGGTGTGCTTGGCTTGGCGGGGGTAGTTCTCGTGCACGAGGTTGCTGAGCTGATAGTTATCGCCAACGGGCTGCGTGCGGCACGACTCCCACAGCGCGGCCGCGCGCGAGGGAAACCCGTGCGGGCATCCCTCGCGTCGACTGACCGTTAGGTGTACCAGCTAGGTTCCGGCACCTCGTTGAGCAGCACATACTGGCCGACTTCGCGCTTCTTATAGGGCGCTGGGTCGTGCAGGCTGTGCGTACGGAGGTTGCGCCAGTAAATGTCCAAACCAACCGAGTTTGCGGATGCCCGCGCGCCAGTCAGTTCGAATACCTTCGTTGCGGCCTCAAGCCCGTCTTCGCTGATGCGGAGCTTGCCTGCCGCGATCCGCACGGCAATTTCTCCGCGGCGTCGCTCGGTGAGTTCTGTGCGGGGTGCGTGCAGAACCGCACTGATCTCGGCGCCGACAGAGTCGAGCAGGGCCTCATCCGCCCACAACTTTGACTGCAACTGGCCGTAGCCCTCGAGGATGTACCACTCGTCAGTTGCATGTGCTTTGTTGTCGCCTCCGTACGGCCAGGCACGGCTCTTTGTGCGCGTGTAGGCCGCCGCATTCTGGATCGCTCCCTGGGCGATGCCGAGGTAGAGATTGGCAAACACGAGCTGAATGGCGGGCACGTTAAGCGTGCTATAGGTGAGCGGCTGGAACTCTTTGTCGACGAAGCCCGCAGCCGATGCCCAGCTCGTGCGCACCCCGTTGATCTGAACCGAGCCCGACTCGGTGAGTCGCTGACCGAGGTTATCCCAATCGCCATTGAAAACGATGGCGGGCTGATCAGTGGGAACGATCGCGAAGACGTGGGTGTCTGTTCCTTTGAGGACGCCCTCAAGCACGGTGAGGTCAGAGACTACTCCGCCAGTCGAGAATGACTTATTGCCCGTGAAGATGATGTCGTCGCCGTCGTCCGTCACCGTCAAATCAGAATCACGAGGGTTGACGGCCCCGCCGATCAGGAAGTTGTTCTCGGTGTAGTTCTTCTCGATTGTGGTGATCTGGTCGTCGGTGGCGACGAGACGTGCCGTCCAGGCCCAGAGGTAGTGGTAGCCGAGTAGTTGCCCGATCGAACCATCCCCGCGGGCGATGATGCGGATGACCTTATAAGTGGTCTCCCACGACTGTCCGCCACCGCCGTGCTCAACGGGGCCGAGCAGAGTCACGAGGCCCGAGTCTTTCAGCAGTGCCACTTCGGCGTGCGGTGGTTGGTTCGCGACATCCCGCTCGAGAGCATCCACAGCAAGAATGTCCGACACCTCTTCTGCGCGGTGCAGCCAGCCTTCGGGCGTCGTTGGCGGGGATATGGATGCCCAGCGACTCTCAATCGTCGGGCGGGTGATGGTGACGTCAGACATGGTTGCGCTCCTCGGTTGTAGACCCACTTTTCTGGGTTGTGTGGGCTACATCCTGTTCCCGATTTCACGCAACGTCGAGTTTGTGTCGAGTATGTGTCGCCGCACTACTTCTTGTTACGTAGCCTGCGGTTCTACCCAATTTACGATTACTCTTGAGCGGAACTCACTGTCTCTTCTTTCTGTCGGAGTCTCCAATGAAAAGATCCCTACTTCCGACGCTTGTCGCCGAACTGGGGCCTAATGTGGATGCCTACGACGCCATCCATCGTGGATCCCGCAACACAGGCCCGCATAGAGGCCGACCTTGAAGCCGGCAAGGCTCTCGGCGTGAACAGCACTCCCTCGTTCTCCGTGGACGACGAGCTCATAGACACCCAGCGCGTCGAGAATCTGCCTGAGGCGATTGACGCAGCACTGCAGTAGAGCGAGGCTTCCCGGGGCGGCCAGCCTCAGCATCCGCGTGCCCTGTTTGGGTGGTCCGTTAACGAGGAAAGTCCCGGCCTTGTTGATACGAACATGACCGGAACTTTGCTACTGTGACCCCAGCGGGATTCGAACCCGCGTTACCGCCGTGAGAGGGCGGCGTACTAGGCCTCTGTACGATGGGGCCGTCACAACAACTAGGAAAGTATGCCACAAATTGAGGGCAATTTTTTCCACCACCGCCAATTACGGACCACAGGATCATTCTTGACTGCTATCACGCGCGCCACCGATGCCCGAAGCTTAAGTCGCGGCCGGTAGCGCGGCACGGGCAGGATGCGCAATCGGGCCGACGCAACAGTGGCGGCCCAGCCGAATAGCGGCAGTCGCGCTAGTCGCGCTGGTCGAGAATGTGCAGGACGCCCGGCGCCATCGTGATGTCGATCGGCAGCGCAGCAAAACGCTCCCCGTCGGCATAGGCGGTGATGTCTTCGGACTCGATGCGGATGTTCTTTCCGCGATACACCGTCACGCGCGGGTCGGAGAGATGCGTGCCATTGAATACGCGCGGGAAGACGCGCAAGAAAGCCAACCTCGAGAGAGCTTCGACGACAAGAACGTCGGCAAGGCCGTCATCCACTAGGGCATCCGGGGTCACTTTCATGCCGCCACCGAGCGACACATTGTTTCCGACACTGATGAGTGCACCCGTGGTTTCGATTACTTTGTCGTCGATCGTGAGCTTGTACTTGATCGCGCGCAGCCGCAGCAGTTCGATGATGAGAGCGACCGTGTAGCGACTCGGGCCCTTCGGCCACGACATCAGGTTCGCGCGCTCGTTGACGATCGCATCGAACCCGGCCGATAGCACACAGGCAAACCAGCGAGTTGCAGCGGTTCCCGTGGCTTCGTCGACGTAGGCAACACTGCCGGCATCGATGGCGCGCGGCGGACGTCCGAGGCCGCGCACAATGCTGGCGATAGCGGCATCCGTGTCATCGAACGGAATGCCCAAACCGCGAGCCATGTCATTGCCGGTGCCTGACGGGATGATGCCCAGCGGAACCGTCGTTTTGGCAACCAGATTGGTGCCGAGATTGACCATGCCATCGCCGCCAACCACGAGCAGAGCATCCGGCTTCTTGGCAACAGCTTTGCGGCCACGTTTCAGAAGCAGCGCAAAGTTAGCTTCCTCGAGAGCAGTGACCTCATGACCGAGAGCGCGCAACGCTTCAACGGCTCGAGGGCCAACACTCTTACCTTTACCAAAAGACGCTGTCGGATTGATCGCGACAATAAGACGCAGGGGTTTGATCGACTCCACGTGTTCAGTATGTCGCACTGATTCGCATCAGATGCACCGCGTGCACCACCGGTCTAGGCTCGTGGCATGAATGTCACCAAGTATGAGCACGCGTGCCTCGTTCTTGAGCACGAAAACCAACGACTCGTTATCGATCCCGGCGGGTTCACTGCCCCTCTGCCGCCGCTCGACAACGTGACCGCGATTGTGATCACCCACCAGCATCCCGACCACTGGACGGGCGAGCAGCTTGCGCGCATTCGCGAAAACAATCCCGACGCGCCGATCTTCGGTCCTGCCGGTGTCGCGGCCGCTGCCAGTGACTGGAACGTCACGACAGTCGTCGACGGCGCGAGTGAAACTGTTGGTGCGTGGACGCTGGAATTCTTTGGTGGCGAGCATGCTGTCATCCACGAATCGATCCCCGTCATCGACAACCTTGGTGTGCTCGTGAATGGCGAGTTTTGGTACGGCGGCGACTCGTTCACCGTGCCGCCGAAGCCGGTCGCGAGCGCCGCAATTCCCGCGGGTGCTCCGTGGTTGAAGATCAGCGAGGTCATGGATTACGTGGCTGAGCTAGCCCCGAAGCGCGCGATTCAGACGCACGATGCCGTGCTCTCTGACAAAGGGCTCGCGATCGCGGCGGCCCGAATTGTGGATGTTATGGCCGGCTATGGTGGCGAGCTCACGGTGCTGCAGCCTGGCGAGACGCTCGCGTTGTAGTCACAAATCACAGCCAGAGCTGGCGTTCGGTATGAGCATGCAGGTTCTGGTGCTGGTCGTGCAGAACACGTTCCTGAACTCGCAGGCGGGTAGCTTGTTTGTTGCTCGCCTCAGGTCGCCATCTCCGTGATGGTAGCTTCGGCGTCTGCCATGGTGATGGCGTGCGCTACCAGTGCACGCGCTCCGACTAGTGGTGAGGCTTCGACGCCCTTAAGGATTGCTTCCTGAAGCAGCAATGTGCCAAGGCCGCTTCCTGCGAAACGCTTGTCGACGGCTAGGTACTATGCCTGTAGTTGAGGAGCCGATCGCGTGATATCAGAATGTGCTCGCGAGTGCGGGTGCCGGCAAGCTCTGGATCAGCCTCGATGACGGCATCCAGAATCCCTTGGTGCTGGGCGGCGACATCGGCCGCAGTGAGTAGGCTGTTCGAGTCCACCTGACCGATGCACAACTCTATCTCCCCCATTATCAATGCGTGCATCTTGGCCAACCTTGGGCTCGGCTGCCCAAGAACGAGCGCCTGATGAAATGCGATGTCGGCGCGCGCATAGCTGGTCGGCTCCCCCGAATCAGCGGCGACCTTCAGCTCCCGGTGAGCACTGATCGCCGCCGCAGGCACCACTCCCGTCAGGGCGAGGTTGCGCAATGCGGCTTCCTCCACCACGACCCGGCTGGCATAGAGGTCGTAGATGTCCGACTCATCGAGCACCGGAACTTGTGCGGTGCGGTGCGCACTTCGACGAAGCAACCCCTCGCTCACCAGTCGCTCGATCGCTACCTTCGCAGTGGGGCGCGCAACCCCATAGCGCGCGGACACAGCGGTCTCGGTGAGCACCGACCCCGGTGGATCAGTGCTTGCGATGATGCTCTCGCGCAGCGTGTTGTACACCGCCTCGGGTAACGACGTGGTGTGCAGATCAATCGCCATTCACAAGCTCCATCCCAATATTGTTAGACAAGTTTACAAGCAAGCTCTATGCTCACGTTAACAGGTGAGCATTGGAGCACCCTTTGGTAGGTAGACGCTTCCCCCGTCCGCGAGACTTCGCCCAGCTCCTAGCATTCAAGAAACCGGAGTTGAATGCTAAGCGGCGACGGCTGCAAGCCGCCCTCACCATCTACGACCTCCGTGACATTGCGAAACGGAGAACTCCGCGAGCGCCATTCGATTACACCGACGGCGCGGCCGAAGCCGAGTTGTCTATTTTCCGTGCACGTCAAGCGTTCGAAGATATCGAATTCCACCCTTCAATTCTGCGAGACGTGACCACGGTCAACGCTTCGCGAAACGTACTAGGCGGGCCGAGCCGGATTCCGATCGCCATCGCGCCGACGGGGTTCACCCGAATGATGCACACTGAGGGCGAACTTGCCGGCTCCCAGGCAGCCAGCAAATTCGGAATCCCCTTCACGCTTTCTACCATGGGTACGGCCTCGGCCGAGTCCCTGCGAGCCGCAAGTCCTCAAGGACGCCTGTGGTTCCAGCTCTACATGCTGCACGATAGAGAGCGCTCGATGGAGCTGGTCACCCGCGCCAAAAACGCCGGCTACGACACCCTCGTGGTCACAGTCGACGTTCCTGTGGCGGGGGCGCGGCTGCGAGACAAGCGCAATGGCATGTCGATACCGCCCGAACTCACCCCCTCAACGATCCTCACAGCGATTCCGCACCCAGAATGGTGGATCAACTTCCTCACCACCGAGCCGCTGACCTTTGCGAGCCTCTCCCACTGGGACGGCACCGTCGGGGAGTTGATCGACTCGATGTTCGACCCGAGCATCACCTTCGAAGACTTGGCGTGGATGCGAGAGATGTGGCCGGGAAAACTCGTGGTCAAAGGAGTGCAATCCCTAGAAGATGCGGTGGCATTGGCCAAGCACGGCGCCGACGGCATCGTCTTGTCCAACCACGGAGGCCGTCAACTCGATCGTGCCCCCGTGCCCTTCCACCTGCTACCTGAAGTAGTCAAGGAGGTAGGCGGCGATCTCGAGATTCTGCTCGATACCGGAATTATGTCGGGTGCCGATGTCGTCGCGAGCATTGCGATGGGCGCGCGCAGCACCTTGATCGGCCGGGCATACCTTTACGGTCTGATGGCAGGGGGCCAGGACGGTGTAGAGCGCAGCCTCCAAATTCTGTCGGACCAGCTCTTCAGAACCATGCGGCTGCTGGGCGTCGCGGATATCGAGGAACTTACCCCTCGACATGTGACCCAGCTGAGACGGCTTGTTCCATACGCGACGAATTGACTCGGAGGTAGCAGGAAAATGCAAGACATCGAATTTACACCAGAACGTTCACAGTATGTGTATACATTCGGCGGCGCAGAGCCCGTCATGCGCATCAAGCCCGGCACAGCGTTACGCCTGTGGTCAGAGGATGCCTTCAACTTCGCGCTGCAATCGACCAGCGATCTGTCGAGTCAGAAACTCGATATGCGGTATGTGAACCCTCAAACCGGCCCGTTCTATGTTGACGGCGCGGAACCCGGCGACACTCTGGCCATTCACATCGTCGACCTGACACCGGCGCGCGGATTCGGGGCATCGACGACGATTCCGTTCTTCGGCGGGCTCACCAGCACCGATAGAACTGCCCTGCTGCAGGAAGCACTGCCCGAGGCCACCTGGATCTATGAGGTTGACAGCGAGCATCAGACGGTGGGGTTTCAAGCCCGGTTCGGCGACTTCGAGGTCGCCCTACCCCTGGAGTGCATGCTCGGAACGGTGGGGCTTGCACCGGCGGCGAACGAAGTGCGAACCAGCTTGGTTCCTGAGCGGTTCGGCGGCAATATGGACACCCCCGAGATGAAAATCGGCACCACAGCCTATCTCGGCGTAAACGTTGAAGGGGCGCTCTTCTCGATAGGCGATGGACACTACCGGCAGGGTGAGGGTGAAGCCTGTGGCACCGCGGTGGAGGGCGCGATGAACTCGGTCATCATCGTCGAGTTAATCAAAGGCTCGGCTCCCCTCTGGCCACGCCTGGAGAACGACGACTACTGGATGGTCGTCGGATCATCCAGACCCATGGAGGATTCTTGGCGGATTGCCCAAGTCGAGATGGTGAATTGGTTCACCGAGATGTTCGGGCTCCACCAAATGGATGCCTACCAATTACTCACCCAAATTTCGCGCGCGCCGATCGCCAACGCTGTGGACGCCAATTACAGCGTCGTAGTGAAGGTGAAGAAATCACTGATGCCTTCGGGCATCGCCTATCAGGGTCTGCATCAACAGCTTCGCGAAGCGGCCAAGAACGTCCGCTAGCGCAGGAGCCCAAAACCTTGGCCTCGCGAACAGAACATACAAAGGAGTATGAGAGTGAGTGATGTAAAAGTTGCAAATCCGGCTGTCCTCGGACTGCTGGGATATGGAATGTCCACGGTGCTTTTGAGCCTAGCCAATAGCGGCATCTACCCGGTTGACGGCATGGTCTTCGCCATGGCAATCTTCTTCGGTGGTGCTGCGCAGACGATGGTTGCAGCAATGCTCTTCCGGCAAGGCGACACCTTTGGAATGACCGCCTTCGGCGGTTTCTCCTTCCTGTGGCTGTCATTCGCCTTCCTCAATATCGGGGCCCTCAACGACTGGTGGACTGTCACCAACACCGGAGTCGGCTGGTACCTGATCATCTGGGCGGTGTTCACCCTCGGCCTCGTGATCGCCTCAACTGTGGCCCCACGGGTGCTGACGATCATCCTCGTCTTGACCGTGATCCTGCTGGGCTCACTGGGCCTGGGCGCCATCACCGGAAGCGCGGCGCTCAGCCTCTTCGGTGGATACGAGGGAATCCTCACGGGTGCACTCGCGATCTACCTCGCGTTCGCGTTCCTCATCAACGAGATGTATGACAAAACGGTGCTTCCCATCGGCTCACCGTTCCGCAAATAAGAAGGAGCAGAAAATGGATCTGAAGATCAAGGGAAAAACCGCTCTCGTCACCGGTGGCACCAGAGGCATCGGGCGGGCAATCGCCGAACTCTTCGCCACAGAGGGGGCCAATGTCGCCTTCTGCGCCAGGGATGCCAAAGAAGTGGCAGCGACCGAGAAGGCGATTGGCGCCCTGGGCGTCAAGGCGAAAGGCACAGTGCTGGATGTCGCCGACGCCGACGCCCTGAAAGCGTGGGTGGAAAGTAGCGCGGCTGAGTTCGGTGGCATCGACATGGCGGTGGCGAACGTCAGCGCCCTGGCCATTCCAGATACCGATGAGAACTGGGAAGCCTCTTTTCGCGTCGACCTGATGGGAACCGTGAACTTGGTGAAGGCAGTGCTCCCCTATCTGGAGCAGAGCTCCGTGAAGTCGGTGGTGGCCATTTCCAGCGTTTCTGGCCGGGAGGCAGACTTCGCGTCCGGCCCTTACGGAACGATGAAGACAGCGATCCTCGGCTATATGGCCGGTGTGGCGCTTCAGGTTGCGGAGAAGAGCATCCGGGTGAACTCGGTCTCGCCGGGCAACACCTACTTCCCCGGCGGGGTGTGGGAGAGCATCGAGGGTGGAAACCCCGAACTGTTCAGCTTCGCCATGGGCCTGAACCCGACCGGAAGAATGGGAACCCCCGAAGAGATCGCCGCCGGAGTTGTTTTTCTGTCAAGCCCAGTATCCAGCCGGGTCAGCGGTGCAAACTTCCTGATGGATGGCGCCCTGACGAAGGGAATACAGTTTTAGGCGCCTCCCTCTAACGTCTGTTCGAATGGGTGGCCCGTCCCTGGCTTCACACTGCGGGGATGGGTCACCTTTCTCGCTCGACCTTGATGAGTTCTCGCGATGCCTGGGAGCACTACAAGGGTTGCTGCGTGAAGCCTCCTTAGCACCCGCGCCGGTATCAGCAGTGGCGCGAGATACCACCCAGGGACCAGAAACAGCCTTACAGGTCGAGCGCGAGCTGCAAACCCACGATTGATGTTGCCGGCATGATCCGGCTGGCCATCACCTCCGCTGCTGAGCCGATCATGCCGTCGAACATGTTCAAGGAACGCAACTTTGTGCTGACCACGACATCCGGTCTCATCCCAGGTATCGCCATGTTTGGTGCTCTCGCCTACATGCCCACGTAACTTCAGATGGTTACCGGCGTGAATGCGACCCAGGCTGGGTTCTTGATGATCCCGATGATGGGTGACACGGGTGACACGAACTCGTTGACGCCGGGCGCAGTGCGCGACCTTCCGGATGCCGTGCGCGAGATCATTGTCAGCTCCTACAACGACGCACTTGCTCCTGTGTTCCTCTACATGGTGCCGCTGCGCTGCTCTCGGCAGTGCTGCGGGCATTCGTGAAAGAGGTTCCGCTAGCGACAACAATCAAGCGCGACGAACCCACCGACACCCTCACCGTGCTCGGTGAGGGTGTCACGGCGAGAAAGTGATCGCTGGGCGCGCTGAGAGGGGGTTAGTCGAGGCCCAGGTAAGCCTCGATGACCTTCTCGTCAGCGAGCAACTCGTGCGCGGGGCCGAAATGTGAAACCTCGCCGGTTTCCAGCACGTAGCCATAATCAGCTGCCGCTAGGGCGCGTCGAGCGTTCTGCTCAACGAGCACCACGGTGGTGCCTGTCAGCCGGATCTCCTCGATCACTGCAAAGACCTCGTCGACGATCTTCGGCGCCAGCCCCATCGACGGTTCGTCGAGCAGGAGCACCTTGGGTTCGGCAATCAGGGCGCGAGCGATCGACAGCATCTGCTGCTCGCCACCGGACAGCGCGCCCGCGTGCAGCTTGCGTCGTTCGAACAACACCGGAAAACGTTCGTAGACCTCGGAGACTTTCGCGTGCAGGGTGCTGTTTTTTCGGTGCCAGCCTCCTAGGCTGAGATTCTCGGCCACGGTGAGCGTGCCAAGAATTTCTCGCCCTTCGGGAACCTGCACCAGGCCGGCCTTCACAAGACGGTGCGCCGGCCACTTGGTGATGTCCTTGCCCTCGAACGTGATGACACCCTGGCGAGGACGCAGCAGACCTGAAACGGCGTTCAAGACGGAGGTCTTGCCAGCACCGTTGGCTCCCACCAAGGTGACCAGTGCACCCTCGGGCACCTCGAAGGACACGTTGCGCACAGCCTCCACACGGCCATAGTTGACCCGCAGGCCCTCGACGCTCAGGATCGGATCGCTCATCGGTTCTCCTCCGGGTTAGTCTCGCCGTCGGGAGCAGGGTCGCTGTGATGCCCCGACTGATCGCTGTCCCGGTCGGCGGCGACCTGAGCGAGGTTCTCGGAGGCGAGCACGGATGCCGCGTCGGCGTCTTCGTCGGAGCCGACTGAGCCGAGGTAGGCCTCAAGCACCCGCGGGTCCCTAGCAATGTCACCGGGCTTTCCGAAAGCGATGATCTCACCGAAATTCAGCACCATGATGCGATCACAGGTGGCCAGCATCATCCTCACGTTGTGCTCGATTACGAGCACCGCGATTCCGTCGGCGGCAAGCGAACGAATAAGCTCCGACAAACTTGCTGCTTCGACATGGTTCATTCCGGCAGCGGGCTCATCGAGCACCAGAAGAGACGGATGCGAGGCCAGCGCACGAGCGATCTCTAACCGACGCTGGTCGCCATAGGAGAGGTCACCGGCGGCATTGGACGCCTTGTCGGCGAGCCCAACGCGAATCAACTGCGCAGAGGCCATAGCCACGGCTTCGCGCTCCGAACGACGAGCCGAGGGCAGAAACAACAGTCGACGCAGCAGCGTGTCCTGAGTAATGCGGTACCCGCCGACGAGCACATTCTCGAGCGCGGAGAGTCGGTTGAAGAGCTTGATTTGCTGGAAGGTGCGCGCAACTCCGGCCTGGGCCAAGCGGTGAGCCTTTGTGGTGGCGGAAAGCGGAACGCCAAGTACGGTGCCGGTTCCCGTGGTCGGAGGCGTCAAGGCGGTGACCATGTTCACGAGGGTGGTCTTGCCTGCACCGTTCGGACCGATCAGGCCGAGAACCTTCCCGGCATTCACGGTGAGGTCTACCGATTGCACGGCGTGCACTCCTCCGTAGGACTTGCCGAGGCGGCTGAGGCTCACGAGTTCAGAGCCGGCCGCAGGCAAGGCAGGCAGGGCGGGTCGAAGCGAGGGATCTGCGATCAGTCTCTTGGCCGATTTTCTCCGCGGGATGAGGCCTGAGAGTCCGCCCGGGAGGAAGAGAATCACCACGAGGAGCAGCACGCCGGAGATGGTCGGGCGGATCCATCCAGCGTCAATACCGATCACGCGCTGCACCTCAGGAAGGACGCTGAGGAACGCGGAGCCGAGGATCGGACCAACAAACAGGGTGACTCCACCGACTACGGCCGTGACTAAGCCATCTACCGCGGCCGTGAACGAGAACTCGTTTGGGTCGGCAAACCGAGAGAAGTGGGCGAGCAGCACGCCGTAGAGGCCAGCAACCGCTCCCGCGATCACGAACGAAGCCATCCGGTACCGGGGAACATCGATTCCCATCGTGGTTGCGGCTAGTTCGTCTTCCCTGATCGCGGCGAAGGCTCGCCCCAGTCGGGAACCAGACAGGCGCCAGAACCAGTAGGCAACAACGGCTAGAGCGATCCAGGCGATGCCGGGGCCGACGAGCTTCGAGAAGCTCAGCCCTTGCGCGCCGTTCGTCCAGCTCTGGTTGATCAGGAAGATTCGTACCATTTCGCCGAAGGCGAGGGTTGCGATCGCCAGAAATACTCCGCGCAGACGGATGACGGGCAGACCCAGGATGAACGCGGCGATAGCGCCAACGAGCATGCCGAAAACGATGCCTATAGCAAGCGGGGGGATAAAACCGAAAAGTGGCTCCGCGGGGACAACGAGCGCGGAGGTGAAAGCGGCCAGCGAGGCGAGCCCGACCTGAGCCAGGCTCAGCTGGCCGGCGATGAGCACGGCATAGAAGCTGTAAGCGAGGATCGCGGTCAAGGCGATCAGGGTGATGAGCGAGGTGTAATCCGCGAACATGATTAGACCTCCCGCGTCTTGCGTGCGCCGAATAGGCCCTGCGGCCGAAGGATCAGGATAAGGAACAACAGCCCGAACGCCACCATGTCTCGCCACGAACTGCCGATGTAGTTCACGGCCAGCACCTCGGCCACACCGAGGATCAGGCCGCCGACCAGGGCACCCGGCAAGGATCCCATCCCGCCGACGACGATCACGGCGAGGGCCTTGAGCTCCACGGCATGACCGATTCCTAGGGAAGCGGCGTTCACGTTCAGGGTGAATAGCACGCCGGCCACAGCACCTAGTGCGGAGGAGAGAGCGAAGGTGGTGCTGCTGATCCGGCCAACGTTAAGGCCAAGAACCGCGGCGGCGTGCGGGTTCTCGGCGATGGTGCGCATGCCACGGCCGAGCTTTGACTTAGCCACGAGCCAGGTCAAGATAACCATCAGCGACACACTGACGATCAGGATGATGACTTGGAGCAGGGAAACCGTCGCACCGAAAATTTCTACCCGGGTGCTCGGAAATGCATCCGCGGGAAAACGCCGGGTGTCTGCCCCGTACAGTGCCTGCAGCAGCGAGAGGATGATCGCGCCGAACGCTATGGAGGAGATCAGTCCTGCGAAGTGCGCATCGTGCCGACCGGCGAGCGGTCGGAACGCGATGCGTTCGATCAGGATGCCCAGCACCGCGCCGAGAACCAGCACGACGGGAATAAGTAGCCAGATCGGAACGCCAAATCGGGTCACGATCTCGATCCCAACCAGGGCGCCGGCGGTGAAAACTGCGGCGTGGGCCAAGTTCAGCCGGTCGAGAATACCGAACACCAGGGTGAAACCGATCGCGAACAACGCGTAGATCGAGCCGAGAAAAATCCCGTCCAAGAAGAGTTGCATTGGTGATGTCCCTGTCTTTCGGCGCGTGCCGCCCGAAGGCGGCACGCGTGTGTTGCCGGTGCGGTGACGCTAGTTCAGGATGACGAACTCGCCGTCCTGAACGATCTGCACGAGGGCGTCGTGTTCAACGTCGCGGTTCGCGTTCAGAGTCACATTACCGAGAACGGTAGGAACATCGGTGATGTCGCCGAGGCCCGTCTTAATGTCGTCGCGTTCGCCCGAACAGGTGGTGCGCACTGCCTGGTCGATGATCTGCATTCCTGCGTATGCTTGCGCGGCGAACTGATCTGGAGCCGAGCTGTACGTCGCAGTGAAGTCCTCGATGAACTTCACGTTCTGCGGGTTGTCGGAGGCCGAGTTCCAGGCGGCACCCACGATGACGCCCTCAGCTGCTTCGCCGGCGCCAGTGATGAGAGCCGGTGAATTGAAACCGTTGCCACCGATGATCGGAGTATCAATACCGATTTCGCGGGCCTGGGTGACGAGCGGCACAGCCGCATCAATGAGACCAGAAACGATGATCGCGTCCGCGTTGGACTGCTTGGCCTTATTGAGCAGGGCGCGGAAGTCGGTGTCTGACTTGGAGAATGTGAGGGTGTCGGCTACGTCGACGTTCTGGTCCTCAAGTGCCGCGGCAAAAGCCTGATAACCGGATTCGGTGAAAGCGTCATCGTTGGCGTACATGACAACGACCTTCTTCACCCCGAGCTTGTCAACGGCAGCCTTGACGGTCTGCGGGATAACAGCATCCTCGGTGAGCGAATCGCGGAAGATGTAGTCGCCGATGTCGGTGATGCCAGCTGCGGTATTCGACACGCCGAGCACGGGAACCTGCGCGTCCTGCGCGATCGGGTCCGTCTGCTTCGCTGTGTTGGACAGGGTCGGGCCGATGATGATGCTGGCGCCCGAGCTGATGAAGGTGTCGAATACCTGGATGGCCTGTTTCGGGTCGGTCGCATCGTCTTCGATGGTGAGGTCGTAAGTGACTCCACCAACCGCGTTCAGGTCTTTAACGGCGAGTTCCAGTGCGTTCTTTTGGCCTTCACCATATTGGGCGGCAGCACCGGTGAGGCTGAACGCGGCGGCGATGGGCACGGCGGAATCGATGACGCATTCCGCTCCGGTTCCTGTTCCCGTCAGGCCGCCATCGGCGGTCGAATCCGTTCCCGCGGGGGTGCTGCAAGCGGTGAGGACGAGCAATAGGGTTGAACCGCAGACAGCGGCAGAGAGCAGTTTTCTTCTCATAGTGGACCTCCTTGGCCAAGGTGCGCGAGTCGCCTAGCGCCTAGACAAACCCGTCTGGGCGAGTCTATCTTTCCTCCCCTCGAACCGGGACGCCAAATATTCGGGCGTGGAATTTAGGCATCATCACGTTTCGGTTACGAGCCCCTCTGCAGGTGCAGGCCGGGGCCACGCGGCTAGAACAGTGGCCAGAGCACCGCAAGCATTTCCCCATGCGGGGCGGGAAACCGAGCGTCGGAACGCAGCAGATTGCACCGCTCGGCGAGCGCAGCGATCTCGACATCGCTGCGCAACCCCGCGAGGGTGTGGCTGAGGCCACCGGCAAGCTGTGACAGCGGTGCAATTCGGGCCCATCGTCGTGGAATAGACGCACGGAAAGTTCTGGATCCACTCCCCCATTCAACCCAACGTTTTCTAGATTCTGCAACAGTCTGGATGCCCACGGCAACGATTCACGCAGGCGAGTCATCACCCGAGCTACGGCGTCGAGGGTTCGTCCCAGGTTGGGGATTCTGGCCACCAAACTCCGTGAGTTCGCGCCCGGCCGAGAATCGGGTCGACAAATGCTCCTATGACCTTCACTACGTCAGCAAACTCCGCGGGGAGTTCCTCTTCGCGGTGGACGCGCGATCGCCACGCACGCCATTTGGGCTGGGCGATACTCGGCATCTCTTCTAGACTTGGCAGCAGCGGGCTCAGCTCTGCCTGTCGATGGTCAGCGACAGCGGAAAGCGAGGCGGCAAGTTCTTGCGCATCGACGGTGTGTGCTCGGATGAGGGTGTAAATGTCAGCGAAGTCACGCCAGCGGGTATTTGCATCACCACGTTCGATGGCCGTGACTACTTTCTCTGCGAGAACCATCGTCAGCTAGCTGAGTGACAGCAATCTGTCGGATGCGGGCTGCCACCTCATCGGCATCGTTGGCGAACCGGGTGGCCTGCAGTACGGCTCACAGCAGGATTTCGAGTGCGTTCCGAAGGGCCGGTCGGGACTGCGGAAAGTCGTGCGCCATCGTCAACAAAGCTCCCGCCGTGTTTCCACGCATGCGGAGCCACCGCTTCAGGGCTGTGACAGCAAGGCCACTCCCCCACTCATACCGCAGCCGAAAGAGGTCAATGATTGTGCGCTCAGCCGAGTACAGGCCTATGGTCAGGCCCCCCCGGAAGCGCGTGCTCCTTGCGGCCGATCTCGAATGTAGCGGCCGAGAAACGGTGCCATGCGATTGGGGCATAGTGCGTTTTGATTGGGTGCGTTCCGCGCGGGATTGCAATGTCACTGCTACGGGGGATTTCATCAGTCAGTTCGTGCAGGGCGAGTGCGGTGAGCAGACAGAGCGTCGCGGTCGGTCGTTTCACGGCGATCGCCATCCACGCTGCGGTCGTGTCGTCAGTGCTATTCGTACGCAGGAACGTTCCCGGTGCGATGCGCTCGTATTCGCCTAACTCAAGCAGGCGATCAAACTGGTGTCGTGTGATCTTTCTGTCGGCAAGTGGGTGCACTCAAAAGGATCGATACGATCATTCGTGTCTAGGGCTGCCAGCTTCTCGATAACTTTTACTGTGAGGCTGAGCGCATGACTCAACTGCTGATCGTGATGGTGACCGCCCTTGCGGTGATCGCCGCTGCGACCCTCCTCGGCCCTCGTTTCGGCGTCGCGTCACCACTCGTCTTGGTTGCGATCGGTGTTGCTGCCAGCCTTCTGCCCGCGTTCGAGTCGGTGCAGATTGACCCTCAACTTATTCTTCTGGGCATCCTGCCGCCGCTGCTCTATTCGGCTGCGGTGTCGTTGCCGACGATGAATTTCCGGCGTGAGTTCGGCGCAATCGGGGCCTTGTCTGTCGTGCTTGTCGTGGGCACGTCGCTCATTTTGGGTGTGTTCTTCATGCTGGCAATTCCCGGGCTTGGGTTTGCTTGGGGTGTGGCACTGGGCGCAATCGTTAGCCCCACGGATGCTGTCGCAGCATCCATCATCAAGCAGACTCCGGTGTCGAAGCGGGTGGTGGCGATGCTCGACGGCGAGAGCCTGCTGAACGATGCCACGGCGCTAACACTGCTGAGGGCTGCGATCGTGGCGACTGCCACCTCGTTCTCTTTCTGGGGTGTGGTTGCCTCGTTCTCATATTCGGTCGTTATCGCGCTCATCATTGGTGGCGCGGTCGGCTTGCTTAACCTAGTGGTTCGTAAGCGCATTACTGACCCGACAGTCAACACTGCGCTGTCGTTTACTGTTCCGTTTGTTGCCGCCATCCCTGCGGAGCTTCTGGGGGCTTCTGGGCTGGTCGCTGCGGTTGTCGCGGGCCTCGTGACCGGCGTCCGAGCAGCGCGTGTTCTTTCACCACAAAACCGTATGTCGGATTCCCAGAACTGGCGCATGATCGAGCTTGTGCTTGAGGGCAGCATTTTCTTGATGATGGGGTTGCAGATTTCGGCCATTCTGACGGATGTCGAGAATGACGACGCTGGGATCAAGGCTGCCGTGCTCATTGCGGTGGGGGCGCTCGTGATCACTGTTCTTGTGCGCGCGGCTTTTGTGGCACCGCTGCTCGCCGTGCTGACCCGTCGATCGCGGCGGCACGCCACAATGAAGCCCCGAATGGAAGTGATTCAGGAGCGACTGACTACACCGCAAGAGATTCTGGATGCGCCGGAGCACCCGAGCGGGCTCACTCCCACCAAGTCGGCGCGCTACGTTGAGCGGGTCACGTCACTGGTGACGCGCTCTCTCGCCGACATCGACTATTTCTTGCGCGAACCGCTCGGCTGGCGCGAGGGAACCACCGTGATGTGGGCGGGTATGCGCGGTGCGATCACTGTCGCGGCAGCGCAGTCGCTCCCCTCGGATACTCCGCTGCGATCAACGCTCGTGCTCATCGCGTTCGTGGTCGCCGCGCTGTCGCTTCTGGTTCAGGGCGGCACGATTGGTGCCCTTGTTCGACGCATCTCCCCCAAGGTTGATGACGCGGTGCAGGATGAGCGGGCCACCGCTGAGCGCACGAGGCTCTTCGCGCTGCTCAAGGCAAGCGCCGCGACGGTGCCGAAGCCTGCGGTGGTGGGCGACGAGGTAGAAATCGGCGCGGTAGATGGCGACCAGTTGGATGGCGGCGACCACGCAGCGGCGGACGACGACTATGCGCCTCGCCGAGCCCGCTTCGAGGCGGACAAACAGCACCGGCTCGCAGTCATTAGTGCGCAGCGCACGGCCCTCCTCGATGCGCGCGACAACGGCATCTTCGATTCCGACCTGCTCGAGAATGCGTTGGACAATCTCGATGCGACACAGATCACGCTGGAGATGCGCGGCAAGCCCGTTGGCTGAGCGCAACGCGATTGCGACATCCACCGTACGGCCGTGTTTCTTGACACGATCCGAAAGAGCAAACGCGACAGTAGGTTAAGTGGCTCCGAAGGAGCATGATGTCCTCATGAAGCCGGAAGCCGCGCGACCAGATCGCACGCTCATCGCGATCCTTTCCATCATTGCTGCCATTGTGGTGATCGCCCTCGTGGTGGTCTTCACCCGCGGTGGGCCAGCGGATGTGGACCCCGCAACGCCGGAAGGTGTCGTGCAGTCGTACTCGCGCGCGATGGTCGACAGTGACTACACGGCGGCACGGGACTTTCTCGCTTCCGATATTCGCGACAACTGCGAGCGGGCCGAGCCGAGCATGATTCAGGGCCTTCGGATGACCGTCATTTCGTCGAAGAATAGCGGCGATACCGCGGTGGTGCGGGTGGCGATGGAACGCCGCGCTGGCGAGTTCGGCGGTTCAGGCTACGAATCTGACGAAGTTTTTACGATGATTCGCGAGGGCGGACTGTGGAAGATTGAAACGACTCCGTGGGACCTGACCTTGTGCTACAACCAAGGAATTCGCGAATGACCTCCACGACGCCAACTCCCAGCGCGACACCTGCAGTCGGAGGCGTGCAAACTGTCCGGCGCGTGATCACGTATTTGTTGCTGGCGGCCACGGTGATCATCGCTGCGAGCGGTCTGAGTGGCCTCTTGGAACGGCTGTTCACGGCCAACCGCGTCGAGGTGAGTTTTGACAATTTCGGTCTGGCAACATCGCTGGCCTCTGCCATCATTGCGGGCCCCCTCGCCGCGCTCCTGTGGTGGCTGACGTGGCGTGACGCGGCCATTGCCCGCGACCGGGCATCCGTCATCTGGCCGGTGTACCTCGTGATCATGTCCACGGTGGCGCTTCTCGTCTCCACGATCGCGCTCTTCTCTTGGGTAGCTAGTGCCATCACCGCCGGTTGGGACCCGTATGGGCTCGCCGTGGGTATCGTGTGGGGGCTTGTGTGGCTGTGGCATTACTGGATGTGGCGGCATCCCCGTAAGGCACCCACAAGGCTTCCGGGTGCCGCCCCCGCGATCGCCTCCCTGATCGGCCTGACGTACGCGGCAGGCGGACTGGTCTTCGCTTTGGGGAGACTCATCGACTCCGCTGTCGACACGTTCACGGGCAGTGTCGTGGTCAGCGACCCGGTGTGGCAGCTGGTGATGCAGTCACTGGTGTGGGCGGTCGGTGGCGCGCTTCTGTGGTGGTGGCACTGGTTCCGCGTGGGTGTTCGCAGGCAGTCGTTCGGGTTCACGAATGTGATCCTCGTCTTCACTGCGGGTCTCGCCTCGTATGCCGTACTCGCTTGGGGCTTCACGCTCACCCTGTCGGCCATTCTCGAGTTGGTGACGGGGTTGCAGCAACCGCTCGCTGTCACACTCGATCCGTTGGGTATCGCGCTTGCAAGTGCGGCCGTTGGTGCGCTGGTTCTCGTGTATCACGCCCGTGTTGTTGTTACGCGGTCCGCCGGAGTTTGCGCGGCAACCAGGTTGGCGAGTGCAGGTGTCTCGCTGGCGTACGCGGCGTCGGGTGTCGGCGTGACCCTGAATGCGCTGCTGGCAACGTCAAGCAACTCGATCGTCGAGGGCAACATCCGGAGTCTGCTGCTGGGTGGGCTCAGTGCGTTGCTTGTCGGCGGTGTGTTCTGGTGGATGACGTGGCGCCCGCTTGAGGCGTCAACCCCCGAACGTGTGGCGACTCCGGGGCGGCGCATCTTCCTCGTGATCATTTTTGGTGTCAGCGCGTTGGTGGCGCTCATCACGTTGCTCGTGATCGGGTTCCAACTGTTCTCGTTCCTGCTCGATGGGAGCAGCGGTGAGACCTTCATTGAACGTTCACGTCAGGCGCTCGGACTACTCACGGCAACGGTTCTCGTGGCGAGCTACCATTTCGCGATCTGGAAGAAGGATCGCGCCTCTGACGTCGCCGAAGAACGCGTCCGCCGCATTGAGCGTGTGACACTCGTGACCTCCAACGACAGCGCCGAACTCATCGACGCAGTGCGCGCCTCCACGGGTGCGCGTGTCACAGTGCTTCGCCGCACGGATGCGGCGGAGGGTGAACCGGATGTCGCAGCGATCGTCGCCGCACTCGACGGCATTGAGGCCAATGACGTGCTGGTTGTGGCGGGAGCGAACGCCAAGGTCGAAGTTATTCGGATCAACGGGTGAGTTCGCTAGTCAGCTGGATGTGCGTTGACAACACATCCGTTTTTATCAAGCTATTTCCATTTTAGGAAAAATTGATAAAACACCATAAAATCGCTAAATTGACAGCATGGATAGTAGGACAAACCCTTACACGCCCAATGCGGGAGCCGCGCCAGAGCTAGTGGTTGGTCGAACTGATCAGCTAGAAAGTTTCAAGATCCTGCTTGGCCGCCTAGGCAGCGGCCGTACCGAACAGTCCATGATCATGACTGGCCTCCGGGGCGTTGGAAAAACGGTTCTCCTTGGAGAGTTTCGCGAGCTTGCACTGGCCGAGAAATGGCGCGTAGTCGAGATAGAAGCAAGTAAGCACGATGAAAGCAGCTTCCGAAAGCGAATGTACGCCGAATTGCGCTCGGCCCTCTTCGAGATATCTCCACGTAATAAGTGGGGAGATCGCGCTAAGCGTGCCGCTAGCGCGCTGACGTCCTTCGGGATTTCAAGTCAACCAGACGGTGGATTCACTGTCTCCATGGGTGTGTCCTCCGTCGAAGGCCTAGCAGATCACGGCGACTTGGCAATGGATCTCTCCGATCTTCTGGTGGCGCTCGGAGAAGCGGCCCAAGAGCACAAAACCGGACTCGTCCTCCTTGTCGACGAGGTCCAATTTCTGACCAAAATTCAGCTGGAAGCGCTTATCCAAGCAATTCACAAGACTGTTCAACGCAGGCTTCCCGTCACCTTCGTTGGCGCCGGACTGCCGCAAATTGCCGAACTCGCGGGTGACGCTAAATCGTATGCTGAGAGGCTATTCAAGTTCCCGAAAATTGACTCGTTAGGCGAATCGGATGCAAAGCTGGCGTTTACTAAGCCTGCGGAAGTCGAGGGCACATACTTCACCGATGAAGCCCTCGAGCTGGCATTCGAGATAACACGTGGATATCCCTACTTCATTCAGGAATTGGGATATCAAGTCTGGGCCATTGGATCAAACGACTGCATAGAGCGTGAAGATGTCGAGGCGGCGCGAGAAGCATACGAAGCCAAGTTGGATAGCTCCTTCTTCCGAGTCCGGTTAAACCGCGCAACCGCTCATCAAACAATGTATATGCGGGCGATGGCTCAACTTGGCCCGCAGCCACAGAAAGCGGCCGACGTTGCACGATTGCTAGGCAAAGAGTCAAACCAAGTCGGCCCGACTCGCGCCGAACTCATCAATATGGGCTTGCTCTACACCCCAGAACATGGCTACGCAGCCTTTACTGTTCCAGACTTTGACAAATTCATGATGCGTGCAGTTCCCATGCTCGAACAGCCGCCCGCGAAACGAAGTAATTCAACGAGCTAAGGTCGTTCAATGCTTGGCTGCTACGACTCGCTCATCAAGTTCTGTGAGCAGATAGTGACGTAGAAATTCGACACTCTCTAACTTTTCCACCAAGACGAATGGCAAAGTGTCTAGCGCGCGTGCTCAGGCAGTTGGAGCGAAACCAGAAACGTTGAACCTAGCAGAAAACAAAGAAAAAGCCCGGCAAATCCGGGCGGTGGGAGTTGCTCCCTAAATGTTTTGCTGGGGTACCTGGACTCGAACCAAGAACAAAAGAATCAGAATCTTCCGTGTTGCCAATTACACCATACCCCACAGGATTCAGCCGGAGCCGAACCGATTTACTACTTTAGCGCATCCTGAGCGGGCTGTGGTTCACACTGCCAGCTGAGCCACAAATGCGCGCCGACAACGTGGCGTTAGAGCAAGTCGCGGTTGATGACTGCGGCAACCTGAGCGCCGTCACCGGCGGCAACGATGAGCTGCTGGGGGCCGGGCGGGGTGGCATCACCGATCGCATAGGCGCCAGCCGTGGTGGTACGGCCGGCAGCGTCAACGACGATCAGACCCTCCGAGTCGAGCGCGAGCTGCAGTCCCTGCGCATAGTCGAGCGCGGTCTCATAGTCGGGGCGAACAAACGCGGCCTCGCGCGGGACAGTTTCGCCGTCGGCGAGCACAACACCGTTGAGCCCATCGCGGTCACCCGAAACATCCGCCACTTCACGACGATCCACCCGGATGCCGCGGTCAGCCAGCGCCGCCTCATCCGCCTCACTCACATACCCAATGCCCTGAGTGAAGACGATCAGATCGCGGCTCCACTGCGACAACAGCAGCGCTCGCTCCGCCAGGTCATCACTGTGACCGATCAGCGCGATCGGACGATCCGCATACTCATAGCCGTCACACTCCATGCAGGAGTGGATGCTCGTGCCATAGAACGCCCGCAGCGTCGGCAACTTTGGCAGAACCTCACGCAATCCGGTCGCGATCAACACCGTGCGGGTCGTGACTGCTCCCCCACGATGTGTGACCGTGAAGCCGACGTTTTCGCCAGCTGCAGCAGAACCCGCAGGAGCCTCGCCGTCAGCACGGGCGACAGCGACACCACCCTCAAGCGGCACAAGGCTCTCGACGATCGTGCGCTCAAACGCAACGTTCGGATACTGCTCAAGCTCCTCACGCCCCATCTTGCGCAGCTCGAGAGGAGAAATACCATCGCGGCTCAGAAAGCCGTGAGAGTGGAACGTCGCCGAATTGCGGGGGCGATTGCTGTCGAGCACCAGCGTGCGCCGGCGCGCCCGCGCAAGATTCAGGGCAGCGCTGAGTCCGGCCGGTCCGCCGCCGACAATGACAACATCCCAGTCGAACTGCTCGCTCATAGCTGTGCGCGCAGCGCTCCCAGGCGAGCCAGAGTCGACTCCTTGCCCAGCAGTTCCATTGACTCGAACAGCGGCGGGCTGATGCGGCGACCAGCGATCGCACTCCGCAACGGACCAAATGCCAACCGTGGCTTCATTTCTTTCACATCAATAAGTTCGGCGCGGAGAGCCGCTTCGATTGCATCGTGCGTCCACGAATCCAGATCCGTCAGCACGGCGATAGAAGCATCCAGAACCTCAGGGCCCTCGGCCTTGGGCATTGCATCTGCCTCAACGACAAGTTCAGCATCCGGGGTGAACAAGAACTGCAACAGTGCGGGCGCATCACCCAGCAACTGCATGCGCTCCTGCACGAGAGGCGCTGCACTCGCGAGCGTCGCCAGCTCAGCTTCGGTCGGCTCAGTCGAAATCACGTCAGCAGCAACCAGATACGGCACCAGACGCCCCGCAAACTCCTCAGCTGACAGCAGACGGATGTGGTCGCCATTCAACGACTCCGCCTTCTTCACATCGAAGCGGGCCGGGCTCGGGTTCACATTCACCACGTCGAACGCCGCAATCATCTCCTCGACGGAGAAGACATCGCGGTCGGGGGCGAGTGACCAGCCCAGCAGCGACAGGTAGTTGATGAGACCCTCGGGGATGAACCCGCGGTCACGGTGGTGGAACAGGCTCGCCTCGGGGTCGCGCTTGGAGAGCTTCTTGTTGCCCTCGCCCATCACGTAAGGCAGGTGACCAAAGCGCGGGATCGCATCCGTGAGACCGATCTCAATGAGCGCCGTGTAGAGGGCGATCTGGCGAGGAGTGCTCGAGAGCAGGTCTTCACCGCGCAGCACGTGCGTGATGCCCATGAGCGCGTCATCCACGGGGTTCACGAACGTGTAGAGCGGGGCACCATTCGGGCGCACCACAACGAAGTCAGAGAACGAGCCGGCGGGGAACGTGATGTCGCCACGAACCAGATCGTCAAAGCTCAGATCGGAGTCAGGTACCCGCAAACGCAGTGCCGGCTGGCGACCCTCTTCCTTGAATGCCGCGATCTGCTCAGCAGTGAGGTCACGCTCGAAGTTGTCGTAGCCCTGCTTGGGGTCGCGACCGTTAGCCACGTTGCGGGCCTCAATCTCTTCACCCGTCGCAAAAGACTCGTAGAGGTGACCGGAAGCCTTCAGCTTCTCAATAACCTCAAGGTAAATATCGGTGCGCTGCGACTGGCGGTACGGCTCGTGCGGGCCACCCGTCTCCACGCCTTCGTCCCAGTCAAGACCCAACCAGCTCATCGCGTCGAGAAGCTGCACGTAGCTCTCTTCGCTGTCGCGAGCGGCATCCGTATCTTCAATACGGAACACCATCTTGCCGCCCATGTGGCGCGCATACGCCCAGTTAAACAGGGCAGTGCGAATCAGCCCAACGTGGGGCGTACCCGTGGGGGACGGACAAAACCGAACGCGAACGTCGGAAGCGGTTGCAGTAGAAAATGGCGCAGACATTGCGCCCATTCTACCGAGAAGCGGTGCGCACCGGGTTGCTCAGCGTGCCGATGCCCTCGATCGTGATCTCGACGGTGTCGCCGTGCACAATCGGCCCGACGCCCGCGGGGGTTCCCGTGAGAATCAGATCGCCCGGCAGCAGCGTGAACACGCTCGACGCATACGCGACCAAGGATGTCACCGAGTGCACCATCTGGTCGACGGTTCCGTCTTGCTTCAGGTCACCATTCACCGTCGTGCGGATGCTCTGCGATGCCACCTCGAACTCGGTCTCGATCACGGGCCCGAGGGGGCAGAACGTGTCGAAGCCTTTAGCGCGAGACCACTGGCCGTCCTTCTTCTGAAGGTCGCGTGCCGTTACATCGTTCGCGATTGTGTAGCCGAAGATCACGCTGTCAGCGTCAGCCTCGGCCACGTTCTTGGCGATGCTGCCGATGACGACAGCCAGCTCACCTTCGAAACTCACGTGCTCGCTCTGCGGCGGCAGCATGATGGCATCCCCCGGGCCAACCACAGAGGTGTTGGGCTTCAGAAACATCATCGGCTCGGTCGGAGTCTCATTGCCGAGCTCCTTCGCGTGCTCTGAGTAGTTGCGGCCAATAGCCACAACCTTCGAGCGCGGAATGACCGGTGCCACAATCTTGATTTCCGACAGCGGCAAGCGCTCCTCGGTCGTCTCGAAGCCATTGAACATGGGATCACCGGTCAGAACAACAATTTCGTCGCCGTCGATGATGCCATAGCGGGCTCCCGTGCCAGAACTGAAACGAGCTACCTTCATGCGTCGAGCCTCATCATCCAGCCGTGCTTGTCTTCACGACGGCCATATTGGATGTCGGTGAGCTCTTCGCGCAGCGACATCGTCAATTCGCCGGCCGGAGCATCCGCCGACCCAAACTCAACACCATCCCCCTTGAGCAGGGCAAGGGGCGTGATGACCGCGGCGGTTCCGCAGGCAAACATCTCGGTGATCTCGCCAGACTCAACGCCCTCGCGCCACTCGTCGAGAGTCACGCGGCGACGCTCAACCTTGTGGCCGCGGTCTTCAGCAAGCTGAAGCACGGAGTCCCGCGTGATGCCCTCGAGGATCGACTCGGAGTGCGGAGTAACAAGGGTTCCATCTTTCTTGACGAGAACCACGTTCATTCCACCGAGCTCTTCGATGTACTTGCCCTCTTCGGCATCCAAGAACAACACCTGGGCGCAGCCCTGTTCAGCAGCTTCTTGCTGAGCGATAAGCGACGACGCGTAGTTGCCGCCCGTCTTTGCCGCGCCTGTGCCACCCTTGCCTGCGCGAGTGAAGTTTGTCGAGATCCAGATCGATACGGGAGCAACGCCACCGGGGAAGTACGCTCCAGCAGGGCTAGCGATCACGAAGTAGTTGACTTTCTTCGCAGCACGCACACCGAGGAATGCCTCTTTGGCAAACATGAAGGGGCGCAGGTAGAGGCTCGTCTCAGGTGCGTTCGGCACCCAGTCGCCATCAACCGCGATGATCTGCTTGAGCGAATCAATGAAGGCATCGATCGGCAGCTCAGGCAGCGCCATCCGGCGAGCGGAACGCTGCAGGCGTGCACCATTAGCTTCGGGGCGGAACGACCAGATCGAACCATCCTCGTGACGGAACGCCTTCAGGCCCTCGAAGATCTCCTGGCCATAGTGCAACACTGCTGCGGCCGGATCGAGCTCGATGGGGCCGTACGGCTGAACGCGCGGACGGTGCCACCCGCCCATCTCCGACCAGCACACATCAACCATGTGGTCAGTGAAGTTCACACCGAAACCGGGGTTCGCCAAAACCGCGTCTCGCTCTTCGACAGAGCGTGGCTCTTGGTTCTCCTTAACCATGAACGTGAGGGGGCGAGCAGCCAACAGATTCTTCATGCGATGTCCTTAATGACGTTCAGCCACAATGGCGGTGGGTTAATTCTGCGCTACAGCGTCGGCAATTGCACTGCCAATCTCAGACGTGGACCGTGCGGTGGTGCCACGAGCGCTGAGATCAGCTTCAACAGCCGCAGAAACGCGGGCTGCGGCATCCGATTCGCCGAACTGTGACAGCAGCAATGCGATCGACAGGATTGCCGCCGTAGGGTCAGCAAGTTGTTTGCCCGCAATGTCAGGCGCTGAGCCATGGACCGGCTCAAACATCGAGGGGAATGCCCCGCTCGGGTTGAGATTGCCGGAGGCGGCCAAACCGATGCCGCCGCTGATGGCCGCTGCGAGGTCTGTGATGATGTCACCAAAAAGGTTGTCAGTGACGATGACGTCAAATGTACTCGGTTGTGTGACCATAAAGATCGTGGCCGCATCAACGTGCATGTAGTCGACCTCGACCTCGGGAAACTCGCTGGCGACACGATCGACTGTCGACTGCCACAGCCCACCAGCGTGAACGAGCACGTTGGTCTTGTGCACGAGGGTGACCTTCTTGCGGTCGCGCCCCATCGCGTGAGCAAAAGCAAAACGAACCACACGCTCGACACCGAACGCCGTGTTGATTGAAACTTCAGTCGCAATCTCGTGCGGAGTGCCGGTGCGGATGCGCCCACCATTGCCCACGTAAGGGCCCTCGGTGCCCTCCCTCACGACAACAAAGTCCACCGCGCCAGGGTTAGCCAGCGGTGACGTCACGCCGGGAAAAATCGTTGTGGGGCGCAAGTTCACGTGGTGATCGAGCGCAAAGCGCAGCTTCAGCAACAGACCGCGCTCAATGATTCCGCCCGTGAGGCGAGGATCGCGCGGGTCTCCCCCGACAGCACCCAACAGGATCGCGTCGTGCGTGGCGAGCTCGTCGATGTCGGAGTCTTCGAGAATGGTGCCCGACTCGAGGTAGTGGCTTGCGCCGAAGGGAAACTCGGTGGTCGAAACATCCACACCGGTTGCCTTCAGCACCTTGAGCGCTTCGGCCACAACTTCGGGCCCAATACCATCACCGGGAATGACTGCAAGCTTGATCTGAGAAGGCATACAAATACAGTACCGGTGCGCACACGGTGTGGGCCGCACAGCGGATATAGAGCTTTTTCCCCGCGCGCTGAACTAATTTTCCATTCCTGAATGTTTTCTGATTGCGTCCTGTGCGTATTTCGCCAATAATTGGTCGTATGAGTATTGGAACCGGAATTGTCTTATTTGTTATTGGCGCGATTCTTACGTTCGCGCTCGACCTTCAAGTGCAAGGAGTGAACTTCGACCTCATCGGCTACATCTTGATGGGCGCCGGAGCGGTCGTGTTCATCATTGGCCTCGTGCTAATGATGCGTAAGCGCACCTCCGTCACCACCGTGCACAACGGCACCGATGGAGTGAATGGCTCCGTCAGCGAGCGCCGCACCACTAACACGACCCCCGACGAAACCATCTAACGACCACAAACATTTACACCGACTGCGCAGGACGATTTAATCGTCCTGCGCAGTCGTTAGTTAAGTCGGTTACCACGCCACCCAGCCATTAGGAAGTTGCGTGAGTCTGGCGCGAGCGTGCTTGACCTGCTCCGTTGATTCAGTTGGCGGCCCCATTTTGCCCGAGCCTCCGTAACTGCCTGTACTGGCCTGGATTTTCCAGTCGTAACGAGGGTGACGACCGCGTGAGAGCGCTTCGCTCAGTCCTCCCGCCGCTACCGCGAGAACCTGCCATTCCATCTCGGCGGCGACATCCTCCCACCCGTCGTCACAGGCATCACAGCCACAATCAGGGAACAGGAAGTCGGTGAGCGCCCCAGCATGGACGATCACCGAGGGAAAGCTCGTGAACACGAACGTGAGCGGAGCAGCGCGAGGGTTGTGTGGCGTTAGCCGAACGGCCCGCACCACGTCATCGCGGGTACGCATGATGTCCCTAGCGCTCGCGAGGTCGTCACTCACGTCGACCCCGTAGGTCTCGACGAGATGCGCAATCAGCGCCTCCGCGACAGTGTGCAGAGGCTGCAAGCGCTCAAGGTTCGAAGTGACGCTGTACGTGTCTTCCAGGGGCTGACCCATGCCCCACCGCTCGCCATAGGGAATGACGTTGCCCGCGGCATCCCGAAACTCAGGAGCCTCTATCGAAGGCCGAACATAGGCGGACATGTCTTGATTCTAAAACGATCTCGCGCTTCACCATGCTCCCCTCCCCACCATGAACCTTTTCCCATAAGTGTTACCGAGATTCATCTTTACTAACAGTTTTGCAATAAGTGTTAGTAAAATCAGGCACGAGTAACACCACACCGGAAAAGGAGACGGGAATGAGCAACGCCGATTACCAGCCCACGGAGCTCAGGGTGCCTGCTACCACACACGAAACCCACATCTGGACAGTCGATCCAGATGGCCCGTTCAGCCGGTCAGAACGAAGCCGTGGCTCAGGACCATACTCATCAACCATCCCCGCCGCGCTCGCAAGCTATAGTCCCGCGCTATCAAGCGAGATGGCGGCAGATCTCGACGATGCCGCACAATCGCTCATAGCGTTTGACACCCACGCAGCAATCACCCTAGGCCGCGACAATCCAGCGCTGGGGCCGATGAGTGCCGTCTTGCTGCGCACCGAGTCCTCCACCTCATCGCAAATCGAGAACCTCACGGCGGGTGCGCGGCAGATAGCGCTCGCAGAACTCAACGAATCCCTCAGCCAGAACGCAACAATCATCGTCGCGAACGTACGCGCCCTAGAAGCCGCTCTTCGGCTTGCGTCAGAGCTCAACGAATCCAGCATTCTCAGCATGCACCGAGAGCTACTAATCAATCAGCCCGGATGGGAAGACCATGCTGGTGTGTACCGAACCGAGCTCGTCTGGGTCGGTGGCGGTCGAAGCTCACCTCGCGCTGCGCAGCACATCGCCGCGCAAAGCGAACGGATCGCCCCCGCGATGAAGGACCTCGTAGAGTTCATCGGTCGCGATGACATTCCCGTGCTTGCTCAGACGGCGATCGCCCACGCGCAGTTCGAAACCATCCACCCGTTCGCTGACGGCAACGGACGCACGGGACGCGCACTTGTGCAGTCGATGTTGCGCGGAAAAGGCCTCATAACTAACGCAACAGCGCCGATTTCAGCTGGGCTCCTGAGAGACACCGAAACTTACTTCTCTGCGTTGACCGCCTACCGGGAAGGCAACGCCGCGCCCATCGTTCGACAATTCGCGGAGGCGTCCCGGTATGCGGCGCACACCGGAAAAAAACTCGTAAACGACCTTGCTGCGCAGCAAGAGTCAGCACGCAAAAAACTCTGGCCACTTCGAAAGCAAGCCGGAGCGTGGCAAGTGCTCCCCCACCTCATTGCTCAACCAGTGATCAACGCCGCATATTTGCGGGCGAAACTCGGGATGAATGCGATGAGCGCTGGCCGAGCGCTCACCCAACTCACCGAGGCCGGAGTATTGCGTGAAGCGACCGGTCTGCGACGCAACCGGGTGTGGCAACAACCCGAGATTCTCAGCATCCTAGACGACTATGCGGCGAGCATCCGCCGCAACTAGGCCCCCCACACGAAACGGGCGCACCCCGTGTTAGCACGATGCGCCCGTTCAGACAACTGCCGTTTTGAGCGGCAACTCACACTATGCGTCGACGATATCGATCGCGTGCACGTAGCGGGCGTCGATACGCTCTGCAACTGTTGCGAGCACCTCTGCGGATGCCTGCGAGTCGACCGTAAGAACCGAGAGCGCGTTGCCGCCTTCGCTTTCACGCGCGATCTGCATGCCTGCGATGTTGATGTCGGCGTCGCCGAATTCCTTGCCGAACACGGCAACGATTCCCGTGCGGTCTTCGTACATCATCACGATCAGGTGATCCGCGAGCGGAACCTCAATGTCGTAACCGTTGATCTCAACGATCTTCTCAAGCTGCTTATTGCCAACAAGCGTTCCTGAAACCGAAACCTGCGAGCCGTCAGCAAGCGAGCCACGGATCGTTAGCAGGTTGCGGTATTCGGGGCTCACTGCATCCGTAATCAAACGAACGGTGAGTCCACGCTGGTCGGCGAGCACCGGAGCGTTGACGTAGCTGACCGTCTCGGACACCACATTGGTGAAGATGCCCTTGAGAGCCGCAAGCTTGAGCACGTTAACATCGAACTCAACGATCTCGCCGCGAACCTCAATGTCAACAGCGGTGAGGGGGCTGTCTGACAGACCAGAAAAGACCTGGCCAAGCTTTTCCATGAGCGGGATACCGGGGCGCACGCTCTCGTCGATAATTCCACCAGCAACGTTCACAGCGTCAGGCACGAGCTCGCCACCGAGGGCAAGACGAACCGACCTAGCAACCGAAACGCCAGCCTTCTCCTGAGCCTCCGCAGTCGAAGCGCCAAGGTGCGGGGTGACAATGACGTTGTCGAGAGCAAGAAGCGGCGACCCTGTGGGCGGCTCGCTCACGAACACATCAAGACCGGCACCGGCAATGCGGCGCGACTTGAGGGCCGTGTAGAGCGCATCTTCGTCGATGAGGCCACCACGGGCAACATTCACGATGTATGCGGTGGACTTCATGTGAGCAAACTGCTCAGTCGAAATCATGCCCGTCGTTTCGGGCGTCTTCGGCATGTGGATGGTGATGAAGTCTGAACGCTGCAACAGCTCGTCGAGCGAGACGAGGGTGACACCCATCTGCTGCGCGCGAGTCGCCGTGACGTAGGGGTCGTAAGCGATGATGTTCGTGCCGAAGCTCTGCATCCGCTCAGTAATCAGCCCACCAATGCGGCCCAGGCCGATGATGCCGATCGTCTTCTCAAACAGCTCAGTGCCCGAGTACTGCGAACGCTTCCACTGCCCCTGCGCGAGAGCGCCATGAGCGGCAGGAATGTGACGCGCCAAGCTCAGGATGTGCCCAACGGTCAGCTCAGCGGCCGAGATGATGTTCGAGGTTGGCGCATTGACGACCATCACACCAGCAGCCGTGGCCGCCTTGATGTCCACGTTGTCGAGGCCGACACCGGCGCGCGCAATGACCTTCAGGTCAGGGGCGGCGGCAAGAGCATCGACATCCATGTTGGTTGCTGAACGGATGAGAACGGCCTGCGCATCAGCGAGCGCAGACTTCAGAGCGCCACGGTCGGTGCCATCGATGTTTCGTATCTCAAAGTCGGGCCCGAGGGCGTCAACTGTTGCGGGGGAAAGTTCTTCGGCGATCACAACGATCGGCTTGGCCACAGATCTGGTCCTTCAATTCGCGGGGACTTCGCGCTGACACAGCGAAGGCTGCTTGAATACACAACTACTGCAACTTTAGCCGCGACGGGAAGCCGCCGTTGCCATGTGACGACTCAGTGCGACGATTGACCCATGATGGATGCCGCCGAAATCGCCCAGTGGGTGTTGCGAATCGCCCTCGCGCTCGCGTTTATCGGCATGGGCGTCAGCCACTTTGTTGCCGCCCCCGCACGCACAATGGCGGCTATGATCCCACCCGCACTGCGCCACAAGCGGATGCCCTCCCCCAGCGTTCTCGTGACAATCACCGGACTCTGCGAAGTTGCCGGAGGTCTTGGTCTGCTGTGGGAACCCACCCGCTTTATTGCCGGAATCGCGCTTGTACTCTTTCTGATTGCCGTATTCCCCGCCAACGCGTATGCGTCCGAGCATCCGGAACGCTTCGGGCGTGTAGCAACCCCGTTCTGGCCGCGCTATTTCGCACAACTGCTGCTCATCACACTCTGCCTGCTCGCGGCTGTGTAGTCCGCGCCGTGAACCCCTGCACAACAAATTCGAACTTTCTCTCAGCAGCACACAACGAAACCGTGCACTCCATCGTCTACCTAGGTAGGAGGACACAATGCCCACAAAAACAGTGCTCAAGAAGATTGCCCCACTGATCACCATCAGCCTGCTCGCTCTCGCCGGGTGTGCGGGCTCTGCATCGGATGTCGGCTCTGATGAGCCGCCGCTCGACAGCGGGCCCGGCTACGGCGACGGACAAACCCCTGGCGACCCGATCCCGGTTGAAGGGATCGACGGCACGTGGACCTTCCTCGATGGCATCGATGCGTCAGGCACCATGACTGTCGACGCAACGGTGACGCTCGTGATCTCCGGTGGCAGCATCGTTGGTCAATCGGCGTGTAACAGCTATGTAGGGGCCCTCGACGGCGAACCTACTGACTTCATGGTCAAAAATTTGACCCGGACGGAGCGTGCCTGCCCTGATACCGCGCTCATGGAGTTCGATGATCGCTACTTCTCCGCCCTCGACCTCGCGACCACCGCGGTGCCCACCGGCGGAAGCCTCGTACTGCAAGGCGACGGCGTGACAATGAATTTCCTGCCTAAGCAGTCGCTGCCCGAGGGGTAGTCGCGCCGCGATAGCGCGACAGGAAGTGCACGCTCACTACTCCCCCGCCGACGAATGCGCCACCTGCTAGCTGCGGCGCGCCATCCACAGCCGATCGGTGTTCGCCCAGCGCGCCCGACTGATCGCGATCAGCACGAGTGCGATGGCAATAATGAACGCCGCGATGCCGAGCACGTAGACCGTGACTCCGCCCCATCCGTCTGGGCCGCCTGGCTGCAGGAATGGGTAAGGGAACCATCCGTCGAGCGCACCCCGGGAGAACGTAAACGCCAACCACGCAAGCGGGTAGATGATGACAATGCGCACGTCGCGCATCCGCAGCACTGGTCGTGACGGCGCCAATACCCAGTCAACAACCAAGAACAGCGGCACCCAGACGTGGATTACCTCGTTCGGCCACTGAATGCCGACATAGCCGTCGTCGGGGATTCCGCGTAGCAGCACGTTATAGACCCCAGCGGTCACAACCGCATAGGAGACGACGGATGCTCGCAACACCGCCAGCAGCGTCGACTCGCGTTCACGGCGCCACGCCACCAGCCCGCTCAGCGCAAGTATCACGACGTTGATCAGGCTCGACTGAATAGTGAAGTAGCTGAAGTACTCCTTTGCCACAAAGTCATTGTGGATCGACTCGTCGACAACCTGAGTGGCGATGCTGGCAAAGACAAGCGCTGCCGCCACAAGTCGGAGTGCGCCAAACACGCGCGATGCGGTGCCGACATCGAAGGTGGGCTCTGGGGATGCGAGTTCTGGGGAGATTCGCTGCGCGTTCGCTGTCACTCCGACAGAATAGTCTCCTGAAACAAGATCACGCAGGTAGTTGCACGACCGATCGAGGAGTTCACCATGCCGTTCACGGACCTCAACGGAAACGAACTGCGCAGCCTGCCACTCATTTACCGGCTGGGTCGAGACTTTCAGGTCGCTGAAGCATTTCGCTGGCGTGATCCCCGCGACAGCGACCGAGTGCTGACGATTCCCGCACACGACTTCTCCCTGCCCCCTGGGGAGGGAAACAGCACCGATTTCGCCTCAGTGCCACCGTTTCTCTGGGGGCTGATTGCCAGTTTCGGCAAACAAACGTTGCCGGCGATTCTGCATGATTCGCTCACCACCGTTGCCCAGCTGGCCCCCGCAGATCAGCGCCTAAAGCTGCGACGAACCGCTGATGAAGACTTCCGGGTCTCGCTCATTGACAGCGGGATGCACCAACTGCGTGCTCGCGTGATGTGGGCTTCGGTGGGCATGGAACGCTACGTCCGCTATGCCGGCCGGCTCGGTATCGCGATCATTGCGCAACTGAGCATCGGGGTGCTCGCGATTATCGCCGCCGTCGCGCTGGCGATAGCCGCGCATCCGCTGTGGCTCCTGCTCGCTCTGGTTCCCGCTATTGCTGCGCTGGCGTGGGGCAAGAATATGGATCTTATTTTCACCGCCAGCTACCTGGGTGCCCTGTATGCGCCTCTCGTCGCGGCCGCATTCCTCGGTTCGCGCCTCGAACAGTTAATGGCACTCTCTGTCTGGGTGGGAACCGGCACCCCCGGCCCCGCGCCCAAGGCCGAGCCCACGCTGCGCTGGCCTGATCGCGGCACCACCCTTCCGCCAAAATAGTGGTGAAACGCACAACGGCCGCCCCGCACAGTGCGGAACGGCCGTCGTAATGACTAGCGAAAGTTAGCGTGCAGCTGAACCATCGGTGTAGTCGGAGTCTTGCTGCTTCCAAGCGAAGAGAGCACGCAGCTCCTTGCCGGTTGCTTCGATGGGATGGTTCTGTCCCTTTTCGCGCAGGGCAAGGAACTCTGGCCCACCAGCATCCTGATCCTTGATGAAGCGGTCAGCGAAGGCACCCGACTGGATGTCTGCAAGAACAGCCTTCATGTTGTCCTTGACCGACTCGTCGATAACGCGCGGGCCGGAAACGTAGTCGCCGTACTCAGCTGTGTCAGAAACACTCCAACGCTGCTTGGCGATGCCGCCCTCCCACATGAGGTCAACGATGAGCTTGAGCTCGTGAAGTACCTCGAAGTAGGCGATCTGCGGCTGGTAGCCAGCCTCGATGAGAGTCTCGAAACCGTACTGCACGAGCTGCGAAGTTCCACCACAGAGAACTGCCTGCTCACCGAACAGGTCGGTCTCAGTCTCTTCGGTGAAGGTGGTCTTGATGCCGCCGGCGCGGAGGCCACCGATTGCCTTCGAGTACGACCATGCCATGTCCCACGCGTGACCAGTGGCGTCGTTCTCCACAGCAACAATGACGGGAACGCCACGGCCTGCTTCGTACTCGCGGCGAACGGTGTGACCCGGTCCCTTAGGGGCTACGAGGATGACGTCAACGTCGGAAGGCGCGTCGATGTATCCGAAGCGGATGTTGAAGCCGTGTCCGAAGACGAGGGTGTCGCCAGCAACAAGGTTGTCCTTGATGTCGTCGGCGTAAAGGCCGCGCTGGTGCTGGTCGGGAGCAAGGATCACAACAACGTCAGCCCACTTGGCTGCTTCGGCGCTGGTGAGCACCTCGAAGCCTGCGTCGGTTGCCTTGGCGATGCTCTTCGAGCCCTCCTTGAGGCCAACCTTGACCTGAACACCGGAGTCGCGCAGGTTCAATGCGTGGGCGTGGCCTTGCGAGCCATAGCCAATGACAGCAACCTTTTTGCCCTGGATGAGCGCGAGGTCAGCGTTATCGTCGTAAAAGATCTCGGTCACAGTAGTGATTCTCCTTAGTTGTTGGTGCTGTTAGTTCTTGAAAACTCGGTCGGTGATGCTCTTCGAACCGCGGCCCATGGCCAACAGTCCACTCTGAGCAATTTCTTTGATCCCGTAGGGTTCGAGCACTCGCAGGAATGCCTGAATCTTGCCCGAGTCGCCGGTGGTTTCAATGATGAGCGCATCGGATGCGACATCAACCACGCGGGCACGGAACAGGTTTACCGCTTCGAGAATCTGTGAGCGCGTCGTGTTGTCTACGCGCACCTTGATCAGAAGGTGCTCGCGCGTTACCGACTGCGCTGGGTCAAGCTCAACGATCTTAATGACGTTGATGAGTTTGTTAAGTTGCTTGGTGACCTGCTCGAGCGGCAGCTCTTCGACATCCACCACAACGGTGATGCGCGAAAGGCCTTCGATCTCGCTTGAGCCAACAGCCAGCGACTGGATGTTGAACCCGCGACGCGCAAACAATCCTGCGACGCGAGTGAGCAGACCTGGTTTATCTTCTACCAGCAGAGAAAGTACGTGACTCATCGCTTTACTCCTCTTCCCACTCTGGGGCATGATCACGGGCATACTGCACGCTTGAATTTCCGACACCCTGCGGCACCATCGGCCACACCATTGAGTCTCGGCTCACAACGAAGTCGATAACAACGGGGCGATCGTTGGTTTCAAGCGCGAGCTTGATGGCCGGGTCGATCTCTTCCTTCTTGGTGACGCGGATGGCGAGGCAACCGTAGGCCTCCCCCAGCTTCACGAAGTCGGGGATCATCACGGTGTCGTGCCCGGTGTTGAGATCGGTGAACGAGTGGCGGCCGTCATAGAACAGCGTCTGCCACTGGCGCACCATACCGAGGCTCGAGTTGTTGATGATCGCGACCTTGATCGGGATCTTGTTGATCGTGCAAGTCGCGAGTTCCTGATTGGTCATCTGGAAGCATCCATCGCCATCAATCGCCCACACGGGGCGATCGGGGTTGGCAACCTTGGCGCCCATCGCTGCAGGAAGGCCGTAACCCATGGTTCCAGCACCACCCGAATTGAGCCAGGAGTTGGGACGTTCGTGCTTGATGAACTGCGCAGACCACATCTGGTGCTGACCAACGCCCGCGGCAAAGATGCCCTCCGGCCCAGTGATTTCACCGACGCGCTGGATTACGTACTGCGGTGAGAGTAGCCCGTCGTCAGGCTCAGTGAAGCCGAGCGGGAACTGGTTGCGCAACGAATTGAGGCGCTCCCACCATGCCGAATAGTCGGGCGTGGTCTGCTTGCGCACCTCAGCGAATGCGGCAGTGAGATCGATGATCACGTCTTTGGCGTCACCAACGATGGGCACTTCTGCTGCACGAATCTTGCCGATCTCAGCCGGGTCGATGTCAACGTGAACGACCTTGGCAAGGGGAGCGAATTCGCTTGGCTTGCCGGTAACCCGGTCGTCGAATCGAGCGCCGAGCGAAATGAGCAGGTCGGACTCTTGGATGGCGAGAACCGCAGGCACTGAGCCGTGCATTCCCGGCATCCCAAGATTCAATTCGTTGGAGTCGGGGAACGCACCGCGAGCCATCAGCGTGGTCACGATGGGCGCACCCACCTGTTCTGCAAGCTCCAGCAGTTCTGCTGATGCGCCTGAGCGCACCACTCCGCCACCAACGTAGAAGACGGGGCGCTCGGCCTCGGCCAGCATCTGCGCCGCTGCCTGAACCTGCTTGCCATGCGCCTTCATGACCGGGCGGTAGCCGGGCAGGTCAACCTTGGGCGGCCAGATGAATGGGGCAGATCCCTGCTGGCAGTCCTTGGTCACGTCAACCAGCACCGGGCCAGGTCGGCCCGTTGTGGCGATGTGGTATGCCGCGGCCAGGGTCGCCGGGACGTCTTCCGGTTTGGTCACGAGGAACGAATGCTTCGTGATCGGCATCGTGATGCCCGAGATGTCTACCTCTTGAAAAGCGTCGGTTCCCATCGAGGTCGAGAAGACCTGACCGGTGATCGCGAGCAACGGCACGGAGTCCATGTGGGCATCCGCAATAGCCGTAACGAGGTTGGTCGCACCGGGGCCAGATGTTGCGATGCAGACGCCGAGCTTTCCTGATGACGATGCGTAGCCTTCAGCAGCGTGACCAGCACCCTGCTCGTGACGAACCAAAATGTGACGGATAGCAGTGGATGCCATCAGCTCGTCGTAGAAGGGCATGATTGCGCCGCCGGGCAAGCCGAAGACATCTTTCACCCCCAGCTTTTCCAGACTGCGCAAGATTGCACCAGAGCCGGTCAAAATCTCCGGTGTGGTGCTCTTCGGCCGCGGTACGGGGTCAGAGGACATGTGTAAATCCTTTAAATTTCACTGGTGAACGTGGTGCTAACTGGTTACCGCGCCGCGAGCGGCGGACTGCACAAGCTTCGAATACTTGGCGAGAACGCCTCGCGTGTAACGCGGAGGTAGGGGGGCCCAGCCTTTTCGGCGGGCTTCGAGCTCAGCGGAGTCGACAAGTAAGTCGAGCGAGCGAGCTGCGATATCGACCCGTATCAGATCACCATCGCGCACGAAGGCAATAGGACCTGCGTCTACTGCTTCGGGAGCTATGTGGCCGATGCACAGCCCGGTTGTGCCGCCTGAGAATCGTCCGTCTGTTAAGAGTAGTACATCTTTGCCGAGTCCTGCGCCCTTGATGGCCGCCGTGATCGCCAGCATCTCGCGCATCCCCGGCCCGCCCTTGGGGCCCTCGTAGCGGATGACGACAACAGAACCGGACTCGATTGTGCCAGCTGTGAGAGCATCTAAGGCTTCACGCTCGCGCTCAAAGACGCGCGCGGGGCCCTCAAACTCGGAGCGGTCGAAGCCTGCGGTCTTCACTACAGAACCCTCGGGGGCCAGTGAACCACTCAGAATCGTGAGCCCACCGGTCGGGTGGATGGGGTTGTCAATCGTGCGGAGAACTTCACCATCGAGAGGGTCGATATCCATCTCAGCGAAGTTCTCGGCAACAGTCTTACCCGTGACCGTGAGCGCATCGCCATGAATGAGCCCCTCTTCCATGAGCGCCTTCATGAGAACGGGCAGACCGCCGTGACGGTCAACATCGTTCATCACGTATTTGCCGAACGGCTTAAGGTCTCCCAGATGAGGAACCTTGTCGCCAATGCGGTTGAAGTCGTCGAGAGTGATGTCGACCTCAGCTTCGCTGGCGATCGCCAAGATGTGCAGCACAACGTTCGTGGAACCACCGAGAGCCATCGCAACGGTGATCGCGTTCTCGAAGGCCTTCTTCGTCATGATGTCGCGCGAGGTGATTCCCAGACGCAACAGGTTCACAACAGCTTCGCCGGAGCGGTGCGCAAAGTAGTCGCGTCGGCGGTCGGCGGATGCGGGGCTTGCCGAGCCGGGAAGGCTCATTCCCAGCGCTTCCGCAACACTCGCCATCGTGTTGGCCGTGTACATACCGCCACAGGCGCCTTCGCCGGGAGCAAAAGCACACTCAATGCGCTTAGCGTCAGCTTCGCTCATCCGGCCAGCCTTCACAGCGCCAACCGCTTCGAAGGAGTCAATGATCGTGATGTCTTTTTCGGTGCCATCACTGAGCTTGACCCAGCCTGGAGCAATCGAACCCGCATAGAGGAACACGGATGAGAGGTTGAGTCGTGCCGCAGCCATCAGCATTCCGGGCAACGACTTGTCGCAGCCCGCGAGCGTGACCGAACCATCGAGACGCTCGGCCTCCATAACGACTTCAACGGAGTCGGCAATGACTTCGCGGCTTACGAGCGAGAAGTGCATGCCCTCGTGGCCCATCGAGATTCCGTCAGAGACGCTGATGGTGCCGAACTGAAGCGGGTAGCCGCCGCCAGCGTGCACACCCTCTTTTGCTGCTTGAGCGAGACGATCAAGCGACAGGTTGCAGGGAGTTATCTCGTTCCACGAACTCGCAATACCAATCTGGGGCTTCTCCCAATCGGCATCTCCCATACCCACGGCGCGAAGCATCCCGCGCGACGTAGTGGCTTCAATTCCGTCGGTTACCGTGCGGGAACGTGGCTTAATATCGATCGAATTGCTCTCAGACATGCTTCGAGTTTAGGGCTTAGCGAAACCTCAGTTTGTCCGCGCAGAAACTGCGACTGCACGACGATCGGCGAGCACCTTAAGAACGTCGGCAATTTCGCGCGTTCCGGCGACTCGAAGTCTGGCCGCAGATGGTGCATCCCCCACCCGAACACCGAGGTCATTCGGGGCGAGCACTGCGATCGCATCCTCGTCAGTTGCGTCGTCTCCAGCAAAGAAAACTGCGTCGGCACCCACGTATTCACGCAGGCGCTCGATCGCATCACCCTTCGTTGCATCGTGGATGGCGAACTCGACAACGTTCTTGCCGAGACGTGTGGTCAGGCTCGGGATGTCGGCCTCCACGCGTGCTACTGCTTCGGCGGTTAGTCGTTCCGCGTCTTCCGCAGCCGTCATTCGAACATGCAGAGCCCGCCCGGCAGGCTTGAGCTCAACCCAAGCTCCCTCGGCGCTGTCGGCAAGCTCGTGCATGAGTGCATCAAGCTTCACCAATTCCGCGGCGTGTGCTTCACTCATCGGCAGAGCAGAGTCGCCCTCGTCGAGCCGATATTCCCAACCGTGCGAACCACCAAAAAGTACACGGTCGTCGAGGTGCGCCACATGCTCAAGGCTGTCGAGGGCCCGACCAGACACGAGAGCCAGCCGTGTATCGGCGAGGTCGAGAATCCGTAGCAGCTGCTCCTGGGCTTCAGGAAGTGCACGGGCGTCAAGCGGATCATCGACCTCAGGGGCCAAAGTGCCATCGAAATCGAGAGCGATCAGCAGGGTCGGCATCGCAACAAGCGCGTCAATCGCCGCAGCGATCTCCGTTTCAGAGGAATACTTCACGACTACTTGACTCGCTTTCGTTCGATGGTCCACTCAATCTCTTCGGCCATATCTAACGGCGCAATCCTGCGGTGACGATCCGATCGCGTCGCGGCCAAATTCTTGAGGAACGCGTTCGACCAGCGGGCCACATCGTGGTCGAGCACACGCTTGCGCATGGAACGCATCCGAGTCATACGATCAGCCTTAGGCATGTTGATTGCCCGCATCATCGCCTCCTTCACGCCGTCGATGTCGTGGGGGTTGATCAAAAGAGCCTTGCGTAGTTCCTCCGACGCGCCGGCAAACTCGCTCAGAATCAGCACACCATCGTTATCGAAACGGCTCGCCGCATACTCCTTCGCGACCAAGTTCATGCCGTCGCGCAGCGCAGTAACAAGCAGCACGTCAGCGGCTAAGTACAGTGCAACCATCTCTTCACGCGGGAAACCTTGGTGCAAGTAGCTGATCGGCGAGTGGCTCAGCGTACTGAACTGACCATTGATTCGACCAACTGTCAGCTCGATCTCGTCACGCAAGTGCATGTATGCCTCAACACGCTCGCGACTGGGGCTTGCAACCTGAATGAGCGCAACATCACCGACCTCGATTGAACCATCATGCAACAGCTCGCCGTACGCCTTCAGGCGGTGGCGGATGCCCTTCGTGTAGTCGAGGCGGTCAACACCGAGCATGACCGTCTTCGGGTTACCGAGACCCTTACGAATGTCGCGAGCACGCTGCTGGATAGCGGGATCGCGAGCGAGCTCCTCGAAGCTGCGGGAATCAATCGAAATCGGGAACGCCTTCGCTACCACCCGGCGCGTAGGTTGGCCGTCGATCGTGACCTCGATCGCCGGGTTCTTCGTCGGATGATTCGTGAGGCGACGCACGGCCGACGAAAAGTTGGCCGCGTCTGACGAACGCTGAAAGCCAACAACGTCGGCACCGAGCATGCCCTCAATGATCTGAGTGCGCCACGGCAACTGGGCGAAAATTCCGTATGGCGGGAATGGAATGTGATTGAAGAAACCGATAGTCAGATCGGGGCGCTGTTCACGGAGCATGCGCGGCACGAGCTGGAGTTGGTAGTCCTGCACCCAGACGACAGCACCCTCGGCGCTGTTCGCGGCTGCGGCATCCGCGAACCGCTGATTGACGGCCACGTAGTCGTCCCACCACTCACGATGGTAGGCCGGCGGTGCGATGACATCATGATAGAGCGGCCAGAGGGTGTCATTGCTGAACCCCTCGTAGTACTCCTCAATGTCTTGAGAGCTGAGAGGAACCGGAATGATTTGGATGCCGTCATTGCGAAACGGTTCGACCTCGAGATCGGGGCGACCGGCCCAGCCAACCCAGGCGCCATCCGCAGCCTTCATAACCGGTTCGAGGGCAGTAACGAGACCGCCAGGCGAGCGCTTCCAAGTGAGGGATCCATCGTCTTCAACGGTGCAGTCGACCGGCAACCGGTTGGAAACAACGACAAAATCGTACTCGGAGGGAGAAGAATTCTTGTGAGCTTCCATAAGTGGTCACTTTACCAGCGGGCTCTGCGCTCTGCCCGAGGATCGCCGCCCTCTCCCGGCCGGTGGCCGATGATCGCTAGGTGTACCCCGCCGCCTGCGTCAGAGCGGTCGAGAATCGACTGGAGCCAGAATTATTCTGGTTGCGGTCGATTTTCGTATCCGCTTCACGGCGAGTACCGAGAGCGCAACACTCACTACGGCAAGCGCGAGAAGCGCAAACGCGGCGGTGATCGCCGGCTGAGGGTTTCCGCCCGACAGGATCACGTACATGCCTTCGACCGCGTAGGTCAGGGGAAGGAATGGGCTCATTGCTTGGAACGGCGCGGCAAGTGCCTCAATCGGATAAATGCCGCCAGTTGAAGTGAGCTGGATCGCCAAGAGGAACAGCGAGATCACAAGCCCTCCTCGCCCGAGTGCCGCGGTCAAGAAGTAGTGAAATGCTGCAAACGAAATTGCCGTCAACAGTGCGAGACCTGCGGTAGCAGGCAGCAGCGTCCAGCTCACTCCGACGCCGGCATGAAGGAGGACAACGAGCAGAACCGCTTGAATCGCGGTCAACAGTGATGCTCTGACCAGCGTCGACGCAACAATTCGTCCATCCTTCGCCGTGGATGACAGCGAACGGTAGGTGGGCAAGCTCAGCACCAAGAACACGGCGAGCGCACCCAGCCACAAACTGAGGGGGATGAAGAAGGTCGCGATCGCCTGTGCCGGTTCGCTGACTTCGTTATCGGTACTCACCGAGAGGGTCACGGGCTCTGATGCGATATCTGCGTTAGTGCTTGCTGTATCTGGATCGCTCGACGGCACCTGCGCAGCACCTTCAGAGAGACCGGTCGCCAATTCTGAAGCCCCCGTCGAGATGCCTTTCGCCCCGCCGGTGAGAGCGGCTGATCCGGCGGAAAGCTCTCCAGCGCCCGACGCACTCTGGGAGATTCCGTACTGGATACCGCCTACCGCGTCAGCAGTCTGCGACTTAAGAGTTGCCCCGCCTACCGCCGCCTGCGTGAGCCCATCGACGACAGCTTGGAGGGTGCCTGTGAGCTGCGGGTCGTTGAGCTGCGCCTGAATTGCCGGATTGATGGATGCCAGTGTCGACGACAGCTGGGAGACGCTCGAGGTGTACTGCCCGACCCCTACCGTTAGCGAAGAGAGCCCCGCCGCACCATTGTTCAGCTCGCTGAGACCGGAGGCTAGCGAATCAACGCCCGTGGTGTAGGTGGTGAGTCCAGCGGTGAAGTCTGTGGCGCCATCCGACAACTCTGTGGCGCCATCTGCGGCAGTGGAGAGCGCTCCTCCGAGTTCACCAATGCTGGCGTAGATACCGTCAATGTACTGCGAGGTGATGGCGCGACCAAAGGTGTCGGTCATCGACTGGCCGACTACCTGCGCGACAGAGCCGGTGAGGTAGCTGTGCGAGTCGTCGGTTCGGATCGAGATTTGTGCTTGAGCGGGCTTATCCGTTGAGAGCGAAAGGATCGACTCTGAGAATTCTGCGGGCACCGTCAAGATTGCATAGACGTCACCTCGCGCCAATGCCGTTTCCGCATCATCCGAATTGGTGATCGTCCAGTCGAAGCCGTCGGCGCCAGTGAGCTCGGTGACCAGTTGGCGCCCAGCAAAGACGATCTGCTCGTCGCCGTCAAGGGCCGTTGTGGTCTGAATCTCGTCGTTGTTGACGAGCGCGACGGGGATGTCGTCAATCGCGCTATCGCCATCGCCAATTGCGGCGACGAAGAGCCCGGTGAAAGCCAAAGGAATCAAGGCAACAGCGGCGAATCCTGCCACTGTCAGCCAGCGCTTCTTCGGCAGAGCTGTGGGGTATGAGGTACTCATCGAAGCAGTCCTTCCGGTGCAAGGAGATAGAGGTCGACGAGGAGCACGTTGCGTTCTCCGCGATCGATTGAATGGGCAACGGTCGCTGGCGACTCGGTGCCGAAAATGATGGTTGTTGTGGCGTCCGCGAGTCTGCCGACAGCGGTAAGGAATGCTGCCTCGTCTTCTTCAGAGGCGAACTGATCAAAGCGGTCGAAGAACACAATCTCTGTGCCTTCAGCGAGCGCGATGGCGGCAAGTGCTACCGCGCGTTCGAGTTGCGGCAGGGCACTGATGTTCGTTTCGGCGGTGATGCGCACGGTTCGCCGTGCGGTGACCTGCGCGAGCACATCATCAACACGTCGGATCCAGTCGCGCACACTCGCTGAGGTTCGCCAGCTTCGGCCCAACGGCTGAGTCATCTCGAGTCGTTCGCGCAACATCGCGACAATGGATAGTGGACCGTCGGTATACGGCGAACCCGCAACTTCGGCGAGCGCCACTACTTTGTTCACGTGGGCTGCGTGCGAGGGAAGCGGGTATCCCGCAACCTGCACTAGGCCCGACACGGGCGGCAGCACTCCGCTGAGCGTCGCGCCCATCACGCGGCGCTCGCGACGTTCTCCCGAAGCAATCACCAACGATCCGCGGGGAATTGCGAACGCAATAGGCCCGAGTCGATACTCGGCATCCCCGATAACGAGATATTCGGAGCTCATTGCTAAGGCAGTTTGTGTGCTCGCCCAGTCGAGCTCGTGGCGGTGCTCGCGCAACTGCTCACCCTCGATATCCACATTAGGGAGCAGCCGGCTGAGCCATGCCGGTAGCCACCAGGCAGCGTTACCGAAGAGAGCCATCAGGGCTGGCACCAGCGTCATCCGCACCAGGAATGCGTCAAATGCGATTCCGACGGCAAGCCCGAGTGCGATGGGTTTGATGGTGCCGCTGCCTTCAGGAACGAAAGCGAAGAAGACGAAGAACATGATCAGAGCGGCCGCGGTGACAACACGAGCGCTGCTGGCGAATCCATGACGCACCGATGATGCCGCTTTGCCCGTCTTGACGAACTCTTCACGCATTCCTGATACCAAGAACACTTCGTAATCCATCGCCAGCCCGAAGAGCACCGCCATCAACAGAATCGGCATGAAACTCAGGATGGGGCCAGGGTTTTCGACCCCGATGATGTCGCCGAACCAGCCCCACTGGAACACCGCAACAACCACACCGAATGAGGCGACAACCGAAAGCAGGAACCCGGTTGCCGCCTTGAGAGGCACGAGCACCGAACGGAACACCATCATGAGCAACAAGATCGAAAGCCCGACAACGATCACGCCGAAGGGCACCAGGGCGTCGCTGAGGCGGTTCGAGATATCGATGCCGATCGCCGTAGTGCCGGTGACGAAGATGTGGATGTCGTACTTGCGTTCAAGTTCAGGAGCGAGATCGCGAATGGTTTGCACAAGCGCTTTGGTCGCTTCGGAGTCTGGCGAGCTCGATGGCGTCACCTGAATGATGGCGGTGTCGAGCCCGTCGTCAGGGAACCCCTGAGAGACAAAGTCGACGTCATCGAGCTGCTCCAGATCGGCGGCGATCGATTCCAAATCATCCTGAATGTCGATGGTTTGAGTGATGTCGAGAGCAACCACAAGTGGTCCGTTATAGCCCGGGCCGAATCCTTCAGTCACCAAGTCGTAGGCTTCGCGCTGCGTTGAGCCCGCTGGCTCGGATGCGCCATCCGGAAGGCTCAGTTGGAGGCTGGCAGCCGGAATGGCGAGCGTTCCCAAAACTGCCACGACGGCAATGGTCGCAAGCCACGGGTGACGGGTTACTCCGCGTACCCAGCGGGCGCCCATGGTCTTGCTCTCATTCGCGGATACCGTGAACCGGCGATACGCTCGCGACCCAGGCTTGGGGATGAGGCGAGCCCCGGCCAATCCGAGCAAGGCTGGCAGCAGTGTTGTTGCGACGCCCATCGCAATGAATACGGCGACCGCGGCCCCTATGCCCATCACACTCAAGAACGGGATTCCCACAACGAGCAAGCCAAGCAGGGCGATGATTACGGTGACTCCGGCAAACACCACGGCGCTTCCGGCCGTGCCCACCGCCATCGCGGCGGACTCTTCGGGGTCCTCCCCCGTGGCGAGCTGTGCTCGATGCCGAGAAACAATAAAGAGTGCGTAGTCGATGCCGACCGCGAGCCCAATCATGAGCGCGAGAAGCGGCGCCGAACTCGACACCGTCGTGAATGCCGAGAGCGTCGTGATGAGCCCCATTACAATCCCCACGCCAAGCAGCGCGCTCAAGAGAGGCATTCCGGCCGCGAGCAGCGACCCAAAGGTGATCACGAGCACAAGTGCGGCAAAGAAGACACCGACAATTTCGGTGACCGTAATGCCGAATGACGTGTCCTGGAATACTTGGCCGCCGAACTCGACCCGCAGGTCTGCATCGCTGCCAATCTCGGCCGTAGTAACCAGTTCTTCAAGGGTGGCATCGGTAACGTCCGTCGCGACACCATCAAACTGCACGCGGATGATCGCCATGCTGTGGTCATCAGAAATGGCCTTGCCCGCATACTCGCTGAACGGACTCACCGCCGAGTCGATCCCGTCAATGCGGTCGATAGCCGAGGTGATGCGTTCGATCACATCCTCTGAAGCCTCGATGCGTGATCCGCTCTCGTCAACAATGACTGCAGTCGCGGCGGCCCCCGCCACTGAAGGAAACACTGCCTCGAGCCGATCAAGTGCGGCCTGCGACTCGGTGCCCGGAATCTCGAACGACTCTTGGGTTTGCCCACCAAGTGCGACTCCCGCGCCGAGCGTTCCTGCGATGAGCAGAATCCAGACGATGAGCACACGCCACGAATGCCGGAACGAGAATCGGCCGAGCCGATAGAGAAGAATTGCCACGAGAGCTCCGGTTCTTGAGGGAGAAAGTTACTTGCTGCTAACGGGAGCGAGCAGTTCGCTCATGATCGTGATGAGGGCCGCGCGAGTGTCGTGGTCTGCTTCGAGCGGCAGATCAAGGTTGTCTGCGGTGCACAGCATGTAGGCCGATCCGCCGAGAGCGATGCCGAACCGCATCTTGTCGTGCGGATTTGCCGTGCTGGAGGAGAAGAACTCCGCGAGGTTGCGCACAGTGTTGTTGGCGCGTTCGATCACCGGCACGTCCTGAAGCGATGGCCCTTGATTGATGAACATGTGAACTTCTTGCCTGCAGTCGAACAAGAAGTCGACGAACTGTTCGAGGAACTTAGTGCGGTAGTCGGGTGACAGCCCACGCATTTCGAGTTCGGCCATGAGTGCTTCTAAGCGATCGATCGCCGGTCCAACGGTGGCTTCGAGGAGCGCCTCTTTAGAGGTGAAGTGGTAGAGCACGGTGGATTTTGAGAGACCCGCGAGTTCGGCAATTCTCTGAATCGAGGTACCTGTGTAACCCGCGGAGGCGAATTCGGCGAGCGCGATGCGCTGGAGCTCTTCATGACTAGACACCTGTAGAGACTAACTGACCGATCGGTCAGAACTGTCCAATCGGTCAGTTTCACAGCCCATCTCCAGCACACGCCCCTCCCGCTGGCCGCAATCAGAATGTCGCGCTAGCGTTAGCCCCTAGACCGACGCACCAACCACGGAGGAAAAATGCGCAAGTACCTGTTCAACGGCAGTCTCCTCGGCGCAGTCGCAGGCGGCTGGAGCATCTTTCAAACGACCAAACAGGGGCCACGTGACTGGCGTCTCATCCTCATGTGGGTCAGCTGGGGACTCACCGTGGCGATCGCCGTCGGCACCATCGCCAAACAAGCTCAAAACTCCTACGACCTCGAGGAGTAGTCGGTAGCGGCGTGCGCGCCTGCCGCAAGTAGCGGCGTGCGGCAAAACGCGCCCTGAGGCGCACTAACCCATTACTTGCTCGTCGGCGAGCGCCCTATGCTTCGAGCGGTAGCGGGCTGCGGCCTCCACAACGCCTTCGAAGAGACGCAAGTCTTGTTTGGCATCCTCTTCTGGATGCCACTGCACGGCAACGCCAAAGTCGACGCTCGGCAGCTCGACCGCCTGGATGATGCCATCCTCGCCACGCCCGGAGATGATGAGCCCGTCAGCGAGAGTATCGATCGCCTGGTGGTGATACGACTTCACGGCCACGCTATCGTCGCCACCGAGCAGCGCAGCGAGGATTGTGTCGGGTTCAACCGCAACATCGTTTACCAAAAATACGCCGCCCCCGGCGCTATAGCGCGCTGATCCGATCACATCAGGGAGGTGCTGAATGATTGTTCCGCCCAGCGTCACGTTAAGCACTTGCGCACCACGGCAGATACCCAAGAAGGGCACGTTCTGCTCAATGGCAGCATGCAAGAGTGCGTCTTCGAATGCATCGCGATCTTTGCGAGGCACATCAGCGGTTGGATGCGCTTCCTGTCCATAGCGCGCCGAGTCAACGTCTTTGCCACCCGTGAGAATCAAGCCATCGAGTCCCTGGATGATCGACGCGGCAATCTCGGAATCTACCGGCTGCGGCGGCAGCAGAACGGCGACGCCGCCGGCGTCCGTCACTGCTTCAAAGTAGATCTTCGGTAGGAATGAGGCGGGGAGGTCCCAGACACCGGTTTGGGCCTGCTCGAGGTATGACGTGAGCCCGATTATTGGCCGTGAACTGGTGCCCATGCGGACTCCTCTCCATCAAAGAACTAGAACGTTTGTAACCAAAAGGATATAGGCCAGCGTGACCCAAATGCGTCTTCCTGAGAGCGGTTCTCAGGAAGTTCAGCTAAATTCGGCAACTTACTCGCCTGTCTAACCGCATCGAAGCGGTTTCGGCCAGTGCGCTGCAGTGTGCACCAATCCGGCTCTTCCGTCGCCCACACCCGAGGGAACGCTGAGCCACCACGAGATTGTTCTTCGCTTCGGCAGCCATTTCACCCTGACCCAAACCAAGGAACGCTGTTGAAACGAACTATTACTATGCTCGCCGTTGGGGCGTTGCTCATTGGCGGCACAGTACCCGCAGCGATACTGCCGACCACCAACAACGACACCTTTCTCGCCGATGCGACAACTCTCGCAGCCGCCGCAGATGGTTCGATTAGCGCAGCGCCTGCAGATGACATTCAGACTTTTGCGTCACCGGCCACCGGTGAAGTCGCTCCTATCGTTCGCGACTCGTACCAAATTGAGCAAGTCGAACAACAAGTTGTGATCACTGCGGCCGGTATTACTGGCCTCCTCGAAGTGTTCCCCGCCAACGGCCCGGTCAACGACGCTTTTGGCTACCGCGGCACCGAGTTCCACGGCGGCATGGACATCATGGCCCCCGAAGGCTCAGCAGTTGTTGCGGCCTCCCCCGGAACGGTCGAGAGTGTGACCTATGGAGGCGGCTGGGGCCGTCACGTGATAATCGATCACGGCAACGGAGTCAAAACGCTATACGCGCACATGATTGAAGGCTCGCAATTGGTTACTGCCGGACAATGGGTTGCTGCCGGCACTCCCCTAGGATCCATAGGCAACACCGGCTACTCAACGTTCCCGCACCTTCACTTCGAGGTCTACGTGTTCGACGCACGTGTCGACCCGGCGCCCTGGTTGCCGTAGTCAGAAGTTGAGGGTGCGCGCTATAGCTACGCACCCAGCACGCAGAAGTGTGGCCCCGAGCAATGGCGCCACACTCAGCTAACAGACAACTAGACCGTGTGACGGATGTCTAGCTAACGACATCCATTCGACGTCGCACATAGACGGCGGCGACATCAAGCAGGATCATGCTCGTTGGTACCAACCACCAGATGGGCCCGGCTCCCCCGCCTCCGGTGAAGGCGAGTGTCGGCAGCCCTGCAGCTGCCAACGGATTTGCCCCATCGCATTCAAGACCGATGAGGTCACCCACCGGCACGCACGAGCCGCGCGGCAAGCTTTACAAGTGAAGTGCACCTCCCCGGACTTGAACCGGGAACCCACTGATTAAGAGTCAGTTGCTCTGCCAATTGAGCTAGAGGTGCGTGGCTGGGTTTGCCTCTCAGGGCAACCGAGGAACAACGTTACCATGAGTTAAAGCGACTAAGGAGCACAATGACCACGGAACCCACTCGACTTACCGCAGGCACCCCCGCACCAGGTTTTTCTCTGCCTGATCAGGACGGAAATTTGGTGTCGTTGAGCGATTTTTCTGGCAAGAAAGTGATTCTGTATTTCTACCCAGCAGCGATGACTCCCGGCTGCACGACGCAGGCTTGTGACTTCCGCGATCAGCTCGGCGCACTGCAGTCAGAAGGCTATGTCGTGTTGGGTGTTTCGCGCGATACTCCCGAAAAGTTGACCAAATTCCGGGAACAGGAAGCCCTCACATTCCCACTGCTCAGCGACCCTGATCACGAAGTGCACGAGGCGTATGGAGCCTGGGGTGAGAAGAACCTGTACGGCAAGCAGGTCGTTGGCGTCATCCGCTCCACCTTCGTTATTGACGAAGCCGGCGCGATCACACTCCCGCTTTACGCAGTGAAGGCCACTGGCCACGTCGCATCACTGCGCAAGAAGCTCGGGCTCAACTAGCCTTCGCGCCTCGTGGTCGCCGCCAGTACCGGCTTGGTAAACAACAAGACGAGCACGGCGATCGCGGGCATGAGCAAGAGCCATCCGACATCGGGACGCGCGAACACGCCCTGAAAGGTGCCAATAGCCACAGAGATTTGCAACACCTGCCACACCACCGCTGCACCGCGAATCCACGCCTGGCCTCGCAGCACGCTGATGCCAATCACCGCCACCCAAATGGCGGCCAGTGCAGCGAGCACGGTCAATGCGATCGCGCTCGGGTACGACTGAGGCGTCTCGCTAGCCAACTCAAAGATTAGGTAGGCGAGGACACCAAATAGCAGGGCACTCTCCAGAAAAATTACGAGAGCAAGCGCAACCAGATACCGATGGTTACGACTCGGTTTTTCTTCTAGGACAAGTTCGTCTACCATTCGCTCCCCGTTAAATCGCTGAAAGACCATTGCTTTGCATTGTTTGATATGCGATTCTAGTTGAGGTTGATTTCTGGCTCCCAGTGTTGCGAGCGAGACCCACACACTTTCTCAAGCTCGACGCCGATTTAGGCGTATTTTTTGTGCGCTCGAGCAACGCAACACGCTGTAAGGAGCAACACATGGACTGGCGCGATAACGCTGCATGCCTCACCGCTGACCCGGAGCTTTTCTTCCCGGTAGGAAACACCGGTCCGGCCGTTGACCAGATCGAAAAAGCAAAAGCCGTCTGCGGTCGCTGCTCGGTTACTGAAATGTGCCTCCAGTACGCGCTCGAAACCAATCAAGACTCTGGCGTGTGGGGTGGCCTCAGCGAAGACGAGCGCCGCGCACTCAAGCGTCGCGCTGCACGCGCCCGTCGCGCGTCCTAAGACCGCACTGCTCGTAGCACCCTAAAACCGCTGCGCTACTTTGTGCGCGTGAGCCAGGTCAGCGGAATATCGATTGTTACCTCGGTACCGCTGCCCATGAGCGTATGCCAGTCGATAGTTCCACTCAGTTCACCCTGAATAAGGGTGCGCACGATCTGCGTGCCGAGCCCCTCGCCCACTCTTCCTTCAGCGAGCCCAACGCCGTTGTCGCGAACCTGCACGGTGAGCTTGTCTGCGGTGCGGCGAGCATCAATCTCGACTGTTCCATCCGCGCGCCCGGCAAGACCGTGCTCTACCGCGTTCGTCACTAGCTCTGTCAGCGCCAAGGCCAGCGGGGTCGCATATTCGCTGGGCAGTGCGCCAAAACTTCCCACGGATGTCGGGTGCACCGTCGTATTGTGACTAGACGCCACCTCAGCGATCAGTTTCAGTACGCGGTCGAACACCACGTCGAAATCAACGCTCTGGTTGAGACCCTCAGAGAGGGTGTCGTGCACAACCGCAATCGCAGCGACTCGACGCATCGCGTGCCCCAAAGCTTCACGCGCGACCTCGCTGTGGGTTCTGCGTGCCTGAATTCTCAGCAGCGATGCCACTGTTTGCAAGTTGTTCTTCACCCGATGGTGAATCTCACGAATCGTCGCATCCTTCGTGATCAGTTCGCGCTCCTGATGGCGCACCTCGGTCACATCGCGGCACAAGACAATCGCACCAACGCGTTCGCCACGATCGCGAATCGGGATCGCGCGCAACGACACCGTCACACCGCGTGCCTCAATGTCGGTGCGCCACGGTGCCCGGCCAGTAACAACCAGCGGAAGTGACTCATCCACCTCAGGCTGACCGGCGATAAGAGCCGTCGTGACCTCGGCGAGAGATTCCGCCTCCAGCTCACCAGAGAAGCCGATGCGGTTGAACGCCGACAACGCATTCGGGCTTGCGAAGGTGACGAGACCATCAACATCCAAGCGAATCAGACCATCGGATGCCCGGGGTGCCCCACGACGCGGCGACGCAGGGGCGCCCATGTCAGGAAAATCGCCAGCAGCAATCATGGCGAAAAGATCGTTTGCACAGCCGTTGAAGGTGAGCTCTTGCCGGGAGGGCGTGCGGGCATCTCCCAAATTTGTGTGGCGAGTAATGACCGCGATGGGAGTTTCCGTGGTCGCGTTACCGCTGGCTGTGAGCCTGCGCATCACCGGTACGGCACGCACCCGGGTGGGTGTCTCTTCGTACCAAGATGGAGCTGCTGCGTCGACAATGCGCGCAGTCGTGAACGCTTCGGTTACCTGCGTTTTCCACTCGGGCTTGACCTTCTGTCCAACAAAGTCCCGGTAGAAGAGAGTTGCTGAGCTGCTGGGGCGCGCGTGGGCAACCGCAACAAACTGGTCATCATCGCTCGGGACCCACAACACGATGTCGGCAAACGCGAGGTCGGCGAGCAACTGCCAGTCGCCAACCAGCATGTGCAGCCATTCGATATCAGCCTGGCTCGAATGGCCTTGCTCCTGGACTAGATCACTGAGTGTCGACACTCTTACAGATTACCTGCGCACCAGCATCCTGTTGAACAGTGAGCGCCGCGGCTCTGGCTCGTCGGCTTCGGGCACGAGCCGGGAGGTCACGAGGTCGCGCACTGCGAGTCGCGCCGGTGAGCGCGGTGCGGCATCCACCAGCGTCTTGCCGCTCAGCACTGCGCCGTCGAATCCTGCAAGGTCATGAGGAACGAGAATCGGATGCTCAATTCCCCCGAACCGCGACAGCGTCTGAGTCACTTGCCCGTGCGGGTTCATGCCGCTCGCACTCACCCGCACCTTGTTCATCACTACACTCACGCTTCGCGTTGAGACTGTTTCGAGCAGATCTACGTGTGCACGCAAGAACCGCGAGAGGCCCACAGGATCTGCCCCGCCCACCGCAATTAGGTGGTCGGCGGCTCGCACCGCCGTAACCGCTGCGGCGTTGCGCCGAGGCGCGAAAAGGTCGCTCGTGATCTCTTCGTCATTCTCAAGACTCGAGCTGGTATCGAGCACGGTGTAATCGACCCACTGGCGACACTGCGCAATGGTCGTTCCGACTCGCTCTGCGGAGAGCTCTGGCCACCGACTGGGTCTGCCAATGCCGGTGAGCACCCAGAAACCGCCGACTGGTGACTCATAGCGTTGCCCGATGCGGGCCAGCTCGCCAGTCGTGAGGGTGTCGGTTCCTGCAAGGCGGCACGCGGCGGCAAAGCCAGGAGCCTCGTCGAGCATGCCCAAGGCTGGCGCCACCGAAGCCCCATGCGTGTCCACATCGGCAAGGGCCACGCTGTGCCCGAGCGCTGCTAACTCGGCGGCAATCGAGATGGCGACGGAGGTGCGACCGGGAGCCCCTCCAGGACCCCACACCGCGATCACCTGCCCCAGGGTGCTTCGTGCGGCGGTTTCAGATTCTGAACTCCACTGAGATCGGGCGAGCAGTGCATCCACCGCCGACCACCCAGTCGTGGCATCGACGATGTCATAGAGTCCGAGATCACTCGCATAGCGCTGCTCGCGCTCGCTGCTGGCAACCGCGATGAGTCTGACGCCGGCCTGATCGCACGCGGCGATCAGCCGATCAGTCAGGTAGCGTGCCTCGGAGGCGACAAGGGCGATGTCGGTGTGAGCCCCCGCAACGCGCGAAGCAAGCTCGGGCGCGCTCACGGCGCGTAAAATGATCTCATGGCCGTGGTGCACGGCGTCGAACGCGAACTGGTCTTCAAGGTTGACCGGCATCGCCAGCGCGAACGTCGCCATCTCAACCCTTCGCAGGAAGGTTGGCGGGGATCACAGAAAGCACATCACCGTTAGCCATCGCCTCAAGCAATCGGGCAACCCGCGAGCGGGGAACGAGCAATTCAAGCGCGCTGCTTCCTGCAGACGAAACGAGCGAGTCGTTGTCAACAAGTCGCACAACAACAGCATCCGAAATGATAACCCCAGGGGGCCCATACCCGCCGTTTTCTGCCTCGGCACTTGCCCACACATCGACGGATGCTCCAGACGACACCGTCTCAGCCAGACCACCCTGCGGCGACACAACAACTGCGGTCAGCGACAACCCCTCATGGCTTCCCAGGGAGGATGTCGGGATCAGCTCCCCCGCACCGATCGGCCGTGTCGCAATAAAGCCTTCAGCCGGCAGCTCACCTCGCGCAATGTAGAACTCGCTTGATTCGTTGAGTTTTACGCTTCGCACGACGAGATCGCTGCTCATCACGCGGTCACCCGGGGTCAAGGGCGAGGCGGCCGCATAGATCTCAATCGAGTCATCTGCCGTGGCAACCAGGGACACAACGCCCACGATCGATGCCACGACGAGCACGATACCGATAGCAAGGCGGGGGTCGAGGGCAAGAGCTCGTGCACGAGCTTGAGACTGGGTGCGACCGGAACGACGGCTCACAGTGCGCATTCCACGGGTCGGGTGTTGATCATTGCACCATCGTTCGTTACTGCCCACAAGTGGCGCAAGAGTTATCCACATCAGCCCCATTCACAGGCGCACGAGAGCATAATCGAATCATGAACGCGATCAACCCAGCAGATGGTCTCGGGCGATTTCTCACTCTGGCCGATACTGCCGAAGTGCTCAGCGTCTCTCCGCATGAGGTTCTTGACCTAGTGCGTTCGGGCGAACTGCCCGCAATCAAAGTTGGCAGCAAAGGCCAGTGGCGCATCGAAAACTCCGTACTTGAGTCCTACATTGAGGCTTTGTACGAAGAGACTCGTCGCATGAGTCTCTGGAACCAGTCCGACATTGCCACCGTGACCGAAGTGAACTTCGGAGAACAGCGCACGCGCTAGTGCTGCACCGCTAGATTCACCTGCGTTCGGCCCGGGGCAACCGGGCCTGACCGCGCCAGCCGCGCCCTCGCCTACGCCTACGCCTACGCCTACGGTCGCACGAGCACAAGACTCGCAAACGGCACCAACCGGTATTCCGTCACCGCAGTCTCACGCCGCACCACCCCTCGTTCATGGACGGCAATATCTAGGTGGTCTCGCCCCACACGATCAATCGTGCCGTGAACTTCGCCTGCGACCAGCAATAGCGACACAGCACGGCGACGACGACACAGATCGCGCAAAACATAGCTCAGCCCCAAACGCTGCGAGAGGCTCGGATGCCCGCTCGACGGCATTGTGGCGAGGCTCGGCGTGATGTGGGCCGCCCCAAGCGAGATGCCCGCCATCGCCGCGAACGGAATAATGCACTGCGCTGGGCGGCCGCTGTCGTCGACAAGGTCAGCCGACATCCAATCCCGTCCGATGGTTGCCGGGCGGATGATGAGTCGTGTTCCCGTGACCAGCACAACGGAAAGCGTGAGCGGCGATTGCTCGGAGCTGCGCGCGTGCAGCGACACAATACGGTCGCGCATGCTTAGACGGCCTAGGCGCAGCCGTTCCTCCTCGGCATCGACCTCGAGGTCGTCAGCAGTGATTTCGTTCTCAAGCTGACTTTCGAGGTCGTCAAAGAGTTTGTCCCAGCGCATGGGCTGACGGTACTGGCGACAAGGCAAAACGAACAATGTTATCCACAATTGAAAATTAGTCATAGACAATTGGTCTCAGTGCTGGTTGAGTGTGGTCTACCCCCCAACGGGGGTATACATTGCCGTCTTGACCTTTTACCTGGGAGATCATGAGTACCGAGCCGCTCCGCAAGCCTTCGCCCAGTGAAGACACTCCTCCACAGCCGCGACAGCGCACTGGACCCCTTCCCTCCAAAATCATTCGCCCGCGCTTCGTGCCCGACGAGTTTTTTGGCCACCAGCCCACTCCGAGCGCCGAGTTGCCCGACCCTGCTCCCCTGGTCGAAAACCTCACCCGCTGCGTGATCGAGGTTCTTGCCGGCGCTCGCGACCTTGAGCAGATTGCCCGGTGGGTCACCGATGACGTTTACCGCCACCTACTCAAGCGCACCGTATTATCTGCGCGTGCTCGTCGCGCAAAAGGACAGCCCATCACGCGGCCAAGCTTCACCATGGGCTCGATCCTCCTGTGTGAGCCCCGCGATGGTGCGGTCGAAGCTGTTGTGATCGTTCGCGGTCGAGCACGCACTCGTGCTGTTGCGGTGCGCCTCGAAGGCCTCGACAAGCGTTGGCGAGCCACCGCCATTAACGTTCTCTAGCCAGCAGGGTGCTGCAGGTTCAGTGCGCTCTAGGCTGCGGTGCGCAACGGGCAGCACCGTGTCTGAGTATGCACAGCCTCGGCTTAACGACGTATGCCGCCATCGACCGAGCGGTGGGAGCATACGTCGTTGCTAAACCCTATTTCTTGCGCTTGTCCTGCGCACGACGCTGCGAACGGTTAAGCGGCGCGTCGTCTGCACTCTCCGCACGCTGACCGAATGCACCACGCTCGCCACTCTGAGGCTGCTGCGGTTGCTGCGGTGCCGTCTGCTGAGCCTGGCGCTTCTGCGCACCCGCAGTCGCAGCGCGCTCAACCTGGCCGCGCTCGTTGCGAACCTCAACCTCGCCTGCGGCATCAGCGCTGGGCGCCGAGTAGCTGAGCGCTGCGGCCTGTGAGCTTGCCGGATCCAAACCTCGTGCCTGCACGGTGGTGGAGTCGCCACCGCCGCTGACCTCAACATCAAGGTTAAACAGGAAGCCGACAGACTCTTCGCGAATCTGGCCCATCATGGTCTGGAAGAGAGCAAAACCTTCGCGCTGATACTCGATGAGCGGATCGCGCTGGGCCATTGCACGCAGGCCGATCCCGTCTTTGAGGTAGTCCATCTCGTAGAGGTGATCTCGCCAGCGGCGGTCGATAACGCTGAGCACAACGCGGCGTTCGAGCTCACGCATGGCGGTTTCGCCAAGCTGCTGCTCGCGACGCTCATAAGCGATCGCCGCATCAGAGTGGATCTCCTTCGCGACGAACGTGCTTGTCAGCTTGCCGCGCGAACCGCCTTCGGTCAGAACTTCGTCAACCGTGATGCCGATCGGATACATGGTCTTCAGTTCGGTCCACAGAACGTCGAAGTCCCAATCCTCTGAGTGGCCCTCTGCTGTGTGAACTTCGACAACCTCGGTCACAACGTCTGTCAGGAAGCGCTGAACGCGGTCCTTCAAATCGTCACCCTCGAGGATGTGGCGGCGGTCGCTGTAGATAGCCTCACGCTGGCGGTTCAACACATCGTCGTACTTGAGAACATTCTTGCGAATCTCAGCGTTACGCGATTCCACCTGTGACTGAGCACTGCGGATGGCGCGGCTGACAACCTTGGATTCGATCGCCAAGTCGTCGGGAACTGTCGAGCGCCCCATGAGCGCTTCGGCTGCACCGCTATTGAATAGGCGCATCAGATCATCCTGAAGCGACAGATAGAAACGGCTCTCTCCGGGGTCACCCTGACGACCTGAACGACCACGCAGCTGGTTGTCGATACGACGCGACTCGTGACGCTCGGTGCCCAATACGTAGAGGCCACCAACATCGACGACCTTCTTGGCTTCCTTCTCGACCCCGGCCTTGACGTCGGCGAAAACGTCATCCCAAGCGGCTTCATAGTCGTCAGGAGTTTCGGTCGGGTTAAGACCACGGCTATTCATTTCAGCAACAGCCAAGAACTCGGCGTTTCCGCCGAGCATGACGTCTGTTCCACGGCCCGCCATGTTCGTGGCAACGGTGACCGAACCCAAGCGCCCGGCCTGAGCGACGATGGCAGCCTCGCGAGCGTGGTTCTTGGCGTTCAGGACCTCGTGCTTGACGCCTTTCTTGGCGAGCATCCGTGAAAGCAGCTCACTCTTCTCAACGCTAGTTGTTCCCACGAGAACGGGCTGGCCAAGTTCGTGACGCTGAGCGATGTCGGCAACAACCTGCTCGAACTTCGACTGTTCGTTCTTGTAGATCAGGTCGGACTGGTCGATGCGCTGCATCGGCTTGTTAGTCGGGATGGCGACCACACCAAGCTTGTACGTGGACATGAACTCGGCGGCCTCAGTCTCGGCGGTGCCGGTCATTCCCGAAAGCTTGTTGTATAGACGGAAGTAGTTCTGCAGCGTGACCGTGGCGAGAGTCTGGTTCTCTGCCTTGACGGTAACGCCCTCCTTCGCCTCGATTGCCTGGTGGATACCTTCGTTGTAGCGGCGGCCCTGAAGAATACGACCGGTGTGCTCATCGACGATCAGCACTTCGCCGTTCATGACGACGTAGTCCTTGTCTTTCTTGAAGAGGGCACGCGCCTTGATCGAGTTGTTCAAGAACGAAATCAGCGGTGTGTTTGCCGACTCGTACAGGTTGTCGATACCGAGGTAATCTTCGACCTTTTCGATGCCGGGTTCGAGCACACCAACGGTGCGCTTCTTCTCATCAACCTCAAAATCGACCTCGGGGATGAGCTTCTTCGCAAGATTGGCGAACTCAGTAAACCAGCGGTTTGCCTCGCCTGACGACGGGCCCGAAATGATCAACGGCGTGCGAGCCTCGTCGATCAAGATCGAGTCAACCTCGTCAACAACAGCGAAGTGGTGACCGCGCTGAACCATGTCGCTCGCCTGCCACGCCATGTTGTCGCGCAGGTAGTCGAAACCGAACTCGTTGTTGGTTCCATAAGTAATGTCTGCGGCGTACTGCTCGCGACGTTCTACAGGGGTCTGACCTGAGACGATGCATCCGGTGGTCATCCCGAGGGCACGGAAAATGCGTCCCATCAGTTCTGACTGGTAGCCGGCCAAGTAGTCGTTGACGGTAATCACGTGCACACCCTGCGCCGCAATCGCGTTGAGGTAGGCAGCTAGTGTCGCCACGAGGGTCTTGCCCTCGCCGGTCTTCATCTCGGCGATGTTGCCCATGTGCAACGCAGCGCCACCCATGAGCTGAACCTCAAAGTGACGCATGCCGAGAGTACGGCTCGCCGCTTCACGGACGGCGGCAAATGCCTCCGGGAGCAGATCGTCGAGCGATTCGCCTGCGGCATAGCGCTCACGCAACTCAGTGGTCTCATGCTTGAGCTCATCGTCGGTCAGAGTCTTGAAGTCTTCCTCGAGCTGATCGACTGCTTGCGCATAGCCTTTCAAGCGTCGAAGAAGTCGACCCTCGCCCACACGAAGTGCGCGTTCCAAAACATTCGCCACCGAATACTCCCATTCTTGTCGGACGGATCCGACGCTGGCACTGCTCGACGAAGCGCAGCCTTTAGACGCTTACGTCGCGGCAACGCGGTGAGTGCATTCAGCGCACAGCCGCGTTACCGGTTCGTAATCGTATCAAGTTCACGCCAAAAACTTGGTGTGCTTAGCCGTTGGCGACCTTACGCTTGCGCGAACGACCTCCGTCAGCAGCCTCATCGGCCTGCTCTTCTAGGCCAATAACACCATAATCCCAGCCCTTGCGACGGTAAACCACGCTCGGGCGATCGGTCTGGCTATCCACAAAGAGGAAGAAGTCGTGACCGACCAACTCCATGTGATCGAGTGCCTCTTCCACAGTCATATGGCTCGAAGGGAACACCTTTCGCCGGATAACAACGGGCGAGTAGTCGTCGTCGCCAGGCTCTGGCTCGGCGTTCGGTGTCGGAACCGAACCGGTAGCGACACTTTCAATCACTTCCGGACTCGCTGGAGTGATATCAACGACAGCAAATCCACCGGCACTAGCCTCACGCAGAGACGTGGGGCGGTGATTTCCGCGGTGAACTTTCTTGCGGTCGAGGGACTGACGAATGCGCTCAACGAGCTTACCCATCGCCAGATCGAAGGCAACATATTTATCCGAACCAGCAGATTCTGCTCGAACAAGCGGTCCTGGTCCGATCAACGTCAACTCAACACGATCGTCGCCACTTGACCCTTTGGTTTCGTGGTGGCGGCTCACTTTGATCTCGAAGGCGATTGCCTTCTCAGAGAGGTGAGCGACCTTCTCAGACTTTTCGATCGCATACTCACGGAAACGATCCGTGACTCCTACATTTCGTCCGTTGACGGTGATTTCCACGGCGACCTCCTAGCCATCATGCGCGGCCGCCCCGTGAGGCAGCTTTTATTGTGCGCCCTTTTCCTTACCGTAGCCCTCGCCGCTGGCAATGTCACGAGCCGCTCCGGTTCTTGGAGTGAACCCGATGGTTACGGCTGCGATCACCGTGCCGCCGGCCGCAGAAATCGCCCGCGCTGCCTCGTCAATCGTGGCTCCGGTCGTGAGAACGTCGTCCACAATGATGACTTTGCTTGCCCCAAGCCAGCGTGTCGCAACGAATGCGCCCCGCACATTTGTGGCCCGCTGCTGTGCCCCGAGCAGCTTTTGGCTCGTGGTCTCTTTGGCCACCCTCAACACTCGTGCGTGGCGAACTCCTGCCGCGCGCAGCACGAGCGATACCGGGTGATAGCCCCGCGTTCGAAAAGCACGCTTGCTGGTGGGAACGGCGACGATCTGAACCGGGTCTCCACCCCCACCGCCGGCCGCACTCGGTGCGTCGAGCGTCATCCGCAGCGCGGAAAGAAACGCGTGAGAAAGCGGCCGAGCTTGGTCGGTGCGATGCTGATTCTTGAATGCGAGCAGTACTCTGCGTACCGGGCCCTCATAACGCAGGGCGGCGTAGACGCGCACGTGCTGAGGAGTTGAGTGAATCGTGGGCGCCGCGACAAGGCTGCGAGCGCACTCCTGACATAGCGCGCGATCGTGACTCTGACATCCGGCGCACTCGACTGGCATGAGCACAGCCCAGGCATCCCGCAGCGCCTCGCGTGCGGTTGCGATCCACCAGCGCAGAGAGTTGTCATTGTTGTTGTCTGGGAACGTCATGCTCCGAGCGTGCACGCGCGCCCACAAGCGTGTGGGGCCCCGCGTGAGGTTTGTGGAGAGGCTCTACTGCTGCACGGCCATGTAGGAGGCGTCGAGGCCGGTACGCACCCACCCCTGACTCCCCTGCGGGCGCCACACTTCGCCATCCGCAACGAGCCTGAGGCCATCGGTATTGGTTCCGGCGCTCACAAGCTGTCGCGCGCCGTCCACATCGCCAAGGTTCTCTGTTGGTCCACCGAGGCTGAACGCGGTTGCTGCAACAGAATCGTCATTCGCCGAAAGTGTGGCCACCGTACTTGAGCCCACCCAGGCTGCATCAATGGGAGTACCCGACCGGGCCGGCAACGCGGTGGGCTCTACCAGTTGAACGGGCACGTTGCCCTGTTGCCGCACGATTCCATAAACGAGCAACTGCGGCCCAGACGGCGATGAGAGGTACACGAGCAGTCGCGCACCATCGCGCGAAATATCCAGCGACACAATCTCTGAATCTGAAGGCAACGACGACTGAATCGGATGCTCGGTGCCGTCTACCTCGAACGTGGACAGTGACGCGGCATTCCCCCGCTGCGCCGACCAGATAAATCGGAACGGATCGAGCGATGGTGCGGCCAGGCCGGAGCGATCGTCGATGACCCGAGGCGAGACTCCGACCGAAGCGAAGTACGCGGCACCGTCGCCTGCGCGATAGGCAACTGAGAGGCGGTCGGATGAGAGCACTGCTGCGGTTGCCCCGGAACCGGCTACGACATCGCTGAGCTCGCTGATTTCGCTGAGCCCGTTACTGGTGTTGAAACCGAATTCGCTCGCGGTTCCCACCACTAGCGGACCACCGGAGCTAGGCTCGATGACGGCAGCGTTCTGCCCGGAACTCGAACTCTGCAGTTCGCGCCCATCAACGGTGAGCACCACAATCGGTGTGTGCAGCGTTGCCGCGAGCTGCTGTCGCATCCGTTCGCGCGCGACAGTGTCTGCCGACAGCGCTTCTGAGCTGAGATCAACGACAGCCCGACCGCTGATCAGGCTGCTCGCGTTGCCCAGAGTCGTGGCTGTCGGGAATGCGGTCAGTACGACGCCCTGTTGGAGCCACGACGAATCTGCTGAGAGAAGAGCTTGAACCGCTCGCGACTGTGACGATTGACGCACCGCGAACCAGCGCAGATCGGGGATCAGGTAGGCAAAACTGGGGTCGAAATAGTAGAGGACCTGCTGCTCGAAGCTAACCTCGAACCCGTTGCTCGACAACACAATTCCTGGCGGCGCTGAGGCAATTCGCCACTCACCGCCGCGACGTTCAAAATCGAATGTCAAAGTTTGCGATGCCGGTGAACGCAACTCTGAGTACACGCCCCGCTCATCAATCACAGCCTGAGCCGAAAATGAGTAGGTGAGAGCGTCTTCTTCGAGTGCTGGCGAGACCGTCGGAAGCTTGTCTCGCTCTCGAATTGTTGCGCTCGCCGCAGGCTTCCACGAGTCGCTCATATCTTGAGTCAAGAATTCCCGAGCCACGGAGTAGTCCCGAGTTGGTGCACGCACCGCGTTCATAAAGTCGGTAAGAATCTGCTCCTGAGTTGAGCCCGCGACTGGACCCTCCGCAACAATTTCGAAATTGGGATCGAGTTGCTCATCGATGAGAGGACCAGCCTCAACCTCGCTCGAGGTTGGCACGCCAACGCAGCCGCTCAGGGCGGCGATCGCCACGCTCGCGACGATGAGGTAGGCAAGCTTCGATGTTTTAGCCATGTGAAGCCTCCAAGCTCGGCACCTCGTCGCTCGGGGGAAGTTCTAATGGAGACGACCGCAGATCGGTGCCTCGAACGCGCGGGATCGTCAGCCGGAAGCACGAACCGTTGTCCCCATCCGACCACACTTCAAGCCAGCCGCCGTGCAACACCGCATCCTCGAGCGCGATCGCCAAACCGAGGCCTGTGCCACCTGTGGTTCGTTGTCGAGACGGATCAGCGCGCCAGAAACGGTCAAATACGCGCTCAAGGGCAGCTGTGCTCATTCCCACGCCGTAATCGCGCACAGCGATCGCAACGGCATCCGCATCACTATCGACCCAAATAACGATCGGCAGACCGTCTCCGTGGTCAATCGCATTGCTGACCAAGTTCTGGAGGATACGGCGGATGCGGCGAGGATCAACATCCGCCTCAAAGTAGCCACCGGGGGCCACCAACCGCAGCTCAGAGCCCTTGCTTGCCGCCAGCGACGTAAGACTCTCGATTGCATCTTCGACGAGCCGTACGAGGTTCGTAGGCTCAGTCTCCATATCGACCGCACCCGCGTCGTAACGACTCATTTCGAGCAGGTCTGCAAGCAGGAGCTCAAAACGTTCAACCTGGGTATGCAGCAGCTCTGCCGTGCGCGCGGTCGCCGGCGGGAAGCTTTCGCGTTGGTCGTAGAGCACATCACCCGCGAGCCGAATTGTGGTGAGGGGTGTGCGCAACTCGTGCGAGACATCCGACACAAAACGCTGTTGCACTTGCGACAGTGCGGCCAGGCGCGTGATCTGATGCTGCATGCTCGTCGCCATGCCATTGAAGGAGCGTGCCAGTGTGGCGATGACGTCATCACCCTGCACAGGAATGCGCACCTCAAGCTCGCCTGCCGCCAGACGTTGGCTGGTTTCAGCCGCAAATTTCACCGGCCCGACTACGAGCCGAACGACGAGATAGGTTACGGCTCCGATAAGGGCGAGCAGGGCAAAACCACCGAGACCAAGAGTGCGCTGAACCACAACGAGAGTTTCTTGAGTATCGCTGATGTCGTACACGAGATAGAGCTCGTATTGTGCCCCACGAATGTCGAGTGTCGATCCGACGACCAGCCCCGGACGTATCGTGCCATCGGTCGGGTGGTTCAGTGCGACCGACTGCCAGTAAGTGCGTTGCTCGGTTGATTCACCGACAGTGTCTCTGAGTTCTTGCGAGATGACGACGTAAGAACTCAGATCCTGCGACTGAACGTTTGTGGGCACGCGAGCGCCCTCTTGGCCTGGGCTGCGAAGAATGGCATAACTTGTGCCACCGGTGCTCGACGCAACGCTCTCGATGACCCCTGCAGCGTCGCCCATCATGACGTCGAGGTCTTCGAGCCCGAGCCCCTCGTCTGCTGCATCAAAAAACTGTTGACCGGCCAACGTGGCGTTGGCAGAGGTGCGGGTGAGTTGTTCACGACTCGCGTCGAACAGGTTCGCTCCGACGCTCAGCGACATATACCCAGCGATAACCGCAACGGCCACTGACGACAACAGCACCGTGATTGCCACCGTGCGCAACTGGAGCGACGAGCGCCACAGTGCAGCGAGCCGCTGCACTAACTCGCGCCAGTCGAAATAGCGCATACCTGCTACGCGCTGCTGCCCGCGCGGTAGCCAACGCCGCGAACCGTCATAACAATCTTGGGATTGTCAGGATCTTCTTCAACCTTGGCGCGCAGTCGCTGAACGTGGACGTTCACTAGGCGAGTATCTGCCTTGTAGTGATATCCCCACACCTGCTCAAGCAGCATTTCGCGCGTGAAGACCTGCTCAGGCTTCATCGCAAGAGCGAGAAGAAGCTCAAATTCGAGAGGTGTCAGGTTGATTTTGGTGTCGCCGCGGCGCACCTCGTGGCCCGTGACATCCAACTCAAGGTCACCAACAGTGAGGGTGCCCGTGGCCGCATCGCTTGCTGGACGCAACCGGGTGCGCACGCGGGCGACGAGCTCTTTGGGGTTGAAAGGTTTGACAACGTAGTCGTCAGCGCCACTCTCGAGACCTTTAACGACGTCCGCTGTATCGCTCTTAGCAGTCAGCATGATGATCGGAACGCCCGACTCTTCGCGGATGCGCGCACAAATTTCGATGCCGTCCATACCGGGCAGCATCAAATCGAGCAGCACAAGGTCGGGCGCGGCCGACTTGAAAGCGTCAAGCGCCAGGGCGCCATCTTGGCAAAAAAACGGTTCATATCCTTCAGTGCGTAGAACGATTCCGATCATCTCTGCCAAGGCAGTGTCGTCATCGACTACTAGAATTCGCGGGTTCACGTGTCCTCGATACTTTCTAGCTCTCGGGCTAACAGGGTGAGAAGCTTTCGCATAAGAATAGTCGAGTGTGAAAGCATGAGTGCGATTCAATTGACACAGTTCAACATTCGAGGGTGAGACGTGAGCAATAACAGTCCGTGGCAATCGCCAGATAGCAGCGCAAATAACAGCGAGTCCGGGCTCTATTCACCACCGGAGTCTGCCCCGAGCGCTCCGCAGTACGGCACGCCAGCTCCTAGCTGGACTCCTCCGCCCAAACCGGGCCTCATTCCGTTGCGCCCGATGACACTCGGCACGGTGCTCTCGGCATCACTGATGGTATTGCGCCGCAATCCTCGCCCCATCTTTGGGCTTTCGGTGATCATCATGGGCATCATCACTGTCGCATCGCTCGTATTAGTCGGCATCATCACCGTCTCCGGCATTGACCGCACGCTCAGCGCTAGCGAAGCAGACGCCGCAACTATCGAAGCCGGTGCGACAGCGAGCGTCATTCTTGCCGCGCTCCTCGCAGTCTCGCTGTCACTCATCGGCGGCTCAATCCTGCAAGGAATCGTCTCCCTCGAGGTCGCACGCGGCGCCGTCGGCGAAAAGTTGCGCTTACGTGGACTCTGGAACGCCGCAAAAGGTCGGCTGTGGGCTCTCATCGGCTGGTCTGCACTCGTCGCCGTTGCTTCGTTCATCGGCATCGTCGTGTTCGCTCTCGTTGCCGCACTCTTCTTCGCCATTGGCGGCACCGCGGGAACCGTATTCGGAGTGCTCGCTGTTTTTGGTGGAATCGTCATCGGGCTGGTCGTTATGGCGTGGCTCGGCACCAAGCTCGCTTTCGTGCCGAGTGCACTCATGATCGAGCGACTAACTCTCGGGCGCGCCATACTCCGCTCCTGGTCACTCGTTTCTGGAAGCTTCTGGCGCACCTTCGGCATCCTTGCCCTGATCATCGTGATCGTGCAGACAGTGTCTGCCGTTGTGACCGCCCCGCTGAGCTTCATTGGTGGAATCGGGGCGAGTCTGCTCAACCCCACTGGCAACGAAGACGCAGCGTTTGCGTCCTTAATCGGCCTCTACGTCGTGACTATGATCATCTCGGTCGCGATCGGCGCCGTCACGATCATCATTCAGTCAGCCGCCCCCGCATTGCTCTATATCGATTTGCGGATGCGCAAGGAGGGGTTTGATCTCGAACTCACGCGATTCGTTGAAGCGCGTCAGGCCGGCGACAACTCAGTGCCTGACCCCTACCTCACGCACGACAGCAAAGCATCACGCTCAGCCGAGCCGTCACCTTACGCGGCTTCATGACCCTAGAGACTTTCTCGCCAACCGCGCCCGCAGCGTTGCCCCACTGGCTTGCTCGCGCGGTATTTCGCGAGGTTCCTGTCGACCCCGACTCGGGTCAAGCGACCGATTGGCTCATCAACGAGCTATCACAAGCTCCGTATCAGGCAGCCAAGCCAACGCTGTTCGACCGCGTCTCCAAGGCGTTTAGCGACTGGCTTGCTTCACTGACCATTGGCGATGGCAACGCCATCCCAACCGTGGCGCTCGTCGTGCTCATCGCACTAATGGCAATAGCGATAATCGCCGCGATCATCGTCTACGGCCTCCCCCGTCTCAATCGCAAGAGTCGCCACCAAGACATCCTTTTCGGCGAAGCTGATCGCCGAACGGCAGCCCAGCTGCGGGATGCCGCCGAAAAAGCGGCCGCACGAGATGACTTCGCAAGCGCAATCGCGGACATGTTCCGTGCAATCGCTCGCGGCCTCTCTGAACGCACCCTTGTCACCATGACCCCCGGTACCACCGCACACGGTTTTTCCGTACGAGCCGCACATGCTCTCCCAGAGTGCACTGAGGAACTCGCTCGCAGCGCCGACACCTTTGACCTCGTCCGCTACATGCGCAAGCCTGCGACGCGAGAACAATACGAACAGCTGCGGGCCCTAGAACTGCGTGTTCGAGCTGCCAAGCCGAACCTTACCGAGGCGGCACTGTGAGCGCCCCTACGGTAGTTACCCCGCGCATCCGCACCGCTCTCAAACGAGCACTGTTCTGGATCATCGCAGCGCTGTTTCTGCTGAGCGTGGCAATCGTAAGCGTGAGCCTCGTGGGCACAGCAGTCGAAGGTCCACCTCTCGAGCCCACGAGCCCTCACGAATCAGGAACGCAGGCACTCGCTGAGGTTCTGCGGCAACAGGGTGTCGACGTGATTGTCACCACTAGCCTCAACGATACCCGTGACGCTCTGGCAGGGTCAGGCGACAGCGCCCTCTTCTTCTCCAACTTTGACGGCTACCTGACCGACGACCAGACCGCCGAAACTTCCGGCCTGGCCAGCACCGTCGTTCTGGCCGAACCGGGAATCGCCGCACTGCTCGCCGTCGCCCCAGAAGTCGCCAATGCGGGCACAAGGGTCGGTACCGTAACGGCAGAATGCTCTTCGCCTCTCGCGTCGAAGGCCCCCGAGATCACCGCTGGCCCCTCCAGTCTGCGGATCATCGATGCTGATGCCGAAGCTACTGGCTGCTACGGAAGCGACGAGCTCGGCTACGGCCTCATCTCTCTCGATCGAGGCAACACTCAACTACTGCTGCTCGGCGCAACCACTGCGCTGACCAACGGAGAGATCACTAGCGCAGACAACGCCGCCTTCGCGCTGCGGGTGCTCGGCCAGCAGGACACCCTCGTCTGGTACACCCCCAGTTTCGCGGATGTCTCAGACAGCGGCGCGATAAAAACCTACGACGAGCTCGCCCCAGACTGGGTACTCCCCGTCGTCTGGCTCACGGCGCTCACGCTGCTCGCGGTCGCGCTCTGGCGAGGACGTAGGTTCGGGCCACTGGTCATCGAAAAGCTGCCAGTGACCGTGCGCTCGAGCGAAACGATGCAGGGTCGCGCGCGGCTGTACGAAAAGACCGCGGCACGACTTCACGCCCTCGACGCGCTGCGCATCGGATCGATCCGGCGACTCGCCGCCCTATGTGGCATGGCGAGCACAGCATCCGTCGACGACGTCATCAACCGGATCGCTGTTCTCATCGATCTGCCCGTTGCCCAATTGCGAAGTCTGCTTGTTGATGTCGCCCCCACCAACGACAACGAACTGCTTGCACTTTCGGATGAACTGCTCACGCTTGAACAGCGCGTCGAGTCTGCCGTCCGCCCCGTCTAAACACTCAACACCGCCGACACCCTCAGCACCACCGAGCCAAACAGCACCACCGAGCCAAAGATAGAGAAGAATCGAGATATGACTGACGAGCAACTGCGGCACGCATTCACTCAACTCCGCACCGAAGTAGGCAAGGCCGTTGTTGGCCAGGATGCTGCGGTGACCGGGCTCACGATCGCTCTGCTCACCGGTGGGCACGTGCTGCTCGAGGGCGTTCCCGGTGTCGCAAAGACTCTGCTGGTTCGCACTCTCAGCCGCGCGCTTCAGCTCGATACCAAGCGCGTGCAGTTCACTCCCGACCTCATGCCCGGCGATGTCACCGGTTCATTGGTCTATGACTCCAAGTCTGGCGAGTTCGAGTTTCGCAAGGGACCAGTGTTCACAAACATCCTGCTTGCGGATGAGGTCAACCGCACCCCACCCAAGACGCAGTCATCTCTGCTCGAGGCCATGGAAGAGCGGCAAGTATCTGTCGACGGGCAGTCGCTGAAACTGCCTGTGCCGTTCATGGTCGCCGCAACGATGAACCCCATCGAGTACGAAGGCACCTACACGCTGCCCGAAGCCCAGCTCGACCGCTTTCTGCTCAAGCTCGTGCTCGATCTTCCCGAGCGCGACGCCGAGATTGAGGTTCTCACGCGCCACGCTGCGGGCTTCAACCCGCGCGACCTTGCCGCTGCGGGCGTCACGCCCGTGCTCGACGCCGCAATGCTCGCTGCTGCACAGGCCGCCGTCGCCCAAGTAGGGGCGAGTCCCGACGTGATTGAGTATGCCGTAGACCTTGCGCGGGCCACACGCCAGAGCCCCTCGGTAAAACTCGGCGTGAGCCCCCGTGGTGCCATCGCACTAATCTCTGCGGCAAAGGCGTGGGCGTGGCTGACCGGAGCCGACGCGATCACGCCCGACCACGTTCAGAGCATGGTGTTGCCAGTGCTTCGCCACCGCATCCAACTTCGTCCAGAAGCCGAGCTAGAAGGCGTCTCTCCTGACGTCATCCTGCGGTCGATCGTGCAGCAAGTGCAGGTACCGATCTAATAATGGCGCTCTCTGGATGGTTCGTTGCGTTCGTGGCGTTCGGGATAGTTCCGATCGTCATCACTGGCGAACCCGCAGTGCTGATCTTGTGGATTCTCTTTGTGATCGCGCTGGGGCTCATCGACATGGCGCTCGCGGTGTCGGTGCGTTCGCTGCGTTTCGAGCGCACCTCCCCTGACCGGTTGCGCCTCGGTGAAACTACGAGCGCGACACTACGAATCACCAACCCCGCACGACGCCGACTCCGCGCAATCGTGCGCGACGGATGGCAACCCTCTGCAGGCGCGCACACCAACCGTGCGCGGCTATCGGTGCCGGGGCGCGAACGCCGCAAACTCACCACAGTGCTCACTCCGCTGCGGAGGGGAACGCGTGAGGCTGCGCACATCACGGTGCGTTCCTACGGGCCTCTCAGGCTCATCGCTCGCCAGACCACCGTCGTCGTACCCGGTTCGTTCACTGTGCTGCCGCCGTTCAATTCCCGCAAGCACCTGCCATCTCGGTTAGCTCGACTGCGCGAACTCGACGGGGCTACGAGCATCATGATCCGCGGCCAAGGCACCGAGTTCGACAGCCTGCGTGACTATGTTCGCGGCGACGATGTGCGGTCGATCGACTGGCGCGCCACTGCCCGGCGCTCTGAGCTAGTAGTTCGCACTTGGCGCCCCGAACGCGACCGACGAGTCGTAATCGTGGTCGACAGCGGGCGCACGTCGGCCGCCCGCATCGACGATGAGCCACGAATCGACACCGCGTTTGAGTCTGCACTTCTCCTTGCCGCGCTCGCCTCCAGCGCCGGCGACCACGTGGATTTCATCATCTATGACCGCCGCGTTCGCGCCCGCGTTCAGGGAGCCGCTGGCCCCGACCTGCTCTCAAAAATGGTCAACGGAATGGCCCCGGTACAACCAGAACTTATCGAGATGGACTGGAATTCGGTGCCCGGCCTCGTGCGCCAATCCACATCGCAGCGGGCCCTCGTGGTGCTCGCCACAACAGCGGAATCCCCCGGCGCGAGCCGCGGACTGCTCGCAATGCTCCCCCAGCTGACAGCCAAACACACCGTTGTGGTGGCATCCGTCGCAGACCCATCGATTGTGGATGCTACGCGCGACCGTTCGAACCGTGACGCCGTCTACCAGGCTGCGGCTGCAGAGCGCGCTCTACTCGATCAGTCGCGCGTGGCCACCGCGATCAACCAGCTGGGAGCTTCAGTAGTTTCGAAGCGCCCCACTGACTTGCCGCTCGCTCTTGCCGATCACTACATCGCGTTGAAAGCTGCGGGCAAGCTCTAGCCCGAGAAGTGGCGCCCACTGTGTGCGCAACAAAACTCGGTTCCAGCGCCCCACCAGTCAGGTTGATGCGGGCACTCAATTAAGTCCGTGCTGCGAGGACTATAGCGCTCCGCCGGCCGACGCTGGGGCCGACGCATCGTCGCCCTCGCCGACACTCTCGCGCACGAGATAATTCTCGACATCGAACAAGTTCTCTGCCCGGTTCATGATGGTGAGAAGTGTTGTCATCGAGGCGACTTCTTCGACCTGCTCTTTCAGGAACCAGAGCATGAACTGCTCACCTAGCGCGTCATCTTCGGTGCGTGCCGCAGCAAACAGTGCCTCAATTTGCTTCGTGACCCGCTTCTCCTGCGCGAGCGCGAGCGCGATCGGTGCACTCTCATCCGTGAAATCGTTGATAACGGAATCAATGCCCGGGATTGTGATGCCGAGATCCCGATCAAGCCGGTACTGCACGAACATCAAGGCGTGGTTGCGTTCTTCGATGGACTGCCGGTAGAAATGTTTGGCCAGCTGGGGCAGGTCGCGGTTGTCAAACCAGACAGCGATAGCGATGTACTGCTGCGAGGCGGCGAACTCGTGACCGATCTGTTCACCGAGCAGTTGGTCGAAACTTGTTCTCTTCATACCTCAACGGTACTCGCAGCCACCGAAGGTTGCCAGGGTACCTCCCACCAGCGAGGGAGCTGGTGGGAGGCTGACACGCTGGGTGGTGCGGCTCTTGCTAGTCGTTGTTCGACTCGGTGACGTCCGCCTGCTCCTGTGCGAGAACCGATCCATTGCCGGCATCGATCTTCACCTCGGTGACGGTGCCGTCTGCCGCAGTAACCTCGACCTCGTAAACAACGAAGCCGTTCTCATTGCCGAGCTCAGCGGTGCCCGCCGTGCCAGACACCGCTGTGGTGGCTGCAGCGGATGCCTGCTCGGGAGTGATCGTTGCAAGCGACGTCAGCGCTGCAGACTCTGCCGCTTCGTCCGCGGTTTCTTTCGCCGCGTTCTCGGGCCCTTCTGCTCCTTCGGCTGCGTCATTGGCTTCCGCAGGTGCCTTGACGCTACCGACGTACGAGGGATTCTGCTCGTTCGTGTCGCTCGCTCCACTTGGTGCAGGCGACGCGGATGCAGCGACGGCCGCTCCCGCGCCACCGAGGGCGAGGGTTGCGACAAGGGCGCTGGTGACGATCGTCTTCTTGACTGTTGACTTCATGTCGTTCTCCTTCTCATTGTCATGAACCACCACGGGGGCGGTTGCAGACTTTCCTTCGATGAACGACCGGGTGGTTTCCGGCCATAACTCGACGTTACGAGGGTGATGATGAGGCCAACGTGAGAGCTGTGCAGCTCACTGCCCGCTCTCAGGAAATGTCATTGTGATGGCTGTGACCGTCACAGACTCATGGGCGGGTACCCCTAGTTGGCGACGATGTGGGTGGCACCAGCATCGAATTCGCTGAGGTCACCGGTGTTGCCCGCGCGAGCACTGCGCCCACCGAGAATCCACTGGTAGGCCAAGAATCCGGTCAGCGCGATCGTGCCGATGCCAATCTTGATGGGCCACGGCCAGTCTTGACGCGTGACGAAGCCCTCGATGATGCCCGAAACAAGCAGTGCGAGAATCAGCCCGATGACGATAGTGAAGAGCGCGCGACCGTCTTGGGCGAGCGCTTGCGCGCGGGTGCGAGCGCCGGGCGCAACCCACGACCAGAAAATCATCATGCCTGCAGCACCGGCAACGAAGATCGCGTACAGCTCTAGCTGACCGTGCGGTGCGATGTAGAGAAAGAAGACATCGAGTCGGTCGAACTCATTCATGATCGCCGCGGTGAAGCCGAGCTGTTGCGCGGTGTTGAACAGCAGATAGGGCACATAAACGCCGACAATCCCAAAGGCAATGGACTGCGTAGCGATCCACGCGTTATTGGTCCACACGAACCCCGTGAATGACCCGCCCGAGAACTCTGAGTAGTAGCCGACAAAGTCGTCGCTGGCAAGCGCCTCACGCTCAGCTGGGCTGCCGAAGTTGGCGAGCACCTGCGGATTAGAGATCGCCCACCAGGCGAACAGGAACCCGACGAAGAACGTGGCAGCTGCAAGTGCGAGTGACATCCACCGCACCCGATAGAGAGCGGCAGGCAGTTGCACAACAAAAAACTGAGGCAATTGACTCAACAGGTTTGCGGATGCGCCGGTGAAGCGCAGGCGTGCGCGACTGAGCGTGAGCGATAAGCGATCTGCCTGTGCCGACTGCCCGCTGCTGGTCTTCATGGCCGAAAGATTGGTGGCCCCCGACTGGTAGAGGTCGATAAGTTCATCGACTTCTGAACCGGAAAGTCGGCGTTGTGCCCCCAATTGGGCAAGCCGATCCCAGTCTTCGCGGTGCGCGGCGGAGTATGAGTCGAGATCCATCTGCTTAAATGATGTCATGCCCGGCACACAAATGAGCAACACTCTTGCCTATGAGGATGAACCCGACGAGTTGGTCACCGGCGAAGCGGTGGCGTTAGAGCTTCGCTCAGCAAGTTTTGTGTTGCGCGCTGCTGGTTCGATCATCGATTTCTTGGCGTATGGAGCTGCCCTCGTCGGTCTGCTCTATGGGGCGTTCGCGTTTGCTACGAATGCTGGCCTCGACACCGCCATCGGCCAAGCGCTGACGGTCAGTTCGCTGGTGATTTGTCTCGTCGTACTCCCCACCGCTGTTGAAACTCTGAGTCGAGGAAAGTCTCTCGGCAAGCTCGCAATCGGAGCACGCATCGTTCGCAACGATGGCGGCGCGATCGGATTTCGCCACGCTTTCATCCGCGCCCTTCTCGGTGTGCTCGAGATTTTCATGACGGCGGGCGGGCTCGCCGCAATAGTCGGCCTGCTCAATAGCCGCGCGCAGCGCCTCGGCGATCTTGTTGCTGGTACCTACAGCCAGTACGAGCGCGTGACCAAGTTTGCGAACCCCGTTGTGCAACTTCCTGGGAAGTTGACCGAATGGGCTCGCACGGCAGACGTCGCCAAGATGCCGGATGCTCTGGCTCGACGCATCTCACACTTCTTGGTTGCCGCACACGGCTACACCGCTGTTACGCGTCGACAGCACGCGGCCAATCTCGCCAACGAAGCCGCGGCTTTCGTGTCACCACTACCTCACGTCGAACCCGAGGTCTTTCTCTCCGCCGTCAGCGCTCTCAGGAGAGAGCGCGAGACGGTAGCGCTCACCGGAGAAAAAACTCGGCTCGGCATTCTGGAGCCAGCGCTCACGAGTGTTCCGCGTGGCTTCCCAAGCAACCGCGGTTAGACGGCTGCCCCGAAGTGCTCCGTTGTTCGCCGCACCGCGGATCTGCATGTGGCGGCTCAACCGTTTTACTTGGACAGAATGAGGGCAAGTGCGCGGTCGCGAATCTTCTCCAATTGGGCCACCGAACCTGCCTCAACGTTCAACCGCAACAACGGCTCTGTGTTGGAGGCACGCACGTTGAACCACCAAAACGACTCCGCATCACTCGTGATGCCCGTGACCGTGAGGCCGTCAAGCTCGTCGAACTCAGCCTCGTCGGCAAAAGCCTCGCGAATGCGGGCCGTCGCGGCAGGAACATCGTCGACCACGGAGTTGATTTCACCGCTGCTGGCGTAAGGCGAATAGCGCTCGGAGAGCACCGAGAGGAGTTCGGGCTGTGAACCAAACTCGGCAAGCAAATGCATCGCGGCGAGCATCCCGTTGTCAGCACCCCAGAAATCGCGGAAGTAGTAGTGCGCGGAGTGTTCGCCACCGAAAATCGCACCGGTCGCCGCCATCTGATCCTTGATGAGCGAATGGCCAACGTTCGTGCGAACGGGAATCGCGCCAGCGGCAGTGATCGTCTCCGGCACAATGTTCGACGTGATGAGGTTATGGATGACGTGGATGTCGCCCTCGGGCTGTAGCGCCCGCACGCGGTGAATTTCGCGTAGCGCCACCACCGCAGCGACCGCACTCGGAGTCATCGGGTTTCCGCGCTCGTCGACGACGAAGCAGCGGTCGGCATCGCCATCGAAGGCGAGCCCGGCATCCGCACCGTGTTCGATCACAGCTTTCTGGAGGTCAACAATGTTGGCCGGCTCAAGCGGGTTTGCTTCGTGATTGGGGAACGTGCCATCGAGTTCGAAATACATGGGGATGATTTCGATCGGAAGCTCCGGGAGCCCTGCCGCTGTTGAGAGCACCGCTGGCACTGTCATGCCGCCCATGCCGTTGCCAGCATCTACGACGACGCGCATCGGCCGAATGCTGCTCAGATCGACGAGTTCGCGCAGGTAGCCCGCATAACCAGCAAGAACATCAACCTCACGCTGCGAACCAGGCTGGCCAACTGTCTCAATGCCCGACCCGAGATAGGCCTGGGCGCGGTCACGGATCGACCTCAAACCAGTGTTGAAGCTGATGCCCTGAGCACCCGCCCGGCTGAACTTGATGCCGTTGTACGTTGCCGGATTGTGGCTGGCCGTAAACATTGCGGCTGGAGCATTCAACGATCCGGATGCGTAATAAGTTTCATCAGTAGAGCACAGGCCGATCAGCACAACGTTGCCGCCGCGAGCGCGCGCACCCGCCGAGAATGCTGCCGCGAAACCCGGTGAGGAATCTCGCATGTCGTGACCGACGATGATTTCGCTGCCCGCAGCATCCACTTCGTCAACGAAGGCCGCGCCGAGCGCCTCAACCACATCATCAGTGAGCTGAGAACCGACAAGACCACGAACGTCGTAGGCCTTGATGAAGGGGGTTAAATCGATAGCGTCAGCTTTGCTCATGCCCCAAAACTACATGGCGTACGACCTGCCACCCCAGAGGCACAGACAGCCGCTCAGCATGGCGGGCGCACAAATCGTAGCTGTGTGGCTCTGCGTTGTAGCTCAGCGGGCCAAGAACGGCCATCGAGTCTGAGTAGACATACGTGAGAGTGGCTTCGGCTTCTTCGTTGCAGGAGACCTTGCTACACGGGCGCTGATTCATCGTGAGTCCTAGCCTACGACCGCGCACCCACAGGTGGGCAACTACGGACCGTAGAATGGTCTCGTGGTTAGATCATCGAAGCGAGTGCAGACACGCTCTGTACGCGGCAACTGGCGGGATCGCCACGGCCGCGGCATCCGCGCTGCCGTCACCGGGCCGCACCTGCCCCTCTTGCGCAGTCGCCACGGCAACTTCGAGCTCACGGTCGCCTCAGCGGCCCAATTCTTGAAGGAGATGTGGCCAGAAGAACTCGCCAACGCGCGTTTCGAAGTCGGGCTCATGCCGGGCAGCAGCCCAGAAGGCACCAAGGTTAACCGCTGGAAAGTGATTGCCGACGAGCACCGTATCGTTCTCTTCCGCCTGCCCATAGAACGCATGGCCAGGTTGCACCGCGACGACGAACTACACCGACGGATGCTCATCGAGAGCTGCGTCTTCCGTGCTGTTGCCGAATACCTCGGCAAAGACCCGTGGGAACTCGCGCCAGATCGCTTTCGACACTTCTAACGCGCGCAGCGATTCCGACTTCTGCTCCGTTCGCTGCAGCACGAGCGCATCACGTTACGGAAAGACCGTCAACGGTGAAGACCCGGGAGTCTGCGGGTCGATCGCGTATGCCGCGATGAAGCCGTATTGCGCCTGAGTCACACTGACATGCACAGGCGTGCTGTGCCCGAGTGTGTAGGTGGTTCCGTTTGAGACCGGCGCTCGCAGCGCCGCACCCGGTTCAATCGTGAATTCTTCTACGACACCGGCCGCGGATGTTAACGTCACACTCGCTGCATCGTCGCCAGGGTTCACAATATTAAGCATCGCTGCCAGACCTGCTGCAACCGTGAACTGGGTGTCGTCAACTAGCGCTGGGCTCGCCGCGAACCAAGCAAAGTCTGTCGCCGTGACCTTGCCGCCGGCAAGCACGGCAGAAGTTGTGCGCGCCGAGGCGACAATCGGAACATCAGACTCGATCTGCAAAGAATAGGCGCCCGTTTCGAGTTGTTCCATCGGAATATCCGTAACCACACCGGCACTCAGATCAAGGCTGAAGGTGATGGGTGCACGCTTGACATCCGCGGGAGTCAGCGTTGCTGAAATTGAGGCGGCTTTCTCGCCAGGAACGAAAACCCGCACAACGGCGATCAGATCATCAGCTTGAATCACAGTTCCGCGCAGCGCCTGCACCGCCTGAAGATCGGTCACAACGATTCCAGGAATCACCACGGATCGAGAAGCTAGCTGCGTAGGTCCCACAATTTCTACGCCACCAGGATCAAGACCGCGCACGATCGACTGCTGAAGTTCAGCAGTGATCTGGCCGCCCGTGCTTGTGACATGAACCACCGGCGAGGCAACACCCGGAGCAAATCCAGCCAAGGAGAGCACGCGCTGCCCGTTAGGGGGCACCACAATTCCTGCAGTACCCGCCGCCGACACAACGCCGCGCTCATCGAAGATGTCCAGGGTGACCGTTGAGGCGACCTCCGTGGGATTAGTGAGCGAAACGAGAGTAGTGCGACCCGTCGTCGTTGCCCCACCAACGAGCCAACTGTCGCCACCGACAGCCCGGCATCCCGCGGATGCAAAACCAACGTAGTCGCCAACACTTACGGACTGCGATTGGGCGCCGCTCAGTCGCACCTGGCTCTGCGGAGCCTGCACGTCAGGGGCTGCACTGAGCACTAGGGGTGCCGCGACTGCCTCGCCCGCTTCGGCATCCGAAGCGGTGATACGTGCTTGCTCCACCGCACCGGAGCTCGACGAGAATCGTGTAATCGCTTGACCGAGGGTGAATACCGAGGATGCTGCTGCGCCAGACTCATCGGACAACCGCAAGAGTGGCCCAGGGCAGGTGAGCTGCTGCGCCGTGGGTACCGGGACAATTACCGCGCTTGGCGCCTCGGCACTGAGTGAGGGCAAGTCGACAAAAGTCGCGCCCAGTACCACGGCAGCCGCCGTACCGATTCCTACGATGCCCACAATGACGCGAGCGCCGACTAGAGCAGCCGCCTTTGCCGATACCGGACGTCGCGTGCTCGATGCCGGTTCGACAGCGCCGGTCAGCTCCGAATCATCATCAAACTCAGCTCCAGTGGGCTCGTCGGGCAGGGCCGCTGCCTCATCGTGTGTGGGATCGTTGCCGGTCATTCGCTCGCCTCAATCACGGTCACGGCACTCTCTGCCTTTGCCGCACGCAACCGCCGGCGACGTGTCGTAGGAATTGCCAACAACAAGGTGAGACCAAAGATCAGTGCCTGCCCGGCGAGAATCGCCTGCCCAAGCTGAGTACCGATGTTGCTCGGTCCCGCAGCGTTCGTCGTTTCGCTCCCCTCGGGATAGTGCCAGAGGTAGCCCTGATCGGTGTCGCCGATTGGGTTAAGCAGACTGTTGCCATCGAGCGCTTCGATAATCCGCTGACGCGTTTCCGCAGCATCCTGATTCGAGTCTGGGGTCAGCACAATGAAGGCGATCTGAAGATCGTTGAGCTCGGTCGCCACATCAAAGCCGCTGCGAGATGCGATATTGCCCGCGAGTGTCGCGTTTCGTTTCGCTGCGGCCGAAAGCTCGGTGCTGGTCGCCGCAATCGTCGACTGCTCATCAAGCCCAGAGCCCCGGCCACGATGCACATCTACCGCGATAGTCGAATCTGAGGTGACTGTGAGCTGCAGCGTGCCGAGTCCGTCGCGTTGAGTTGACTCGGCCGAAACGAAAGCAGGAAGCAAACGGCCGTTGCTTGCCAACACAGGGACGGCTCCGGATGTCAGCGACCACATTGGTGCCGCGGCAAGCACGAGCACCCCGGCCAGGGCAACCAACGCGGGCAGCGCTGCGTGTCGTGCGAGGTTTTCAACGGAGACAACAACGGCACCGCACAGCCCCAACCAGTACAGGCTGAGGGCCGCGCCTGCCCAGAGCACAACCGACGATTCACCCGCCGAGCTCACCGACACATGCGTGGCAGCCACTGCGGTCACAAAACCCAGTAGAGCGAGCGATAACGATGGGATCGCGCGACGGGTCCCTGGAACGAAGAGACTCATCAGCGCGAGTGCGGCAAAAGGAGACAACAGAAGCGCAACGAGAAGCGGGGCGTACTGGTCGTTGAGTCCCAGCGTCGACAGCAGTGTGCTCCAGCCGTTTGATCCAGGAACAACGCTTCCGATCGCAAGCTGCCAGCCGTTGGATGCAACGCGAGCTACCGGCACTCCCGGATCAGCAAAGATTGCCCACACGGTGCCGCGAGCTACCTGCTGCACCACCAGCGGGGCGAACAGAGCGGCCGCCGGGAGCACGATCCACAGCAGGCGGTGCGAAGACTTGGGCCGCGCAATCATCCATGCCACCAGCGCGATCAGCAACGCAGGAATCACACTGGGGGCCGACGCCGCAATCGCCGCAAAGAGGATCGCTGCAATTGCCGACATTGCCCAGTTGTCGGCGGCCCGAAGCACCGTGAGCACAAGCCACGGAAGCAGGATGTGCACAAGCACCGCGCCCACTTGCCCCTCGCCGAGCGAGATCAAGAAGCTGGGCGCTAACGTCCATGCTGCGGCTGCGAGCGTCGGTGCCCACGTGCGCTCAGAAATGGATGCCGCACACAGCCAGGCTGCGAGCGCAGCAAGTGGAAGTGCCACCAGATACAGCACGACGATACTGAACGATGGATTCCAGAAAGTCAGCGAGCCCATCACGGCCAGAACTACAGCAAAGGGGTCTGCCGCCACGACCTGTTGCGCCAAATCGTTCCAGCCGTAGCCGATATGAGCCCACAGCTCGGCAACGCTCGACGACAGCGGAAGCAACGCTCCCCCAGACAGCGCCTGAACCTCCACAAATCGGGAAAAACTGATTACGCCAGCGACCGCAGCAAGAAGCACAACCCACGCGCCTCCATTATTGAAGAAGCGAGGGCGAGCAACCTCGAATGCCGCGTCTGGTGCATCACCGCTGCGCTCATGGGCGCGCAGCTCACGCAGCTCCGCCCACGACACCCGTAGCGGATCGACCGCGCCAAAACTGAGCCGCTTATTGCGTTTGAGATTGCGTCTCGCCGCCACTACACCGCCATCAAAGATCGCCGCAAAAGCGGCAGCAAACTCGCCGGCAACCGCCGTAGGCCGTTTGGCCACCAAATGCCCGAGCGAGCGCAAAATCGCGAGCGGCAGCAGAGTGAGCCAGTGCAGGGGCACCGCAAACCCGGGTGCGTAGACCAGGCGCCGGTGCAATTGGGCAAAGCGCTGAACCCGGTTATGTGCGGCCGCCGAAACAGAACGCTTGCCAAAAAGCTCAGGGCCTCCGGCGCTCGCAACGCGAGCATCGGCGACTGCGACAACCCGGTGACCGGCCAGACGCACTCGAACACAAAAGTCGAGTGCAGCATCCACCGATGTCAGCTTCGGATCAAAGCCGCCCAAGGCGCTCCACACTTGGCGCCGCACAAGCATTCCTGCGCCGGTTACGCCCAAAGTGTCGGTCTGTACATCGTGCTGAGCTTGGTCGAGCTCATCATTGACGAGTCCGAGCGAGCGCCCGAGGGGTGTCAGGGACTCACCAAAGTTTGAGATGACTGCAGGGTCGTCCCAACGCACGAGCTTGGGGCCAGCGACCGCAACCGACGGCGCGATCTCCACCGCACCAAGAAGGGCTCGCAGTGCGTTTGGATCGGGGGCGCTGTCGTGACTCAGCAGCCACAACCACTCGTTCTCGGCTGCCTGCGGTGCCGCCGTCTCCAAGGCTTGAGCGATTGCGCCGCCAAAAGTACGACGGCCGTGAGAGTCAGCGATCTGCGCCGGCGCAGACTCAACCATGATCGACAACGACTCATCGCTGGATTCGGCATCAACCGCGATCACCGAATCGGGTCGCCGAGTTTGCGCCGCAATCGCGGCTAGCGTTCGTGGCAGATATTTGGCGCCATTTCGGGCGACGATGACTGCTGTGACTCTCGGCTGCATTTGTTTGAGACTATGCGTCGAGGGCACTCAGCAGCACTCGACTCGCTGCGGTTGAGCGAGTCTGGGAATTACCCTCAACGAAAAGCCAGAGCAGTTAGCTGGCGCGGGTTAGCTAGCGCGCTTGCGCAGCTTGCGACGTTCACGCTCTGACAGACCGCCCCAAATACCGAATCGCTCATCGTTTTCAAGAGCGTACTCAAGGCACTGACTGCGCACTTCGCACGAAGAACAAATCTTCTTCGCATCCCGAGTCGAGCCGCCCTTTTCAGGGAAAAACGCTTCAGGATCAGTTTGGGCACAGAGCGAATCTGTTTGCCACGAGAGCGCATTGCCGTCTTCGTCGGCGAGCGGTTGCCGCACACCAGGGATCCCGAGTCGTACGGGATCAACAAACCAGTCGTCCGGAACTCCCGAGCGGTATCCGCTGTTGCCCATCTGGTCTCTCTCCCCTCCGCCTTTAATGCTTCGCATCAAATCGCGTTACATAATTACACCGTTGTAGTTACCTCACGTCAAGTCGCAGATGATAATTGCCTCGACCAGAACTTCAGGGTTATGGCGCGCCGTGACTTCCGTTAACTCAGCAAAGCGAGATCGTGATCGACCATTGCCGACACGATTTCATCAAACTTTACCGTTGGTGACCAACCTAGAATCTTCCGAGCCTTGCTCGCGTCCCCCAGTTGTAGGGCGGCATCCCCTGTGCGTAGGAGAGTGTCAGACACTCGCACGCGGTCCTGCCAGTCATCGACACCGGCGCGCTCGAACGCTGCCGCCACAAAGTCACGAACCGAGTGCGAGACACCAGTGGCTATGACAAAATCATCGGCTTCCGAGTGCTGGGCTGCTCTCATTAGGGCTTCAGCGTAGTCGGGCGCCCACCCCCAATCGCGTTGCGCATCTAGGTTTCCGAGCTCAAGGGTCTCTTGCAAGCCCCGTGAAATGCGGGCGGCAGCAGCCGTAATCTTGCGGGTCACAAAGGTCTCAGGGCGTCGCGGAGACTCGTGGTTGTACAGAATCACCGACGATGCAGCCACGCCAGCAGTGCGATAGGCACCTACAAGACCGTGTGCGTACGCCTTAGCCGCCCCATACGGGCTCGTCGGGCGCACGGTCGTCTGCTCGTTTTGTGGCGACTCAGTGGGCGCACCGAAGATCTCAGCGCTTGATGCCTGAACAAAGCGGATGTCGGTGTTGCCGCGATCGTGGATCACCTTCACCGCTGCCAACATCTCGGCAACCGCCGCGCCATTCAGTCTCGCCGTGAGAGCCGGATTTTGCCACGACTGGTAGACCGAGCTCAGGGCAGCAAGATTGTAGATCTCGTTCGGCTCAACGTCTGAGATGAGTTGTGCGATCGCGCTATCGGTGGCGAGGTCTAGTTCGTGAGCGACGACACCGTTGGTGACAACCTCATCCGCATCACGCGTGACGCCGTGAACCTCATAGCCCTGGGCAAGCAAGAGCTCTGCAAGGTACGAACCGTCTTGGCCGGTGACCCCGGTGATCAGTGCGCGTGTCATTTGATGCCGGCAAGCTCTTTCTGCTCGACGAGGTCGGCCTCAACCATCATCGCGATAAGTTCGGGGAACTTGACTGTTGGCTCCCAACCAAGCTTTGCTTTTGCTTTGGCAGAGTCGCCCACGAGCAGGTCGACTTCTGCCGGACGCCTGAAGCGCTCATCCAATTCGACATAGCTGCTCCAGTCGTCAATGCCGACAGCGGCAAAAGCATGATCGAGCAGTACGCGGATGCTCTGGGTCTCGCCAGTCGAAATGACGTAGTCATCTGGCTCATCCTGTTGCAACATCAGCCACATCGCCTCGACGTAGTCGCCCGCGAAGCCCCAGTCGCGCTGAGCGTCAAGGTTGCCGAGAGTGATCTTGTCTTGCAAACCCAGCGAAATACGTGCCACAGCGCGGCTGACCTTGCGCGTCACGAACTCTGGTCCGCGGCGCGGAGACTCGTGGTTGAACAGCACACCAGACGACGCATGCATGCCATAAGACTCGCGGTAGTTGATGGTCATGTAGTGGCCGTAAACTTTGGCAACGCCGTAGGGCGAGCGTGGCCAGAGCAGAGTGTCTTCGTCTTGCGGCACCGTCTGAACTTTGCCGAACATTTCTGAACTCGAGGCTTGATAGAACCGCACTTGCTGGCCAGTCGCTGCCATGTGAAGGCGCACCGCTTCGAGAGCGTTGAGCACGCCCATGCCGGTAACTTCGCTGGTGAGATGTGCGTTCTCCCACGAATACGCAACGAACGAGATTGCGCCGAGGTTGTAGAACTCGTCGGGCTTAGCGACGCTCATTGCGCGCATCAGGCTCGACAGGTCGGTGAGGTCGCCGGTCAGAATTTCGACATCCGGGATAACCCGCTCGAGCAATTCGCGCTTCGGGTTGTTCTGCCCGCGCATGAGGCCGAAGACCTTATAGCCCTTCGACAGCAGCAACTCTGCAAGGTAGAGGCCGTCTTGGCCGGTGATACCTGTAATGAATGCGCGCTTCATAGTTGTCTCTCTTGCTTGCGGCCGGCTCTGCCCGGGTTCTGAACCGAAACTTCGGCGGATGCAACGCTACTGGAACTTGAGCCGTCGTGCAGGGCCCGGCAGCTGAGTCAGCGGCGCAGTTTAGATCTCGGTCGGTGCGTTGTCTGGTCTCGTGGTCGCCACGATGAATGAACCGGCCTTCGCCCGTAGGCGCCACACGAACAGCGCTTGGGTGCACACCGATACGGTTTCGCCGATCGCGAGCCCCCATGCCCCGCCTGCGGCGCCGTACGTTGCACTGAGTATCAGGATGGCGGGCACGCCGACGGCGGCCGCGAGCAGCACGCTCAGCATGAACTGGCGGCGAGCGCCCATTCCGACGAGGGTGATGCGCCCCAAAGATGTGCCAAGCGCAATGCCCAAGGTAGCGACGCCAAGGCCAAGCGCTGTTGCCTGGTTGATGGCGACCTCAGCGCCAAAAAGCACTTCAGACAACCACGGGCCCAGAACGGCAAATGCGGTGAGCCCTGCAAGCCCGAGGCCAGCGTGCACAATAAAGGAACGTCGGATGCGGTGACCAAACTCTGCATCGCCCGCCTCGACAGCCCACCCCTGAAGCGCATTCCCCAGCGCAGACACCGAGTACTGCCCGATGCGATACAGCTTGTCGCCAGAGACGTACGCGGCGGCCTGAGCACTTGCCGCGGTTGCGCCAACAAAGGTGACTGCCAACGAGTTGTATGCTCCCCCAGCAACCTCTGTTGTCACGGCAGAACGGTTTGCGCGGAAGACTTCGCGAATCGCGGACCTGTCGAGACTCATCAGTTCGGTGACACCGGTGGTGCGAATCGCAAACAGGCTCACGCTCAGCAGCGCGGCTGCCACCAACAGCAGCGGGTACCAGAGCACATCACCAGCGTTCAACACGACCACCGCGGCGATGACTGTTGCCCCAATGCGCGGCGAAATCTCATAGATTGCGATCAGACTGGCGCGTCCGAGTCCAATCATGAACCAGGCGCTCGACAGCCCGGTCAGACTCATCGCGACCGCCATGACTGCGGCATCCACTCGGTAGTCACTCGGCGACACTGCGGCAGCGATCGCGCCAGCAAGCACAGCACTCGGCAACCACACCAGAAGTCGAGCCTGCACGCTCGTCGCCAGCAATCGGGGTCGGATGCTCGGCTCAGCCAATGCGATCAGCGGAGGCCCAACCGTGTTGAAGCCGAGCGCGACAATGAGCGCAAAGAACCCGCCACTGGATTGGCCGACCGCTATGGCTAGCCACGCGTCAGCTCCGGCAACTCTCGCCAGGATCGGCAGGAACAGGAACGGGGTGATCAGCGACAGAAACGGCAGCCCCGCAAAGCCGAGGATGCGTTGTGCGAAGCTTCCTCGCGCGGTCATGAGTCCAACACTATTGCGTTGCCGCCACAAATAGCTGACCGGTTCCCTGAATCTTTAGGTGGCGCTCATCGGCTGAAACAAATACTGATCCACCACGCGTGAGTGTTGCCGATCCGATCGCACCCTCGACGCCGAAATCGCCTGAGGTGCAGAGCACGATTGCAGCGCTCGACAATTCCACGGAGCAATCGCCGGCAATATCCAGCAACTGAAAGTCGCGAACTGGCGGCCGGAATACTTGTGCGGAGTTGCCCAATGCTGTGGGGTACAAGTACGGCACCGGGCTTGCCGAGAAGTCGAGCACATTCAACAGCTCAGGAACATCAACATGTTTGGGGGTGAGACCGCCGCGCAGCACGTTGTCTGACGCGGCCATCAACTCAATACCGAGACCACGAAGATAGGCGTGGATGTTGCCCGCAGGCAAGAAGAGCGCTTCACCTTTCGTGAGAGTCACCTGGTTGAGCATGAGCGCGATCAGCACACCGGGATCTCCCGCGTAGTGTCCTGCGAGCGTGCGCACGAGCGCAAACTCATCTCCCGCAGTTTCGGCGAGCGCGGTGACACCTTTCACAAGCTCCGGCACCGGGTTGTCGGCCGAAATCAGCCATTCGAACATCGCGCGAATGTCGGAGTCGTCGCGAGCGAAAGCCAACCACTCGACAAAGAGGGCTGGCTGTGGGTTGGTGCTTGCGGCATCCAGCTCAGCTAGTCGTTCGATGGATGCTCGGGTGTCGGCCATTGCCCGAAATCCGCACAGCGCCTCAAATGTGTCGCTCACCGCGAGAATCAGTTCTGGCTTAGCCGATGCGTCTTTATAGTTGCGATTCGATGCGGTAAGCGGAACGCCTGCCGCGTTCTCGCGAGCAAAACCCTCGACCGCCTGCTCGAGGGTGGGGTGTGCTTGCAGTGACAGTGGCGCACCAGCCGCGAGTACCTTCAGCAGGAACGGTAGCTGGGTGACGCCGTCACCCAGAATCTGCGCACCGTCACGCTGGATCCACTCAGTGAGATCGCGAGCGCCTCCCGCCTGAGCCGGGTCGATGATGACGCTGGGGCAACCGGGATGCGCGCCGAGCCAGAGTTCTGCCTCGGGCTTTCCTGTGGCTTCTGTTCCCAAGAGGGCCGAAATTTCTCCGGTCGAACCCCAGGCATAGTCGCGCGGGGTATTAGCGATGCCTACAAACATTAAGTCCACTCTTCTCGAAGCCTTAGACCAAAGTACCAACCGTCTAGAAGCGACGGGTGCTCACGCTTTAGGCTCACAATGATTTCGATAAGCAATGGAGCGACGACTATGTCATTTGAGACCCTCAGCAGCGACTTCTACGGCTACGAGAATGCGCTCACGGATCAGGAAAAAGACACCATCCTGAAGCTGCGTGCCTTCCTCGACAAAGAGGTGCGCCCGATCGCGAACGATCTGTGGGCAAAAGCCGAGTTCTTCGATCGCGATGTGATCGTCAAGGGACTTGCCGATCTCGGACTCTTTGGTCTCCCCTGGGCAGAAACCCAGCCGTTCAAGAACTCTGCTGTGTTCCGCGGCTGGGTCGCGCTCGAGCTTGCTCGCGTCGACGCCAGCGCCGCAACCCTCGTTGGCATGCAGAACGGTCTTGTCATGGGGTCGATCGGCGTCGCCGGTTCACAGGAGCAGCGCGATGAGTGGTTGCCCAAGTTTGCTTCCGGTGAGCTGCTCGGCGCATTCGGCCTGACCGAACCCCTCTCGGGCTCCGACACCGCTCAGGGCCTGCAGACTGTTGCCAAGCGCGACGGTGACAACTGGATCATCAACGGCGCCAAACGCTGGATCGGCAACGGCTCGATCAGCGACGTCACCATCATTTGGGCGCGCGACGAAGCCGACAACCAGGTCAAGGGCTTCATCGTTCCCACCAGCACCCCCGGCTATTCAGCAACACGCATCGAGAACAAGCAGGCACTACGCATTGTGCAGAACGCCGACATCGTGCTCGAAAACGTCGTCGTGCCGGAGAGCAACCGCCTGCAGAAGTCGCAATCGTTCCGCCAGGCTGCTGCCGTGCTGCGCCTCACCCGGGCCGAAGTGGCGTGGGCCGCGGTCGGAAATTCCATCGGCGCCTACGAAGCCGCGCTCAAATATGCGAATGAGCGCATCCAGTTCGGCAAGACCATCAGCAGCCACCAGCTCGTCCAGGAGCACCTCGCCAAGAGCCTCGGCAACATCACCGCGTCGATCGGCATGGTGACGCGAGTCTCCGAAATGCTTGATGAGGGCATCCAGAAGGATGAGCACGCTGCGCTGGCCAAGGAATATACGACCAGCCGGATGCGCGAGACCGTTGCCTGGTGCCGCGAACTGCTCGGCGGCAACGGCATTGTGCTCGACTACGGCGTAATGCGTCACTTCGCCGATGCTGAGGCAATCTATTCGTATGAGGGAACACGCGAAATGAACACGCTTATCGTGGGTCGCGCGATCACGGGCAAGGCAGCATTCGTCTAATCTTGCGTAATGCGACTGATTGAGCACCCGAGGGCGCGAGCCTGGTACCTCGCTCTCTCGCTACTGATTCTGTTTGGCGGGGATGCGTGGCGATACTCGGTCGGCTGGGTCGTCTGGGGGGTTGTTGCGGTTGCTCTCGCGGCGGCGTCCGTGGTGATTCTTGTTCAGTCGAGGAACCGCTGGAGCATCGGCGGACTGCCATACCCGTTCGTCGCGTTCATGGCTTTAGCGACGGTGTCGCTTGCGTGGTCGCAGTATCCGGCCGCAAGCGCGCTTGGGCTCCTGACAACCTGGCTCACGGTGCTCGGCGCGCTCACTCTCGCCATTAGCTTCACGTGGCAAGAACTGCTGAACGGGTTCGCTCGAGTGCTGCGCATACTGATCGCGGTCTCCCTATTATTCGAGCTCGTCGTCGCCACGATTGTTCGGGGTCCGATCCTTCCGTGGACGGCACAGCCTGAAGTTGCTGTGCCCGGCTACGACACCATCCCGAAGATGCTCTACTGGTCGCGCAACGAACTCTTCGAGACCTTCGACGATGGGCGCATTCAGGGTGTTGTCGGCAACGCCAACCACCTCGGATTCCTTGCGCTCCTCGGGGTTATAGCGTTCTCGATCCAATGGGCAACCGGCAGCATTAGCAGGCGTTGGTCGATTACGTGGATCGCGCTGGCTGCGTTGACTCTGTTCTTCACGCGTTCTGCGACGGTGACGGTGGCGCTCGCGGCTGTCGCTCTCACCGCGGTGGGATTGCTCGTCATCCGCAGCCGTCGCACTGATGCTGCTCGCCGCTGGAGCGCGGTCGGCTTCGTTGCTCTGGCGGGTGCCGGCGTCACAACCGGTTTCGCGCTGCGCGGCACCATCTTCGAGCTTCTCGGCAAGAGCAGCGATCTCACTGGCCGCGCAGAGATCTGGCAGACGGTCATCGGTCTTGCCGAGCAGCGCCCAGCGTTTGGTTGGGGGTGGATTAGCTTCTGGATGCCCTGGGCTGAGCCATTCAAGGGACTTGTTATCCGCAACGGGGTTGTGCAGGTTCAAGCGCATGACACGTGGCTAGACCTGTGGCTGCAACTGGGAATTGTCGGAGTCGTGGTGTTCGGTGCGCTGGTGGTCTCAGCCCTGCTGCGAGCGTGGCTTGCTGCTGTGGACCGCCCCCGCACAGTGCCTGGCGCGACAGATTCGTATTCAGCGCTGACACTTTTGCCAATTTTGGTAATGGTTGCGCTGATCGTGCAGAGCATCCCTGAAAGCCGTCTGCTCGGCGAATATGCGCTGGCGATGCTCGTGATTATTGCGGTCAAGACAAAACGGCCTGACTGGACGGTGCGCGCCCCATGATCCAGCCTCCACCTCGCTACAGGGTGATCATCGACACGGGTGCTGCCGTGCTCGGTTCCGCACGAGTATCCTCTGTGCTCTCGACGGCAACCGTTGCTACAGCGCTCTGTGCGTTTGCGCTTCGCCACACCATCGGCACAGCCGGACTGCTCGCCATCCTGATAAGTCTCGTTGTGCTCGTAGCGGCGTCGCTTGCCGCCCAGTGGAGCAACATCGGGTGGCGTGCGCTGGTACCTATCTCGTTGATCGTATTCACTCTCTGGGCGTGGCTCACGATCTTTTGGAGCCAGTACCAGTGGGCGTCACTAGCCTCGTTGAGCTACATGCTCGTTTTCACGGTGCTGGGCGTCTATATCGCGCTCGTGCGCGACACCATCCAAATTGTTCGCGCCTTTGGCGATGTGATGCGATTTGTCTTAGTCGTGTCGATCGGTTTGGAAATCCTGACCGGGCTTATCTTCGATACCTCGTTCAAGGCTCTCGCGATCGCGGGAAACCTTGGCACCGCTGACCCGATCCAGGGCATTTTCGGGGCTCGCAATCAATTGGGCATCATTGCGGTGATTGCGCTCATTACCTTTGCTACCGAACTCCGAACTAAGTCACTGCAGCGAGGGTACGCAATTGGGTCGCTAGTTCTGGCCAGCGTTGTGCTGGTGCTCTCCCAGTCTCCGCTCGCCTTCGGCACGGCGTTAGTAGTTCTTGCGGCCAGCGCCGCACTGTATGCGCTGCGCAGGGTTCCGTCGGGGAGACGCAGGTATTGGCAGTTCGTATTGATCGGATTCGTTGCCGCCGTTGCCATCGTCAGCTGGCTATCGCGGGTCGCGATTGTTGCCTCATTCGATGCGAGCGGAGAGCTGACCTATCGACTTCGGGTGTGGCGCCAACTCTGGTCGTTGGGCGAGGTTCACCGCCTTGAGGGTTGGGGCTGGATCGGTCCGTGGAATGCCGATCTTGCGCCGTTTACCGCGTTCGGCAATTTTGGTGGCCGGGTTCCCGACTCCGCGCACAACGCCTATCTCGATGTCTGGTTTCAGCTCGGACTCGTCGGGTTCCTGATTTTCATTGGACTCCTCGGGCTCGCCTTTATGCGTTCCTGGTTGCTCGCATCGCGCCGGCGCAGTGTTGTCTTCGCGTGGCCCGCGCTGGTGTTGCTTGTGCTTATGATCAGCGCGTTTGCGGAGAGCTCGCTGTTGATCGAGTTTGGTTGGCTGACCTTTGTCGTCTGCTGTGTGAAGGCCGCGCGGGAGCTCAGTTGGCGGAATGCCCTAGATACCAAGCCTCAGTCGTCCGTATAACTCGAGTCGCTCCGAGCGCAGTTCGTCTCTCTACGGTTACGCAGAGATCGTTTCGCAGTACTGTCGCGACTGCCAAGCTGACTCAACAATGTCGCTCACGGTGTAGCGTGCACTCCAACCTGTCAGTTCACGGATGCTGTCAACAACGCCCACGACTGCCGCCGGGTCGCCTGCACGACGATCCAACACCGTTGCGGTGAGGTCGCTTCCGGTTACTCGTAGAATCGCATCCACCATTTCACGCACCGTCGTACCGACGCCTGTGCCGATATTGAGCACAGTGTTTCCGGGTTGCTGCGGGAGTGCATCGAGCACTGCAAGGTGCGCTTGCGCCACGTCACTGACATGCACATAGTCACGCACACAGGTGCCGTCGAGAGTGTCGTAGTCGTCCCCGAAAATCAGTGGCGGCTTGGTCGCCGCGATCTGTTCGAAGCAGATCGGGATGAGGTTGAGCGCCTGCGTGTCCCCAAGCTCTGGGCTGCCCGCCCCGCCGACGTTGAAGTAGCGAAGGCTTGCGGCACGGAGCGGCCAAGCTTGCGCTGATGCCGAAATAAGTTGCTCCCCCACGAGTTTCGTCTCGCCATAGGGATTGATGGGGTGTGTGGGTGCGTCCTCGGCGATCGACCCTGAGGCTTCGCCATAGACGGCAGCGGATGACGAGAAGACCAGCTTATAGACCTCAGCTGCGTCCATTGCGAGAAGCAACTGAGCGACACTGCCAACGTTCTGTTCGTAATACCAGGCTGGTTTCTCGATTGACTCGGCCACCTGCTTTTGAGCAGCGAAGTGGATGACGGCCTCAATGCGGTGTTCGCGCATCAGGCTCTCCAAGCGCGGAGCGGAGCCATTCGAAATGTTGAGCTTGACGACAGGGATACCGGGAATGCGGTCAGAAGATCCCGTCACCAAATCGTCAACCACGAGAACATAGTCACCGCGTTCGGCCAAGAGTCGCGAGGTGTGCGCTCCGATGTAGCCTGCGCCGCCGGTGACCAAAACTCTCATGCGGTCAGTCTACGAGCGGAGCAGGGGTGCCCCGTTACCATTCGACAATGAAACCTCTCTATTCCCTGCATTCAAATCAGGCACAGTTTTCGTAGGTAACGACGCTCTGACTGAGCGCCCCTGTACCGCCGAGAACGAAGACCTTAGTGGCCGCCAGATCCTTGACAGCCTGCAGCACTGGCTTAGGCACACACGTTGGTTGCACTATGTAGAGAGGAGCACCGGTCGCCCCGGCGATGGCTGCGCCCGAAAGAGCGTCGGGGAAGTTGGTGCCCGTCGCGAAGTAAACCGAACTTGCAGCCGAAAACGCAGCCTTGTTGATTGCTTGAGACGTTGCGAAACGGTTTGAGCCTCCGTAGCGCGTCACATTTGCGCCGCCGAAGATCCCGTCAAGTTGAGCCTCGATCCCAGAGGAGACAGCACCGGTACCGCCCGCAATGAAGATTTTCGACGCCCCTAAAGCCCTCAAGAGGTCGAGCGTTTTCGAATCAAGTGAGGAACTTTCACCCCGCACCAGCACTAACGGTCCGCCAAGGCTAGCGGCAGCAGAACTGGCCGAGAGCGCATCGGGGAAGTCCGTTCCGGTCGCGATGTAGACCGACGTGGTTGCTCCCGCCGGGAACGCATCGCTCGCAATCAAACGAGATGTCTCGTAGCGATCGCTGCCATAAAGCCGCTGTACAGAGCCCGCCAAGGTTTGCAATTCGCTAACGACCGCGTTTGAGACGACCGCGGGGCCACCGAGTACAACAATTTCTTTCGGCTGCAAGCGCGTGAGTTCGGCTCTGATGCTTGACGGAATCGAGTCAGATGCGACAAGAAGCAGCGGCGCTTGCGATGTAGCTGCTGCGGTAGAAACGCTGAGGGCGTCGGCGAATTCCATACCGGTCGCAACGTAAATGCGATCAACGCCCGGAGTCGGGTAGTTCTTGTTCGTGAGCGCGGCAGAGACTGCGTATCGGTCTGCACCGCCGATGCGCTCTACTGCTGCGGATGGAGTGATATCTGTCGGGTTACCGAACCATGAGTAGTAGTAGTGCCAAAAGTTTCGGTTGCCGTAGGAAGAACAGGAATCTCCGGTACCACCAAGATTCGCCAGCGCGGCCGCGTTGGGCACGTATGGCGTGTAGTTGTAGAGCGCAGCGGTTGCGTAGTTCTGGATGGCGATCGTCTTCGTGCCGCACGCGTTGTAGGGATGATAGAGGATTTTGTGGGTGCCTGGTTGCCTTTCGAAGTTTGCTGCTTTGTACGCCTTGAATTGCCGGGTTCCTGTATAAACTTGGTATCCGAAACCTTCGTAGTCGCTGGAGCATCCCTCTGGGGTATCCGGGCATCCGTATCCCAGCGCATAGTTGACGTTCCAATAACTCGGGTATTGCTTCGTCACAAGACCCTGCTCCTTTTGCAGAGTAACCAGGATGACTTTGGCGCTGATTCCACATGCCACTTGAGCCCGATAGAGCATCGTCGACGCAAGCAAGTCGCTGCCGCCCTTAATCTCCTCGCAGATCAGATTGCCTGTAGTCTTCGAAATCTCTTTAGGCCGAGTGTTGACGCTCTGGCGCAAGCTTTTGAGGATGCCTGTTTGGGAGTTGAGGAACGACTGAATCTGTGCCTCAGTCATCGCGCTACCGTTGTAGAACTCGTCATCGCTGATGATGTTGCCCGGGTCAAATTCACTGCCACTGATGGCCGCTGCGGGGCTAGCGGGCCCCTGAACAACGACTCCGGCTGCAAGCACCGCTATCGCGCCAACCATCGCGGTCAGACGGTATAAACGGCCTTTTGCCGCCAAAAATTTATGCATTGGACATCCCCCCAGCGAACATGCGTTGTTAAAGGATATGCCTTATGGGGGAATTGTGAAGTCCCTCTTTGAGTGACACCGTGCTTTGCAGCACTCGAGCGCAAAATTTGCGCTAACGCAGGAAGGCCTCGAGCACTGCAGCCGAGCGCCGACCGTCGTGGACTTGGCTCACGAACTCGGGACCGAGCGCGGCGTGCTCCTGATATTTCGCACGATTAGCGCAGATATCAACAAGCAGTGCTTCCAAACTGTCGACGGTCGCTTCAATTACTGGCACACGAAGCCCGGTAGCAGCCTCAACATATTTTCGTACGTCAGGGAATAGATGCGCCACCACGACTCTCCCCGCCGCGAGCGCTTCAACAGCTGTCACGGAATACGTGCCGATACGAAATTGCTCGAGCACGATATCTGCGGTTCGATACAACTCCGGCATGCTATCGACGGGAACTCCCGCCACGCGTGTGTATTCGATAACTCCTGCGTCATGCAAGCGAGTGAGGACTGGCTCGATCAGTTCAGAACCCTTAATCCAACTGTTGGTAGGAGCGTGGAGGACCCTCGGGCGCGGGCGCTCGAGTACCGGGCTATTGGTCCTCCACTTCGTGGGGTCGACCACAACGGGAATCCAATCAGCTGCTGGCCAGTCCGCAAGTAAGTCTGGTGTAGTAACCAAGACAGGCACGGAAAGCCGTTCCAGGAGTTCATGGTTGGATTGTGTGATGTCGCGCAAGCGGTCGGTCCGTGGGTTCGCGTCATGGAACGGTGACCATCGATCCCTAGCCCGATGACGGTCAGGCGAACGTAGGTCTGACCCGTGGGAGAGCATCGCTACGCGAACTCCTCGCGAGCGCAGCGCTTCGACCTCAGCCTGCACATCGCCCTTGAACAGTTCTCCGAACAACGGCAACGCTGCTTCATAAATGACGTGGGTGAAGTTTTCTGCGACGTACGCAAACTGCGCTCTTTGCCAACGCACCGAGAAGTAAAATACGTTTAGAATCACAGAAACGTCAGCAGGGAATCCGTATACGTCGGATTTTAGTTGCATACTGACAGCGCCGACTCCGGGCAGCGAGTCAATCGCACGGGCAAAGCGATATCCCTGACCTGCATAATTCGCTGGTCCGATATAAACACGCACAGGCGCTGCCGGAACGGCATTGAGCGGCGGAACATCGGATGCCTTGTACCGAAATTTCTTCGCACGGAGACGACCACCGATCCAGTCGGGAAGTCGCGCTCTCAGCTCCTGGAGGATTCGATTCACTCGCTAAGCCTCTCACAAGCAGCTCAAGCGACAAGGTAAGACCACAGCACGCACAGGCGTCAAGGAACAAGCACATGACAACGCAATAGGATGGGACTCGAATTGTCCTCGATGCCCGACACGGAGCCTGCATGTACGAAACGAATTCTCTGCGACACCCCACCGCTGATATTGCCGAGACAGCGACGCTCGCAGACAGTGTTCGCGTGTGGAATTACGCTCAGATTCGCGAAGATGCCCAGCTCGGCGAGAACTGCATCGTCGGCCGCGGCGCTTACATCGGCACCGGTGTCGAGGTCGGCCCAAACTGTAAAATTCAGAACTATGCGCTCGTCTATGAGCCCGCGAAGCTCGCCGCCGGCGTATTCATCGGCCCGGCGGTCGTGCTGACTAACGACCACTTTCCGCGCGCCATTAATGCGGATGGCACGCCCAAGTCTGCTGATGATTGGCATCCGGTCGGCGTCGACATCCGCGAGGGCGCGTCAATCGGCGCAAACTCAACCTGCATCGCGCCCCTAGTGATTGGTCGTTGGGCGCTCGTCGGTGCAGGCTCAGTCGTCGTCAAAGATGTGCCCGAGTTTGCTCTAGTTGTCGGCAGCCCCGCCAAGCGAGTCGGCTGGGTAGGTACTGCCGGGCATCCACTAAAAGAGACTTCTCCTGGTGAGTGGGCATGCCCCATCACCGACGCGAAATACCGTGAGATAGCTACCGACCGATTAATTGAGGTGCAGACTAAGTGATTCCCGCAGCTAGGCCCGAAATTGGGCAAGAAGAACGCGATGCCGTAGACCGCGTAATGCGCTCGGGAATGCTTGCGCAGGGTCCCGAAGTCGCCGCGTTCGAGACAGAGTTCTCAGCAATCGTCGGTGGTGCGCACTCAGTTGCCGTCAACTCCGGAACCTCGGCGCTGCATATGGCATTCGTTGCCGCTGGCATCGGCCGAGGCGATGAAGTTATCGTTCCCTCGTTCAGTTTCGCAGCCACCGCAAACGCTGTTGCACTCTCGGGCGCAACTCCGGTATTCGTCGATATCGAGAAGGATTATTTCTCGATGGACCCCGCCGCAGTTGAAGCAGCGATTACCCCGAAAACTCGGGCCATCATGCCGGTGCACCTCTATGGACACCCAGCGCTGATGCTTCAACTCACCGCGATCGCTAAGAAGCACGACCTTCTTGTGTTTGAGGATGCCGCCCAAGCCCACGCCGCGTCCGTCGACGGAATCCCGGTCGGCAACTGGGGCATTGCGGGTTCCTTCTCGTTCTACCCCACCAAGAACATGACCTCTGGCGAAGGTGGAATGATCACGACCTCGTCTGACGAACTCGCTCGCATGGCGCGCGTTCTGCGCAACCAAGGAATGGAACGCCGCTACGAGAACGAGGTCGTCGGTTTCAATACCCGCATGACCGACATCCACGCAGCTATAGGACGAGTTCAGCTCGGCAAGCTTGCCGGATGGACGAAGCAGCGCCAGGACAACGCTCACTTCTTCAATGAGAACCTTTCCGGCGTCGTCACCCCGCCGACTGCTGAGGGTTCCGTTCACGTGTATCACCAGTACACGATCCGTGTCGTCGACCAAGACCGTGACGCATTCGCTGAAGCACTGGCCGCGCGCGGGGTCGCAACAGGGGTCTACTACCCCACCCCGATCCACCGGCTGCCGTCATTCACGCTCGACCTCGACCTCCCCGTCACTGAGGAAGTCGCAACTCAGGCTCTCTCTCTGCCGGTCTACCCTTCCCTCACTCCGCAGGAACGAGACACCATCGTCGAGGCAGTAAACGACGTAGCAAAGGCAGGTAGCTAAATGACACTACGCGCAGGCGTACTCGGCCTCGGAGTAATGGGCCGCCACCACAGCCGTGTTCTCAACGAACTCGATGGCGTTGACTTCCAGGGCGTCTATGACCCCTCGCCTGCCGTCGCTGACCAGATCGAAGGAAAGCCCGTCGTCCGCGACCTTGAAACGTTTCTCGATATGGGATTCGACTATTGCGTCGTAGCAGCGCCAACCACTTACCACCTCGACATTGGCCGCACGCTCGCTGAGCGGGGGATTCATGCACTAATCGAGAAGCCCGTGGCATCGACGACTGACGACGCAATCGAGCTACGCGATTTGTTCGCCGCTGCAGGCCTCATTGGCGGAGTCGGCCACATCGAACGGTACAACCCTGCTTTACAATCCGCACGCCAGCGCATCGAGGACGGTCTTCTGGGTGACATCTTCCAGATCGCTACACGACGACAGGGACCGTTCCCTGGGCGGATAGCCGACGTGGGTGTCATCAAAGACCTCGCTACTCACGACATCGACCTCACCGCGTGGGTGACCCAGCAGGAGTATGTGTCGCTCAACGCACGCACCGCCTTCCGGAGCGGTCGCGAACACGAAGACATGGTCGTTGCGGTCGGAACGCTCAGCAAGGGCACTATCGTCAGCCACACGGTGAACTGGCTAACCCCATTCAAAGAGCGCACCACGATCATCACTGGTGAGAAGGGTGCGCTTGTTGCCGACACCCTTACCGCTGACCTCACTTTCTTCGAGAATGGGGTCGGGCGACACGAATGGGGCGACATTTCTCAGTTCCGCGGAGTAAGCGAAGGCGATGTGACTCGCTTTGCACTCGACAAGAAGGAGCCGTTGCGCGCCGAACACGAGGCCTTTAGAGACGCAGTACTGTCCCGTGAAACCAGCGCGATCGTGACTCTCGCCCAAGGAGCAGCCGTTGTCGCTACTGCCGAAAAATTGGTAGCGGATGGCCTCGAACACCGCATCAGCGGGCTCTGAGCTGCGGGCTACGCTCCTACGCCTCAGACTCGTTGTGTTGGGCTTGTTCGCGCGTTAACGCCAGCTGCCGAGCGATATCCGTCATGTCATTTTCTAGCCGGCGAAAGCGGCGGTAGGTAGCACCAATGAACGCCAGAAACGCTAGCACTGTGATGTAAAGCAGCAAGTCGGCACCGCGCCCCACGCCCAAGAGACGTGCGGCGAAGGTCCATACTTGCGGCGCGATAATCGACGAACCCGCCGCAAGTATGAAGAAGAGCATGAATAGACGCTGAACAGCCTGTCGTCGTGCTCCACCACCGCGAAGCGTCAGCAATGCGACTAGCACCACTGCGACGAGGGCGAGAATCTGGAAAATAATGGTCACGATGCCCTACTTGAAGATAATTTCCACGAGGATATTTACGGAGTTGAGCACAGACTGACCCTTACCTCGGGAATAGTCTGTGTAGACAATATGCGTGGGATGCTCAGCCCATTTAGCGCCGTGCAGACGAATCTGGTCGATGAGCTCAGACGCGTGAGCCATACGATTTTGCTTGAGTTGCAGCTTCAAGAGAAGGTCGCGTGAAATCACACGCAAGCCGTTGTGGGCGTCTGTAAGCGCCATCCCCGTTGTCATTCTCGTGTACGCGGTCGCGAGCCGCAGAACGCCTCGCTTGAGACGGCTCATCTCTGTGCGATCGTCAAGAAACCGTGAACCGATAATGATGTCCAGGTTCTCGCTGCGTAGTTTCTGAACCATGTCGAGAGCGTCGGCAACCTGGTGTTGGCCATCCGCATCGAACGTTACAACTTCCGTCATCTCGGGGATTGCACGCACAAACTCGAAACCCGTTTGAAGGCTCGCACCCTGACCAAGATTAATGGGGTGACTCACCACAATCGCGCCAGCCGACTCCGCCTGAGCAACAGAATCATCACTAGAGCAGTCATCAACACAGACAACGTGAGGAATGGACTTGCGCAGCTCCGAAACCACCGACGCAATTACACTGCCCTCATTGAACATTGGGACAACTGCCCACGTTTGCGCCATGCCTCTAGTTTCGCACAGTCCTGTTGGCTCACGTTCCCCGCAAAACCCTGTCCAAGAGCTAGGATTAACCAACTATGGCGCACAGCAACAAACGGGTTCTCATCGTTGTGAAATCCCCAATCACTAGAGATCCCCGCGTTCGTCGACAGATCCAATGGCTGACGGACGAGGGCTGGCAAGTCGACACCGTTGGCCCGGTTGGCCATCACGTTCCGGGAGTAGAGACACACTTTGGGGTGAGCCACGCTCCGGCCTGGACTCGCTCCCGACAGATTTCCCCAATCCTGTACGCGCTGGTCCCACACGGTTTCTTGTTCCGCTACCTGCTGGAGAACCGCATTCCGAATGCGGTCAAGCAACGAATTCCAGCCAACCACTATGACCTAGTTCTCTTTAACGACCACCATTTCTTGCCGTGGATTCGCAGCCGAGCAGTTTTCACTCGCGAGGTGGTTGAGCGGGGCATTCATCTGGACATGCACGAATACGTCCCTCCGCACGCAGCGCACGATAGTCGGTGGCAAGTCTTTGCTGCACGCTACGTCGGCTGGGTTCGCAGCTTTATTGGCGACCGACGATTTAGCACTCGATCCACAGTTGCTTCAGGAATCTCTCGACTCTACGTCGCTGAGTTCGGAATTCGCCCTCTATCAATCGTGCGTAGTGCGCCGGCATATGTCGAGCAAGAACCGAGCCCCGTTGATCCGACTGCGATTCAGCTTCTCTATCATGGCGCGGCCAACGACATGCGTGGGATCCCTGAAATGCTCACCGCAATGGAGCACGTATCCCCCCGTTTCCGGCTCACTCTTATTCTTGTCGGCGATCCCGCCAAGATAGACGAGTATCAACGTTGGGTTCAAGCGAAGAACCTACGTGTGGATTTCGTTGCACCCGTTCCTGTTGACGAAATCGCCACCCACATCAACCGGTACGACGTGGAAGTAATGTTTTTCCCTCCGCGCACTCGAAATCTCGAGTTCGCCCTCCCCAACAAATTATTTGAGGCGCTGCAGGGCCGCCTCGCCCTACTGATGGGCGAAAGTTCCATGATGACCGAGCTGGTCCGAGAATACTCCAACGGAATCGTCACCGAAGGTTGGTCAGCCGAAGAATTGGCGATCAGCATCGACTCGTTGACGGCCAGCACCGTTACGGTGATGAAGGCAAACTCTGATCGCGCCGCCCGAGAAATTTCCGCGGAATCCGAACGTTCCGCATTCTTCGCGTCGATCAGAAATGTTGAGATTTAGATCAGACGCGATCGCTAAGTCTCAAGTTAGACAGTTCAGGAGTCGATCTCGCTCTCGTAGGCGGCGAGCCATAATGGGCCGCGACTCGACGAGCAGTCAACAGTTATGATTGGCTCATCATGGCCAAACGCACTCAACGGGCCCTCATCATCGTGATGTCGCCCATTACTAGGGATCCGCGCGTTCTGCGACAGATCGAATGGCTCACCAGCGAAGAGTGGACAGTCGACACTGTCGGGCCCGCCGGTCATCACGCACCCGGCGTGGATACGCACTTCGGTATCAGCGAGGCACCGCGGTGGATTCGCTCACCTGTGGGTTCCGCGATTCTCTATGGCGCTCTGCCGCACTATGTCAAGTTTCGAATCCTCTTGGGCAACCTCATCCCAGCCGTAGCGAAGAAGCGCATATCGACGAATCGCTATGAATTGATCCTGTTCAACGACCACCACTTTTTGCCGTGGCTCCGCGACAAACGAGTGTTTACGCGCGAAGTGGTCAAGCACGGAATTCATCTCGACATACACGAGTACGTACGACCGCGGGTGCCCCGCGACAGCCTGTGGCGAATGTTTGCAGCCCCTTACTACGACTGGATTCGCACTTTTATTGGCGATAAGCGTCTAAGCACACGGTCGACCGTGGCCTCCGGTATTTCGGAGTTATACGCGTCAGAGTTTGGGATACCGCAGATGTCTATAGTGCGGAATGCGCCGGCATACGTCGAACAAACGCCGAGCTGGGTGGAACCCGATGCAATTGAGTTGCTGTATCACGGTGCCGCCACCGATGTACGTGGCATTCCTGAATTACTTGAAGCGATGGAAGTACTTTCGTCACGTTTTCGGTTGACGCTCATCCTCGTTGGCGAGGAAAACAAGATCGCCGAGTACAAGCGCACGGTGCGGGACAAGAATCTGCGTGTCCACTTTGACGATCCTGTCCCTGTAGAACAAATCGCTACGCACATCAATAAATATGATGTGCTGATCATGTTTTATCCGCCGCTCAATCGGAACCTTGAATTTGCACTCCCGAACAAACTGTTCGAAGCATTGCAGGCGCGTTTGGCGCTCGTCATGGGCGAAAGCACGATGATGACGGAGATCGTTCGGGAATACGCAAACGGCGTCATTGCACCGGGCTGGTCAAGCACAGACTTAGCCGCGAGTATCGAGTCGCTTTCCACGGAAGAAGTCGTGACGATGAAAGCGAACTCGGATCGCGCCGCCCGAGAAATTTCCGCGGAGTCTGAGCGTGCAGCATTCTTTGACTCGATCACGAGGGATAACAGTTGACTCAACGGCGCATACTGCTCATCCCGTATTCGAATGTGAAAGAAGACCCCAGGGTTCGGCATCAGATTAATTGGCTCGCGAAAAGCGGCTGGACGGTCGATACCCTCGGGCTGGGAGAACACCCTGCCGACGCTGTGAGCACTCACTACGAGCTAGTGGCACAGCGCCAGTGGGTCCGTTCCCGCTTGGGATCCATGCTGATTTACGGCATCTTTCCCTCTCAGGCACGGTTCCAGTTTCTGATGCTCGACCGCATTCCGAAAGAGCTTCTCGTAAAGATTCCCGCTGGTGTCTATGACTGCATAGTCTTCGAGGATTACCATTTCTTGCCACTTCTGACGCGACGCAAAATTTTTACCCCGCTAGCCCTCACACGTCAGATCCATCTGGACATGTTTGAGTACCGGGATCCGAGGCTCGAGATCTCAAGCATCCGGCGGCGATTAACAGATCGTTACTATCGGTGGCGGCGTTCACTTATCGGTCATTCGGCTATTGATACCCGTACGACTGTTGCCAGTCGAATAGCCGAACTCTACGCCGACGACTTTGGAGTGAAATTACCCAAGATCGTTCGAAACAGTCCCCCTCCTGAAGACCTCACACCCTCCGAAGTATCGGACGACAATATCAAGTTGGTCTTCCATGGAATGGCAAGCTGGGCGCGCGGATTCCGTGAGATATTTGCTGCACTCCCACTGATTGACCGACGGTTCACGATGACCTTCATGTTGACCGGGAACCAGACGCTCATCGCAGAAGTGAAGAAGCTTGCAGAGCCGTTCGGCGATCGCGTCATCTTCGTGAGCCCGGTAGCGATGACCGAAGTACCATCGCGCATCAACGAATTCGACCTCGAAATCATTTTCCTTCCGCCAAAGACTGCGAACCTCGAATACGCGCTGCCCAACAAGCTCTTCGAAGCAATCCAAGCGCGCCTCGGGGTAGTCATCGGTCAAAGTCCAATGATGGCGCAGATCGTGAACGAGTTTGACGTGGGCATTATCGTACCCGGATGGGCTCCCGACGACCTCGCGGCAACGATCAACTCGCTCACCGCTGAACGAGTTCGCGAACTGAAAGACGCGGCCCACCAAGCGGCCGATGTGCTCAATGCAGACGCCGAAGGCGAAACTTTTCTCGCCGCAATCGGCGAGTACTCAGAAAAACGACGCTCACCCGAAGCACGGTCGCGATGAAGACCCAGCGAAGCCATGCCATCATCGCGACCCGCGTCTACGCGCCCGAAGGGACCGCTGCCGCCTATCGCCTTGAGCAGTTGGCTGCGGAGCTTGAGTCACGCGGCTACTCGGTGACAGTGTTGACAACGAAAGCCCCTGGAGGGCCACGAAGCACTGACCGGGTGCGTCGCTGGCCCGTTCTCCGAGACAAGTCAGGATCGGTCCGGGGTTACCTCCAGTACGCAAGTTTTGATATCCCATTATTTTTTAGACTGCTATTCGCGCCACGAGCAGATTTTGTTGTTGTAGAACCGCCTCCAACAACAGGTCTCGTCGCTCGAGCGGCACTGGCGATTCGCCGCATCCCTTACTTCTACTACTCGGCTGACGTCACGTCGGCAGCCGTGAAAACGATTCAGGCTCCCTCTCTGGTAATCAAGGCCGTCACAGCGATGGAACGTTTCGTACTCAAAGGCGCGCGCGGAGTACTTGCGGTCTCCGAAGGAGTACACAATGAACTTCGCGAGCTCATGGTCGACCATTCCAAAGTAACCGTCGTTGGCACCGGTGTTGATACGTCAATTTACCGACCCGATGGACCCTATTCACGCGCTCAGACACCGTATTTCGTCTATGCCGGAACCATGTCGGAATTTCAGGGATCTGAGGTTTTTGTCGAAGCGTTCGTGCGTATTGCTCAGCAACATCCGAGCGTTCGCCTCATGATGTTTGGAGGCGGTGTCGACGTGCAGAAACTCAAGAAGCTAGCGAGCCCGGTCAGCGACCGGGTGGAGTTTCTCGGATTCGTTGACTCAGAAGTAGTCGCTTCATACCTCCGCGGAGCACAGGCCGGACTAGCCTCCGTCCGCCCCGGACTCGGGTACGACTTCGCCATCCCCACGAAGGCTTTGGTGAGTGTGGCCTGCGGAACCCCGCTCATCTTTGCTGGGGTCGGACCGGTCCGTGACATTACAACCGCACACGCGCTCGGCTGGGCCGTCGACTGGGAAGTTGCCCAAGTCGCAAACGCAATGTTGGAAGCCGCGAGCGTGACGAAACCAGAGCTGCCTGAGGACACCGTAAACTGGTTGGCCGAGCACTACTCTCTACAGGCAGCCGCTTCGCGTGCGTGCGACGCCATCGCACTTAGCTTGTCCGGTACAACGCCCAAGTAAAGTCGTGAGTGGGCACGTAGGCCCGCAGCGCCGAATCGCCACCCCAGGAGAACTTGTGAAAAACGCATGGAAATTGTATCGAGAGATCCTAAGCGTCCTGCCGCCCAAAGCCCAACGATTCCTCGTGCGCTACTCACTCTCGTTATCGCTGCTAGCTACCTTGGATGCAGCCGCGCTCGGCCTCCTCGCTGTCGTCATTGGCCCGATTATCAACGGCACAGATCCAAGCTTTCCACTGATCGGAACGGTGAGCGGAAACGGAATTCTGGTTGCCATCGGCCTCATTTTCCTACTTATCATTCTGAAAGGAGTGTTGTCGATACTGGTTATTTGGCGCGCTACGCGAGTGTTCGCTAATTTTGAGCTCGTCATTGGTTCCAGATTGTTTGATAGCTACGTCAGATCAGGATGGGCCGAACGCCTTAAGCGCAACTCCTCAGACGTCGTACGACTTACTGACAGCAGTGTCGCTTCAATGGTCTCAAGCTATCTTCGACCGATAACGACTCTCCCCGGCGAGGTATTCAGTTTTGTTGCGGTCGTTGTTGTTCTTGCGTTCGTGCAGCCGCTTGTTGCACTAACCGCACTCGTCTATCTCAGCATCCTCGGCGCGATCCTGTTCTTCTGGGTTACGAAACGATCGCGACAAGCAGGCCAAGTGGGATTGCGCTACGCGCTGCGCAGCTCTCGCCTGATCACGGAAATGGTTGGTGCGCTCAAGGAAGTGACGCTGCGCGACAAATCCCAAGAAGCAGCTGATGTCGTGCGCAGCAATCGACGCAGAACCACTCAAGCCAGATCGAATGCTCAATTTTTGGCACAAGTGCCACGATTCATTTTGGAATCTGGGCTCATCGGTGGTTTCGTTGTTGTCGGACTCGTTGGGCTAGCCAGTGGTGGCGTTGCCGAAGCAACCACAGCGGTGGCGCTATTCGGCCTCGCTGGCTTCCGAATGGCCCCTTCTGTAGTTAGGTTCCAATCAATCGTCTCGCAAATGGCAACGAGCGAGCCTCAGGCACGAGCGGTTCTGGCTGAAATCAAGCGTTCCGAATTGAACACGAATGACGACGAAAAACTTGGCCTAGAAGAACTTGCAGCCAATCCCGCAAACCTCACACTTAACGATGTCACCTTTCAATACAGCCCGGGCACGGCAAACGCACTGAATGAAGTGAGCCTAAACATTGCATTCGGTTCGACGGTCGCATTTGTCGGCTCGTCCGGCGCTGGCAAGTCGACAATTATTGACATTCTTCTTGGACTCATGAAACCGACCTCTGGTGACGTGGCGATAGACGGCGTGGCGCTTGGGAGATTGACGCGCTCGTGGCGATCCCATGTCGCTTACGTCCCTCAAGACGTTGCTCTTTTTGATTCGACTGTCGCCCAGAACGTCGCGCTCACCTGGACAAATGACTATGACGAAGACAAGGTTCGCGAGGCACTGCGCCAAGCACAGCTCCTCGAAACAATCGAGTCGAGAGATGGAGGAATCTTCGCACGAATCGGTGAGCGCGGACTCTCCCTCTCGGGTGGACAACGACAGAGACTAGGAATCGCCCGCGCACTCTACGCGGAACCGCTATTCCTGGTCATGGACGAGGCAACGAGCGCACTCGACACCGAGACAGAAGCGGCGGTCGGGGACGCAATTCGCAGCCTCAAGGGCTCGATGACAATAGTCACCGTGGCGCATCGCCTATCGACCGTGAAAGAAGCTGATCAGATCTTCTTCATGCGGGACGGCTTCTTAGTAGAGTCCGGGACATTTAGTGAGCTCATATCCAAGGTTCCTGATTTTGCAAAGCAAGCGAAGCTCGCCGGCCTAAACCCGAGCTAAGAAGAGACTCGTTGATGCGCGAGAAGGGCGTCAACCACAGCTACCGAAGCAGTGCCGGTTCCATAAGGTGCTTCCGTAGTATCCGCTGGGCGTTCCCGCTCGACGGTCGAAACAAGTTTCGACAGGTCCTCACTCACGAGTTGATTCCATCCGAGCGAAACAGTCTCAACCCATTCGGTCTCGGGACGAATCGTCGTGCAGGGCACACGCAGCAAGAATGCCTCTTTTTGCAGACCACCCGAATCCGTGATGACTCCCGCGCTTTGGCTCACCGCGGAAACTAGCTCCGGATATGCCAACGGGCTGATCACCCGAATGCTCCCCTGGCTCAAATCAATCTGGTGAGTCTCAGCGAAAGCTGCGAGCCGCGGATGCGCAGCAAGAAGCACCGGAAATTTCAATGCGCCGAGTTGCGAAAGAATCTCGGCCAGTCGCTCAGGGGCATCAGTGTTGTCGGGGCGGTGCAAGGTCGAAAAATAGTACGCGTTGGGCTCGACACCGTCGGGGAGCGGAACTGGATTCTCAAGAACGCGGTCGCGTACGGAGTACAACACATCAGTCATCACATCGCCGACCAAGACAGACTTATCTGCGAGCCCCTCGTGCGCGAGATGATCCATCGCAACCTGTGTGGGAGCGAGGAGAAGGTCGGCCGCGTGGTCGGTCAGTACGCGATTGTGTTCCTCGGGCATCCGGCGATTGAAGGATCGCAACCCAGCCTCGAGGTGGGCAACGGGCACATGGATCTTGATAGCCGCGACCGCCGCAGCCAAGGTTGAATTGGTGTCACCGTATACAAGGACCCAGTCAGGCTGGTACTGCTCAATGACAGGCTCGAGCTGAGCGAGCATGGCTCCCGTCTGTTCGCCATGCTTGCCCGAACCAATCGCAAGATTCACATCAGGCGCATCAATGCCAAGGTCGCGGAAGAACACGTCTGACATGAGTTCGTCATAGTGCTGGCCAGTGTGAACAACGATGTGTTCAGCTCGTCCCTTCATCGCTTGGGAAATCGGAGCCAACTTTACAAACTGTGGGCGCGCGCCCACGACACTTAGTACTCGCACACCAGAGAGCCTAGCAAGCCCGCCGCATCGGATGATTCAGTCCAAACCCCATAAGCTAATGACCAATGGTCTCCGCAGAAAATACCCCCCACCTTCTTTACGTGGCTTGGGCGTTCCCTCCCGCACGAAATGCGGGCATGTATCGCGCACTCGCAACCGCGAATGCATTTGTCCGTGCCGGTTGGCACGTTACGGTTCTCACTGCGACCGAGGACACCTACGAGCGATTGACCGGGTCTGATCCTGAAACGCTCAATTCAGTTGATCCACGAATATCTGTAGTTCGCATACCCTTCGACCCCGAACGTGGCGACACCAACATTGGTTCGTGGTCACGGTTACGAGTGTTCTCAACGCTGCTGTGGAACGCCTCCCGGTGGCTCGTGTCGCTGGCTCAATTTCCTGAGCTGGCATATGGATCGTGGCGCAAGCCGCTTGAGCGAGCAGCCGAGCAAATCAACGCATCTACTCCGGTCGATCTGGTCATTGGAACCGCGAACCCGAACGTCGATTTCGCCCCAGCAAACTACTTGAATCGCCGCTTCGGCACCCGCTTTGTCATTGACCATCGTGATGCTTGGCACCTCAACGTTTACTCTGGAAAACGGGTAGGTAAACGCTGGTACCGATCAAACCGGCTCGAGCGGTCACTTCTAGCGCGGTGCACCGAAGCATGGTTCGTCAACACACCCATCGAGCAGTGGCACGCCTCTGAGTACCCGCAGGCTGCCGAGAAATTTCACGTCGTAGCGAACGGGTACGACACAAGCTTTGCCAGCGACGAAAACAGTGTTCGGCCGGCGAACGCGCCGTTAGTCTTTGGATATTTGGGCACCATCTACGGTCCGATCCCCCTCCGCGAGGCGCTAGAAGGGTGGGCGATCGCCCGAGCGCGGATGCCCCAAGTGGCGGATGCGCAACTGGTTTTCCGCGGACGTCTCGGCCACTTCGCCGAAGCCGATCAAGAGGCGGCCAACCTATTGAAGTCGTTCGAGAGTCAGAACGTCAGCTATGGCGGCCCTGTCAGCAAGACACAAGTGTCAGCGACGTACCAAGACTTCGACGCCCTGCTATTGATCATTAGCAAGAGTAAGTACGTGACTAGCGGCAAGGTCTTCGAGTACGCGTCGACAGGCTTGCCCATCGCGGCGCTTCACGACCCCGTCACCGCGGCCACAGGAATTCTCGAGGGCTACCCGAGCGTGCATCCTGCCCAGGGCGTCAGCGCGGAAGCATTCGCCGACGCCATTGAATCCGCGGCGATCGCCGCCGCGAATACCACCCCGCACTCACGCGAGGCTGCGCGACGCTGGTCCGAGCATCTCGAGCGCGATGCGCAATTAGCGCCGCGAATTGCTGCGCTCCGCGCGACGATTGAAAGTGGTCGACAGTGAAAAAAGTGCTACTTCTCTTGGGCGGCATTCCTAACTCATCCGCGGGCGCAACACTGACGGGTGAGAATTCGTACTTGAAGACTCTGCTCGAAGAGGACGCCGGCAACGTCGACCTAACTGTGCTGTCGTTCGGTTTTACTCGTGAAGCCCAAGGCCTCAACCGGAGCATCCGGATTGACACTGCGAAATCTCCCGCACTCGACCGCCTCCTGACGGCCACTGGGGCCGGAACTCTTTACGCGCGACTCGCGACGTTTCCCATCGGCCGACTCATCAATTCTGTCGGACCACTCGACCAAGGCAGAGTTTTTTGGCGACACCTACGGCGGGATTCTCAGGCGCTCGACACGCTCAAGAGAGCCGACATCATCGTCGCCGCCGACTTAGCGGCAGTGAAGACTGCGTGGATCGCAAGTAAGCGCGGTTGGTGCTCCCACGCCGAATACGACACTAGGGCTTACGGTCTCGGGCTCAATTTTGCGGTTTCAGATGCAGCAGACGAGCAACGGCCTTAGATTAGCGCGCTAGCCAGCGTAGGTCGTCGTCAAGAGTTGACTGACGCGTTCGGGAGTAAAGAGACCCTCTACGGTCGCTGAAATTTCCTGGGCGCTGATCGGCTCGGTCGAGGACCGCAGGTCGAGGATTGCTTCTGCATAGGCGACTGGATTCTTGGCATCCTCGACGAACCGTGAGACCCCCGGTGCGGAATAGTCAACTGCACCGGTATCGGCACCGCTCACGACCGGGCGACCGTGCGAAAGTGCCTCAGCCACAACGATGCAAAAGTTATCACCCAAGGTGGGCAGGAGAAACATGTCGGCCGCGTCTAGCTCCTTGCCAACCTCGGCCTCACTGAGTGCACCACGGAGCGTCAACTGGTTCTCGAGCCCTAAGTCACGCGCTCGCGCAGTAAGTTCGTCACGCTGAGGGCCTTCGCCCACCCACGTCAAGTGGGCTGCGACACCCCGACTCTTCAACTCAGCTATCGCCTCAAGAGCGCAGATCGCGCCCTTCCGCTCGATAATTCCGCCAACACCGACGACGCGCAGTACAGCCGAATCATTGGGAGCGGGGACTACGGTCGAAGGCGGAACAACCACGCAAGGAATCGTGACAATTGGCTTACTGCGGACCGTGCGGATTGTTCGAGCCAGTCGCTCGCACGCAACAATTACCGCGTCGGGACGAGCGAGAATCGGCATGAGCGCGCGACGACTGATGCGCCCTCGCGGCGACAGAGTTTCCGGCGCAGTTAACCCTGACCAATGCTCGGTGTGCACCCAGCGCGTGTTCTTGCCTGGTCGGGAAAACGCGAAGAGAATAATCCCCGAGAGAGCGTGCGTGTGAACGACATCCGCCTCGTTTGCTGCAGCCCGCACCGCTTTAAGGGCCGAAAACCAGTCGCGAACGCGCCACCTGTTGAACGGAACACGCAGAGTGGGCACCCCCCGAACCTCGGTCGCACCACTTCGCGACGATGCAGAAGGCTCCGAATCGAGGTGGAGCACTTTCACCGTGTGATCCGCGCGTAGCGCGAGGGCATCCCGCACGACAAAGATCCCAGACTCAACGGAGCCGGGAGCAGGGAACCACGGAGTGACCATCAGTACGCGCACCGCATCACGATAGCATCGCGCACGGTCATGCTTCTTCAGGCGAGGTTCCTGCAACCTGCCGTCGTTCAGCGACCACAACGTTCGTCCATTCCGAGCAACTAGACTTGTCTAGTTCGCACGCAGATGGCCACGCAGACACAAAGGACCCTATTTCGTGAAGATCGCAGTTGTTGCCCTCGGTAAGATCGGCCTGCCATTGGCTGTTCAGTTCGCCTCGAAGGGCCACGACGTTGTGGGCGTTGACATCAACGCCGAGTTCGTCGACCTCATCAATAAGGGCATCGAGCCATTCCCCGGTGAAGCGCACCTGCAGGAGCACTTGAGCGAACTCGTTCCTGCCGGAAAGCTTCGCGCAACCACTGACTACGCCGACGCTATTCCCGGAGCCGACGCCGTTGTGCTCGTTGTGCCGCTGTTCGTCGACAAAGACGCAAAACCAGACTTCGGCTGGATGGATGTCGCGACTCGATCACTGGGCGAACACTTGACTCCCGGCACCCTCGTTTCCTACGAAACCACTCTGCCGGTTGGCACGACCCGAAACCGCTGGAAGCCACTGCTCGAAGAGGTCTCCGGCCTCACCGAGGGCAAAGACTTCCACCTCGTCTTCTCCCCCGAGCGCGTACTCACCGGGCGAGTCTTCGAAGACCTCCGCAAATACCCCAAACTCGTTGGTGGTCTTTCCGACGAAGGAGCCAAGCAGGCAACCGACTTCTACAACGCAGTACTTGACTTTGACGAGCGCCCCGACCTGGCTCGCGAAAACGGTGTCTGGGATCTCGGTTCGGCAGAAGCATCCGAACTCGCCAAATTGGCAGAAACCACCTACCGCGACGTCAACATTGGGCTGGCCAATCAGTTCGCTCGCTTCGCCGGCCAAAACGGCATCGACGTCTACGCGGTCATTCAGGCTACAAACTCGCAGCCGTTCAGCCACATCCACCAGCCAGGCATTGCCGTCGGTGGCCACTGCATCCCCGTCTATCCGCGTCTGTACCTCTGGAATGACCCTGACGCCACCATTGTGCGTGCCGCGCGCGAAGCGAACGCAGCAATGCCCGACTACACAATTGGCCTGCTCGAGGGCGCCCACGGCGACCTCACCGGTGCCCGCGTCGTCGTCCTCGGGGCTGCTTACCGCGGCGAAGTCAAAGAGACTGCATTCTCGGGCGTCTTCGCCGCTGTAGATGCGCTCAACACCCGCGGAGCAACCGTGCTCGTGCACGACCCGCTCTACACCGACGAAGAGCTCACCAAGCTTGGCTTCGCTCCGTACCATTACGGTGAGCCGATCGACGCTGCGGTAGTGCAGGCCGACCACAAGGAATACCGCACTCTGAGCGCCGAGCAGTTGCCCGGCATCCGCACCTTTGTTGACGGACGCCGTGTGAGCAGCGCCGAGCAGTGGCCCGGAGTTACCTACCGCGTTATCGGGAAGCCGACAGCTTAGTTTCTTCGCTGCTGTCGATCTCAGGTACCAGCGCCGCTGAGATCGACATCTCGCGCACCAGAATAAACACGAGACTTGCGAACGCAGCCGAGCCCACCGCCCACACGATCATTGGCGCGGGAGCTCCAGACCAGAACCATTCCGCACCGGAATTCAGGTTCCACCCGGGTACGTCATTGCCCGTGATGTAGCGCCGCATATTCATATGCAAGGCCACCAAATAGGCAGCGGCCAGCGACAAGACAACAGCTGCCGACTGAACGCGCCCGAGCACGAACCGCTTGCGTCCGGCTTGCAGAACTAAGAGGCCGCCAAGAAGCACAATCAGCGGCAGAATGTACCGAGGCTGAACCTGCTCCCCGACCTTATCGCCGCCCGCCGTCAACACATAGGCAGGAAGCGCCCAGAGCACAAACGCGACGCCCGCGACTACGAACGCCTTTCGGCCATTGAGCACGCTAAGACCGAGAAAGCCGACACCAATAAACACCGCCAACGCCAAAACCATGACGAGCGCGGGCATGGCAGTGTCGATCCACCCCAATCCCCAGCCTCCAAAAACGCCAGTCCACAATGACGGAACATTGAGGATGTTGTATGCCAGCAGACCGAAACCAGCCAAATTGTCGATGGTTTCCGCAGTGCTCGGGCCTCCGACAGAGGCGTTTGAACCACCGCTAAATCCCGTGAGGCCACTGGAAGTCTGACGCGAGGTGAGGAAGAAGACCACGCTTACGAGGAGCATGACCACAGGCAGCGCCGAACGCACGACAAACCGACGCGAGCGTTCAAACGCGAGCACCCCGACGACACCAATTGCTCCAGCGACATACAGTGCTGAGTCACCACGAGAACCGGCGGCCATGAATACTGCGAGCGCAAATAGAGCCCCGAGCGCAATAGTCTTGCCACGGCCCGTCGTCTCGTAATAGCCCAAAAGCGCGAGCCACGCAGTTCCGACCCCGGCGATTGCCCAACCACTGGGATTGTTCGATGCGATCAAGAACAGCCCGAGCGGCATCGTAGTGATCAGCCAGCCCCACACCAGTGCGGGGCGGCGCTGAATAGGAAGCAACACGTAGAGAGCAGTAGTTATCCCCACGAAAAGGAGGATGTTAAATAACCGCATCAGCATGACGGAAACAAGAATGTTGTCCCCCACGAATACACTCATCGCCGAGTAATACAGGGGTGGGTAGGCCCCGACAAAATTGCCGCGTGCGGTTTCAACGAGTGCGTCAGTCTCAAAATCGAGACCGTCCTGACACACAGCACTAGAGGTTGAGCGGAACGCATAACATGGCGATTCCAACACTGCTTCGGGGACAAAGCGCGACTTCTCGACCGAGCCGGGCTGACAGTAAGCGTCATCGCCCGTTGAACACCAAATACTCACCAGGTGGTAATCGTCATCAGGCGATGATCCCATCGGCGAGGCAAAAGCCCATGCCGATAGGGCGATGAGCGCCAGCACAGGAACAAGCACGATGAGACGAAGGCGCTTGAAAATTGGGGTGCGCACGGACGCAGGAGACGGTTGAGAGCGTCCGGGTACCATTCGTACAGGCTATATCAGAGAGCGCGAACGTGGTCGGAGGCCTCAGTGAGGTTTATGGGCTTGATGTCAGCGGTGATTCGGTGGCTCGGCAGGAGAACCGCAAGTGCGGCCGCGAAACACAGCGAACCAACAATCCAGGCGATGTTTGGAGTGATCAGTAGCGCCCACCACCATTCGCGCCCGGCGTCGAGATTCGCGTTTAGCGCGTCAATGCCGGTCACGTACCTGCGGATATTGAGGTGGAGCGCAATGAACTGTGCACCAGAAAGCGCCGAAACCACCAACCACACCTGTGCGCGCGACAATCGAATGGCCTGATCGCGCGAGGTGAAAAATACTGCGCCAATGAATACGATGATCAACGGAAGCAGGTATCGGGGCTGAAAATCTTCACCCACATCTTTGCCCGCGAGCACAAGCAGTGTCACCGGAACAGCGGCGAGAGCAGTCGCTCCCAAGATCATGACTATTGATTTGCGCAATGACGAGGCGCGGGCTGCGGCGAAACCAACACCAATAAGCGCAGCGAGCGCGCTCCCCCACACGAGTGAGGGCATCGAAGTATCGAGCCAGCCGAGGCCCCACGACTGACCAAAGATTCCGGTCCAGATCGAGGGCACCTCAGTGAGGTTGTATGCGATACGGGGAATGAGCACGCCAAGCGTCAATTGCTCGTCCAGACCACCCGTCACAACATCCACTGATCGTGACGAGCGAAATAGCACCGCACAAATTACAAAGCCCGCAACCGGCAGCAGCGACGACAGCCAGTAACGTCGCGTGCTCTGGAACGCGAGAATAGCTGCCGCGAACACCGCCAACACGAAGAAGATCGTGGCATCACTGCGAGAACCGGATGCCATCACCGCGGTGAGCAAGAACACCGCGCCCAGCCCAATCCGCTTTCTGCCGTATGCCTCATAGAAGCCGAGCAGCGCAAGCCAGCCGTATCCAATACCCATGAGAGCCCAGGCGCTCGGGTTATTGGACGACAGCACAAAGAGGCCAAGCGGTACGGTCGTGAGCGCCCACTGCCACACCAAAATTTGGCGACGGTTGACCGGCAACAGCAGGTAGAGGGCAACGCCGAGCCCCACAAAAAGTGTGATGTTTATGAGGCGCATCACGAGCACGGAGGCGTGGACATCCGACCCCACAAACAGGCTCATGGTGCCGTAGTAGACCACGGGATATCCGCCGGCGAAGTTGCCTCGTTCAGTCTCTTCTGTGGCGCCTGCGGTGAAGTCGATTCGGCTCTGGCATCCAGCGCTCTTGTCGGCGTCGTAGGCGAAGCATGCGGGGTCGGCGACGGGGGGTGGCACAAGTCTGGTGCCAGGGTCGCCACTGGGCGCGCAGTACTCAGAATCGCCTGTGGCGCACCAGATGCTGGTCAGATGAAAGTCATCATCGGGGCTAGAACCGACGGGCGACGAGAGCGCCCACGCCGCGAGCGCAGCGAACACCAGAAAGGGCGCCACGAGCAGGCCGATTCGACGGTCTGAGCGTGACAACACGGAGCGCACGCCAGTAAACATTGGATAAAGCTAACGCGAACAAACTCAGAGTCTGCTGTGAGCGACCGCTAACGGCGCAACCGCGCGAACGCTTTGTCTACTGTCGCCTTCACTCCGGTGTGCCGAAGGTGGTGCCACGCCATGCGCAGGTCGTGCAGAAGCCCATACGGTTTGCGCACTTTTTGGCCCAACGTGACGCCACGGCGACGAGTTGCTTCGTGGTCGGCCGCATGCTGCGGGTTGGCAACAAAATTCACAAGTGGAGCAAGTGTGCGCTGCCAGTAGAAGTCTTCACGCACTCGAGCGACATTGCGTTGGCACTCGACGATGAAGGCTTCGTCATAGAGCACGCGGTCGAGAGCTGCGGCAAGAGCATCCACATCCTGCGCGGGCACCGTGAGGCCGAGTCCTTCTGTTTCGATGAGGTCAGCAAAGCTGTCGCCCTCGGTAACCACCATGGGCAGTCCGGCCCAGAGGTAGTCGAGAATGCGCGTGCGAAACGAGAACGTGGTTTCGATATGCGACATGTGGGTGCTGACTCCGGCATCCGCTTCGGTCAGATAGTTCTGGCGGTCGGCGTAGTCGACCCACTCTTCGTTGAAGAACACCGATGTGTTGAGCGCACCGAGTCCACTAGCGAGATCGTGCGACTCACGCACGATGCCCATCTGGTCTACGCCCGGATGCCGGGTGCCCAGAAAATAGAGTTTGGCCGTGTCGCGAGTCTCAGCCAGTTTCGCAACCGCGCGGATCAGAGTTTTGGGATCAAACCAGCTGTAAACCCCGCCGCCCCAGATCATGAGTTTGTCATCGGCATCGATGCCCGGCAGCACGCCCTTGAGAGTGTCGCGGGTGTGAGCGGGCGGCGTGCCCTCGAGCCCAAACGGCACAACGCTGAGGAGGCCTTCGAGGTGCGGATCGTTCTCGTACGTTGCGGGGCTGAGCCGCCCCAGAGCGGCAAGCTGACCGAAGTAGAAGAGTCGTTGGCGCTCAGAGGCACACATAAAGAAATCGCCGAGGGCGAGTTGCTCGTTCAGCACCTCGGTTGCCGTTGTGACGCGCAGCTCCCAGGTCGCGCGCGCGAGCTCACGACCCTGTTCGAGCATTTCGAGGTGCATGGGGTCATAAATGTCGACGACGGTGACCTTGTCGGTCGTGCGCAACACTTCAAACTGGCGCATTGCGTGACCCTGGAATACGACTACGTCGCACCACTGTTCACGCTTTGCGAACGCGTCGTTCTCCCCCGGAGTTACGAGCGTGAGCTCGAAGGGGGCATCCACCTGCTGAAGCTTGGTGGTGGTCATGAGCGTGACCTCGTTGCCCGCTTCTGCGAGCGCGAGCGCCATATTCCACGACCGGATGGCCGGGCCTGCCATCCGCGGCCCGATGGGGTCACCCGTGATGATCAGTACGCGAGTCACCGTGCGGCCGCCAGCAGTCCTTCGAGGTATACGCCGTAGCCGCTCTTGACGAGGGGTGCTGCGAGGGCGGCGAGCTGGTCATCCGTGATCCACCCGGCACGCCACGCGATTTCTTCGATGCAGCCAATCTTGTAGCCCTGGCGGTCTTCGATGACGCGCACGAACTCGGTGGCCTGCACCATTGACTCGAACGTTCCGGTGTCGAGCCATGCAGTACCGCGATCGAGCACGTTCACTTGCAACTGACCACGGTTGAGGTAGTGCTCGTTAATGGTCGAGATCTCGAGCTCGCCGCGAGCACTTGGCGTGATCGACTTGGCGATCTCGATGACCGAGTTGTCGTAGAAATAGAGGCCGGGTACCGCGTAGTTGCTCTTCGGCTCGAGCGGCTTCTCTTCGATCGACTGAGCAATGAAGTTCTCGTTGAACTCAACAACGCCATAGGCGCGCGGGTTGCGTACGTGGTATGCGAAGATCAGGGAACCGTCGACGTCGTTGTGCGTGCGCAGATTCGATCCGAGTCCAACGCCGTGAAAGATGTTGTCACCAAGAACGAGGGCAACCTTTTCGTCGCCGATGAACTCTTCACCAATGATGAACGCCTGAGCCAGACCATCGGGTGACGGCTGTACGGCATACGTCAACTCGATGCCGAGTTCGCTGCCATCGCCCAGCAGCCGCTGGAACTGGGACTGGTCATCCGGTGTCGTGATGATCAAAATTTCGCGGATGCCCGCACTCATCAGAGTCGACAGGGGGTAGTAGACCATTGGCTTGTCGTAGATCGGCATGAGTTGCTTCGAGATGCCCTTGGTGATTGGCCAGAGGCGTGTTCCACTGCCGCCGGCCAGAATGATTCCGCGCATTAGTTGCGTTCCTTTCGGTTCGCCTCGTAGTGCTCCGTGACCGCAGCGTAGGACGGCAACGAGCCGTCTGTTAGTCGCTGGGCGAGAGTGGGCGCTACTTTGTCTTTGGGTGAGAGCACGAGGTCGCCAAGTTCTGGCGGAAATTCAAGACCGATCTCGGGGTCGAGCACGTTTATGTCGTGTTCGGCACCCGGCTTGTAGACATCACTCACGAGATAGGTGAGAGTGGCGTCGTCGGTGAGCGCAATAAAGGCATGGCCGAGGCCCTCAGCGACGTACACGGCACGACGATCAACAGTGTCAAGAATGACCGAGTCCCACTGGCCAAATGTGGGCGAACCCACACGAATGTCGACCACGAAGTCGATGCCGGCACCGTGCGTCACGGTGACGTACTTGCCCTGCCCGGGAGGAACATCCGCATAGTGGATGCCCCGCACAACGCCGCGCTGAGAGACCGAAGTGTTGGCCTGCCGAAGGTCGAGCGAGTGGCCAACTATCTCTTCGAGTTTGTCGAAGCGGTACCACTCCAAGAAAACGCCGCGGTCGTCAGCGAATTGTTTGGGGGTGATTTCGTAGGAATCAGGCACCGAGAGTTCACGTATCTGCACACCCGGAATCCTACCCGGCGAGCCTTGGAAGTCAGTTCAGGACGCCCACGGAGCCAGTTCTGCGGCGCAAGGCGTCAATCGAGGTCAGCCCCCGCGTCAGTCGACGGGCTGCAGAACGTCGCGCACGGCGTCGAGCGTGCCACGCGAGAAGTGACCGTAATCGCCGGCGAAGTAAGCGCGAGCAACGGCGGGAATTCGCCGCATCCGAGTTTCGGGCAGAGCGTTGCGCATTCGTTCGTGATCAAGCTTGGCCAGCGCGCGGTGAACTTTGTCATCGCTCACGCGCGAACCGAGTCGCTGCAGCCGGTCGACCAGCACCGAGATATTGGTTTCGAGCCGAGCGTTACGGGCGCGACGAGGCTCCATCATGCGCCCGAACTTGCCCCCAAGCGTCAGCTTCGTCGCACCGATCTGGTTGGCCCCATGCTGGCGATAGTCAATGGTGGGCTGCTCGATAAAGTCGGTCGAGGCGACTGCTGCGGCGATCAGGCCCAGCCATTCGTCGTGAACCCACGACGAAGGGAACGGTGCCGCATACTCCACGAGGCTCCGACGAAACACAGTGCAGGCGCCCGTCACTAGGTTGCGGCGAAGCAGTGCCGAGAACGCGTCGCCGTTGTGGATGCTCGCCACCTCGCCTCCGCTCACACCGAGTGCCTCGGCGAGCGTGTGGCCGAGCGGCCGCCCCACGGCATCGACGAGTCGTGCATCACTGTGAAGGAGGGCGACTGTGGGCCGCATGGCAAACCCTGCCTCAAACAGCGCAAGCCGCCCCACATGCCACACGTCATCCTGATCGCTCAACGCGATGAGATCGCCGGTGCACGCACGAATTGCTTGCTCAAAGTTCTTGGTCACGCCACGTGGCGTGGTGTTTTCGAAAACCGTGAGTTCAACGGCGGGATAGCGTGCCGCAACCTCGCGAACGCGCGCAATAGTGTCGTCGCTGGAGGCGTCATCCGACACCACAAGCTGCTGCGGCGCTGGCACTTGCTCGAGGATGCTGACGAGCTGTTCTTCAATGTAGGTGACGCCATTGTGTGTGCACAAAGCCACCGAGATGCTGGGGGTGGGCTCGGGCGCGCTCATTGCTCCAGCCTACGGTGGGGAGGGTGCAGCATTGCGCAACGCCAAGCCAACTATCATTGTGGAGTTATGCCTGCCGATTCCTCCTCCGGAGTTCTCCCCCGCGTCGCAGTGCTGCTGGCGACCCACAACGGTCGCCGTTGGCTTCCCGAGCAACTCGACAGTGTGCTCGCGCAGTCCGGGGTAGAAGTCGAAGTGTTCGCTCGCGATGATGCCTCGACTGATGGCACCGCCGAGTGGCTTGCCGAATGTGCCGCCTCCGAGCCCCGCCTGACAGTCATCCCGAGCGATGGTGCTTCGGGCAGCGCCGCCGCCAACTTCTATCGCCTCATTCAGTTGGTGCCTGCTGATCGCGAGTTCTACGCGTTCTGTGATCAGGATGACATTTGGGTGCCCACAAAGCTTGCGTCACATGTTCGATTGAGTGCCGCGCTCGCGGTTGACGGTGTCTCGTCGAATGTCATGTCATTCACGCCAGACGGCGAGCAGAGTCTCGTAAAGAAAGACTTTCCGCAGCGCCGCTTCGACTACCTACTTGAGAGCCCTGGGCCCGGCTCGACCTTCCTGATGTCGAATCGACTTATTGCGTTGGCCCGCGACTACCTCAACTCCCCCGAGACGACTAAGCCGCCGCAGTACCACGACTGGTTGCTGTACGTGTTGGCGCGGGCACACGGTTGGATGTGGCACATCGACTCGGTGCCAACCGTTGAGTACCGCCAACACGACGCCAACGTTATGGGTGCCAATGTCGACGCCCGCTCCGCCTTCTCGCGGCTCGCACTCGTACGCGAACAATGGCACCGCGGTCAGGCGCGCCTCTTGGCACGCATCGCCCTCAGTGTGGCCGACAACGAACTTCGCCCAGAACTGCTCCGGATGCGCGACCTCGTCGATCAGCGAAACCTTCGTGCTCGCTTTGCTTTGGCTCGTCGCGCGTCACAACTCAGGCGACGCCCAAGAGATCAGTGGATAATTGCGCTATTGATTGGCGCTGGTGTGTGGTGAACGGACAATCTGACGTGAATGGGCAATCTGTCGGGAACGGACAAGGCAATTCTATGAAGATTCTCGTCGTCGGCGGCAGTGGCTTTATCGGCACTCGCCTCCTCGAAACCCTGCACGAGCAGGGGCACGAATTCACCAACTTTGACCGTCATGTGTCACCACGCTTTCCCGAGCAATCAGTGACCGGGGATGTGCGCTCTGCCGAAGAACTTACTGCAGCAGGCGCCGGCCACGACGCGATCATCAACCTCGCTGCCGAGCACCACGACGACGTTTCTCCCCTGAGCCTCTACACCGAGGTCAACGTAGGTGGCGCACACGCTCTTGTCGCTGCAGCGGAAGCCAATGGCATCCAGCGCATCGTGTTTACAAGCACGGTTGCGCTATATGGGCTCGACAAGAACAATGCCTCAGAAGACTCGGTGCCCGAGCCGTTCAACGAATATGGCCGCTCGAAGCTCGCAGCCGAAGGTGTGTTTAGCGCATGGGCCAACGTGGATGCCGCACGCTCGCTGGCCATCGTTCGCCCCTCAGTTGTGTTCGGCGAGGGCAACCGCGGCAACGTCTATAACTTGGCAAAGCAGGTTTCTTCTGGCCGCTTCATCATGGTCGGCAAGGGCGGCAACAAGAAGTCAATGGCGTATGTCGGCAACATCGTCGGCTACATCGCCAGCCGTCTTGACGCACCTGCCGGTATCGAGATCCGCAACTTCGCTGACAAGCCCGACCTCTCATCGAGCGAGCTCATTGCAATCTTGCGGGAAGAAATGAACGTACACGGCGCCAGCGGCCTGCGTTTGCCACTCCCTCTGGGGATAGCTGCTGGCTACGTTTTCGATGCTGCGGCTAAAATCACCCGACGTACTTTTCCGATTAGTGCGGTGCGCATTCGCAAGTTTGCGGCCGACACCACGGTGAACACTGACCGTCTTCGCGACTCCGGCTACACCGCCACCTACAGCTTGCAAGAAGCACTCAAGCGAACACTCGCCTCAGAGTTTCCTGCCACCGGCGCTTCAGCACCGACCACAGGCTCACTACCCAATACCGACAGGAACCCTTCATGAAACTTCTCGTGACCGGTGGCGCCGGATTCATCGGCTCAAACTTTGTTCGACGCACCATCGAAGACACCTACCCCGGGCTCGCCGGTGCAGATGTCGTGGTGCTTGATGCGCTGACGTACTCGGGCAACCTCGAGAATCTCGCTCCCGTGGCCGACTCCCCCCGGTACACGTTCGTTGAGGGCGACATCCGCGATGCTGACCTGCTCGATCGGCTGCTCGGTGACATCGACGCCATTGTGCATTTCGCTGCGGAGTCACACGTCGACCGTTCGGTTCGCGATGCCAGCGCATTCGTAGAGACCAACGTGCTCGGCACCCAGCGCCTGCTCGATGCAGCGCTGCGTGCAAAAACCCCCCGTTTCGTTCACGTCTCTACTGACGAAGTGTACGGCTCGATCGCAGAAGGCTCCTGGGATGAACTACAGCCGCTTGAGCCCAACTCGCCATACTCTGCGTCGAAGGCCGGTAGCGATCTGCTTGCCCGCAGCTACTTCCGCACGCACGGCCTCAACCTGTCGATCACGCGCTGCTCTAACAACTACGGGCCGTACCACTTTCCTGAGAAGCTGATTCCGCTGTTCGTCACCAATCTGATCGACGGCAAGCACGTTCCCCTCTACGGCGAGGGCAACAACGTGCGTGACTGGCTGCATGTTGACGACCACTGCCGCGGCATTGCGCTAGTCGTTACCAGCGGTCGCGCTGGCGAGATCTACAACATCGGCGGCGGCACCGAGCTCACCAATAAAGAACTCACCCAGATGCTCCTCGATCACACCGGCACTGACTGGTCGTCCGTCGACCGCGTTGAAGACCGTCTCGGTCACGACCTCCGCTACAGCGTCGATATTTCCAAGATCAGCTCCGAACTCGGTTACGCACCCCAGGTGCCGTTCGAGACCGGGCTTACCGAGGCCGTGCAGTGGTACCGCGACAACCGCCAGTGGTGGGAGCCGCTGAAGGCTAAGGCTGCCCTGTGACCCGAATTGCAGTTGTCGGCGCCGGCGGAATGCTCGGCACCGACCTCATGCATGCGCTCAGCGGTCGCGACGCTACCGCGCTGACGCGCAACGAACTCGACATCACCGACCGTGAGGCCGCTCTCGACATTCTCAGTGGCTATAACGTCATCATCAACACCTCGGCGTACACCCGAGTGGATGACGCAGAAGCCGATGAAGAGAACGCCCACCTCGTCAATGCCGTTGGCCCTCACAATCTCGCCCTCGCTGCAGCTCAGCACGGGTCACGACTCGTGCAGCTCTCGACCGATTACGTATTCGACGGCACGGCCACAGAACCGTACGCGGAAGATGCACCACGGCATCCAGTGTCTGCCTATGGACGCACCAAGGCTGCGGGCGAACTGCTCGCGCTTGAGCACAACCCTGGTCGCACCGCAATCGTGCGCACGGCGTGGCTCTATGGCAAAAACGGCTCGAACTTTCCGCGCACCATGCTGCGGCTTGCTGCCGATCGCGACACCCTCGAAGTCGTTAACGACCAGAAGGGGCAACCCACGTGGACCGGCGATCTTGCCGCCCAACTGGTGGCTCTCGTCGATGCTGGCACTCCGTCGGGAATTTTCCACGGCACCAACGGCGGTCACGCAACGTGGTTCGACCTAGCGCAGGCAGTTTTCGTTTGTGCTGGACTTGATCCTGATAGGGTCAAGCCGACCGACAGTTCAGCTTTTCAGCGCCCTGCGCCCCGACCAAGCTTCTCTGTGTTGGGTCATCAAGCGTGGCTCGATGCGGGGATTGAACCAATGCGTAATTGGAAACAGGCGCTTCACTCCGCCTTTGATTCAGGAGCATTGACTGCAGAATGACCACTCTCCGCGTCATCATCGACGAGATGCTCTCGCCGACTCACGGCAGTGTCGCCCGGTATGCAGAAGAGTTGACACGGGGGCTCATCGCGAGTGCGCCAAGCAACTGTTTTGTTGAAGCATTTGTGTCGGCGTCGACCGAAGACGAGTACACACTCATCGCCGAGCGCCTGCCGAACCTCGCCAAGCTTCACAAGAGCGCCCTCGGCCGTCGCGAACTCCGCGCATCATGGCAACACGGGTTCACTAAGGTTCCCGGCAATGGGATGTTGCATGCACCCAGCTTGCTCGCTCCGCTCCGTCGCCACGATCGACTCAACCGCGGTGATCAGATCGTCGTAACCGTGCACGATACGGTGGCCTGGACTCGGCCGGAATCCCTGGGAAGCCGCCGGGCCGGGTGGAGTCGCGCGATGCTCAAGCGCGCAGAAAAGTATGCGGACGCAATTATCGTTCCCAGCCACACCGTCGCCCAACAGCTCGAGGGTATTGCAAATTTTGGCGACCGCGTACGTGTCATTAGCGGCGCGGCCAGCACGAGTCTGCATATCCCCGACAACGTGGATGAGCGCGCCAACGAACTCGACCTGCCATGGCGATTCCTGCTGGCCATCGGCGGGCTGGAGCCACACCGCGGAATCGATTACCTCATCCGTGCTCTTCACGAACTTGAGGACGATATTGCGCTGCTCCTCGTCGGTCCCGAGCCTGGCGACGAAACAGTTGCAGAATTTGTAGCAGCAGAGAAGATCAGCCCCGAACGCGTTCGTTGCATGGGCACGCTCAGCAACGACGATCTGTCGGTTGCCTTCGATCACGCCGCCGCCTTCGTTTACCCCAACCTCGATGTTGGCTTCGGAATGCCCGTGCTTGAGGCACTCTCGTTCGGTATTCCTGTCGTGCATTCTGATGCACCCGCGCTTGTGGAACTAGCTGCGGATGCCGGTGTTGTTGTAGAGCGAGAACCTGCTGAAGGCTACCCCGAGGCGCTTGCCGACGGCATCAGGCGTGTGCTCGATGACGCCCCATTCGCAGAACGCTTGTACTATGCGGGCCAGGATCGTGCTCGCGCGTTCAACTGGCGCATGTCTGCGGAGAAAGTCTGGCAGCTTCACGCCGACCTGTAGAAACGGGGCTAGCTATTCGGTGCTGTCGTCCACGACTGTGGGCGCTGTGGCTCCGGCAACGAGCTGACGAACGTAGTCAAAATCGGGGTACTCAGGATCGATGTCGTTTGCCGGAACCAGCTCAAGCGACCCGATGGGCAGTGCGCGGGTCTTGGAGGCGAGGTTCACGAAGTACCCGAGGCTTCCCTGCGGAATATCGGTCTTCACGACTTTCGCGCTGGCGGCGGCGATGGCCTGAACTTTGGTGAGCACGTTAGACGGCGTGAACTGCTCAATAACCGCCTGCTGCAGTTGCCGCTGGCGCTTCATGCGGTCGTAGTCGCTCGTGTCGTGCCGCGAGCGCGCGTACCAGAGGGCGTGGTAGCCATCCATGACCTGTACGCCCGCTGGAATCCATTCGGCGACGATCGTAAATTCGGCATCCGCGTGAATCGGCACGGCTTCTTCCACATTGATCGTGACACCACCGAGCGAATCGATGAGGTCTGAGAATCCCTGCATGTCGATGAGCGCGTAGTACTGGATGCCGAGCCCCGTAATGCCTTCAACGGCGTCGCGCATCGCCTCGATGCCGGGCGTACTGCCGTTGGCTACTGCGTCTGGGTACAGTTCTGGGGTTTTGAGTTCAACCTCGGTGTAGATAGAGTTGAGCATGCACACGTCGACGGCGCAACCGTATGCTCCATAGCCGTCAGGGTATATGTCCGCGAGCGGCGACCCTGCAACGAACGGGGCGAGCTGGATGTCGCGCGGAAGGCCGATCAGTACTGCCTCCCCGGTTTCAGCATCAATGCTCGCCACGGTAATGCTGTCGGGTCGCAGACCGTCCCGATCAACTCCGGCATCCCCACCGAGCAGCAAGATGTTGTAACGCCCATCGATGGGCTCTTTGGTCGGTGCAGCAATGAAGACGTCGCTGAGGAAGGAATTGGCGGTCGTCGCAACGTAGGCGCCATAGCCAGCGGTTCCTGCGACGACGACGAGAACCACGGCGCTGAAGGCGGCAACGGCCGAGCGGCCGACGGTCGTGGCACGCCCCAGGTTGGCCAGTGACCAAGCGTTGACGGTAAGAATGAGCCACAGAACTGCGTAGAAGGCCAAGATGAGCGCAATCGCTGACAGCCCGAGCGTGCTGCTGCCCACGGTAAGCAGCACCGTTGGTGCGGCAAAGGAAAGAACCACGCTGATGGCCACGATCAGCAGAAACAGAAAGCTTGCAACCACACCGAAGCGTCCGAGCTTTCGGTTGCCGGCGAGCAGTTGAGCCGAACCAGGAATGAGCACGTTGAGGCCGAGCAGCCACCACGCGCGTTTTGTCATCGTCTGCGGCGACCGATCGGCCGGCTGACGGAGGGAACTCGCTGCGCTCACAGGCTCGCGTTCAGTGCGGCGTTCTTGTCGTCAACGAGCGCGTCAAGTTGCGCTGCATATTCGGCAAGTTTTTGGGTGAGCTCTGCGTCACCAGATCCAAGAATCCGGGCGGCCAAGATTCCGGCATTGCGCGCGCCGCCGATCGACACCGTCGCAACAGGGATACCCGTGGGCATCTGCACAATCGACAACAGCGAATCCATACCATCGAGGCGAGCCAGCGGAACCGGAACACCAATAACGGGAAGTGTCGTCACCGAAGCCAGCATCCCGGGGAGATGAGCGGCACCACCGGCACCAGCAATGATGACCCGGATGCCGCGACCAGCCGCTTCTTTGCCGAACGCGATCATCTTCTCGGCACTGCGATGCGCAGAAACCACACTGACTTCGTGGGCGATACCAAAATCTTTGAGAGCAGCGGATGCCTCGACCATGATGTTCCAGTCAGAGTCTGATCCCATTACGACGGCTACTTGCGGTTGAGTCACGGAACCCATGCTAGGTGTCAATCCTTCAGAATCGCTGCTGCGGCACGCGCGCGGTAGACCACGTCATCGAGGTCGTCACCGCTCACATTGACGTGTCCAACCTTGCGGCCGGGGCGGGGCGCTTTGCCATATTCGTGAAACTTCGCGGTCGGCTGGTTGGCGAATGCTGCGGGGTAACGGTCGGCGATAGTTCCGGATGCTGGTCCCCCGAGAACGTTAATCATGACCGTCCACGGCGAGCGCGCATCGGTCGCACCGAGGGGCAGATCGAGCACGGCACGCAAGTGTTGTTCGAATTGGCTCGTCACCGCGCCATCCATTGTCCAATGTCCGCTGTTGTGGGGGCGCATCGCGAGTTCGTTGATGAGTAGGCGTCCGTCGGAGGTTTCGAAGAGTTCTACGGCCAGTACGCCGGTGACGCCCAGTTTATCGGCAACGGTGCGCGCGATGGTGGCTGCGGCATCCGTTAGCGACGCTGAAAGCGACGGTGCGGGTGCGATGACTTCGGCGCAGACCCCGTCTTGCTGAATCGACTCGACAAGCGGCCACAACGCGACTTCACCACCCGGGCTGCGGGCGGCCAATTGCGCGAGTTCACGGGTGAACGACACGAGTTCTTCAGCCAAGAGCGGGTTGCCTGCCTCGAACCAATCCGCGACCTCGCTTGCGGCTGACACCACGCGAACGCCTTTGCCGTCGTAACCGCCGCGAGGCGTCTTTACGATCACTCGTCCACCATTTGCAGCCAAGAATCCGTCAAGCTCGGCCGGCGTCGACACACTCGCCCACTCAGGAACCGGTAGGCCCAGTCGGGTCAACTCCTGGCGCATCAGAATCTTGTCTTGCGCAACAGCCAAAGGTGCTGGGCCCGGATGCACAGAAACTCCAGCCTCGATGAGCTGAGCCAGCACATCCTGAGGCACGTGTTCGTGGTCGAAAGTGATGACGTCAACATCGCGCGCAAAAGCGAGAACGGTGTCAGCATCCGTGTAATCGCCGACGGCCGTTGCCGCCAACTGCGCGGACATTCCGTCGCTCTCGGCAAGCACGCGAAGCTCAATACCGAGCTCGATTGCGCGCGGGATCATCATTCTGGCCAGCTGGCCTCCGCCAATTACGCCCACGATCGGTGGCACTAGTGACTCCTGCACTGTCTAAGATGATGCCCAGCTTCGGGCCTAGCTTGGCGGGTTAGACTTCCAACCGCCCTGCCCCATTCTTGTCTACTGCGGAGATCACATGCGAAAGCTGCTCGGCCAATTCTTACGTTTCGGCGTAGTGGGGCTCGGCGGGCTCGTGATCGATGTCGCAGTATTCAATCTGTTGCGGATCACAATTCTCTCACCGGACGTTCTTCACGAAGGACCAGTGATCGCCAAGATCATCTCGACGACTGTGGCGATCGGCGCCAACTGGGTGGGCAATCGTCGCTGGACTTTCGCTACTGCCGGGCGTACCCGTGCGGCTCGTGAGGGCGTTGAGTTTGCCATCGTCAGCGTTGCCGGGATGGCAATCGGCGTTCTGTGCCTGTGGGTGTCTCACTACGTGCTCGGTTACACCTCGCTGCTGGCCGACAACATCGCCACCAACGTTGTGGGCCTCGCTCTCGGTGCCTTCTTCCGTTTCGCCCTCTACCGCTGGTGGGTTTTCAGCCCCAGCCGTGGCGTACTCGCAGCCGAGGCAGCGCTAGGGGCGACCCAACGCGCGATAGGTCCAGCCGGCTTCACGCCACTGCACCGGGTTCAAGCAATTTCGACCGTCGAGGATCGCGCGCACCGAAACGACTGAGCCGAGTTCGCTCGGGTCGATGTCGCGATATTCTCGCCATTCGGTGAGCACTAGCACGACATCAGCATCGCGAGCCGCTTCCTCGGCGCTAGCGACGTAGTCGAGCTCGGGGCGTAGGCGGCGCGACGTGTCAATCGCCTGCGGATCGGTGGCCCGAACGTGCCCACCCAACTCGGCCAGGCGAGCCGCGACATCGAGTGCCGGGGAGTCGCGCACGTCGTCAGAGTCTGGCTTGAATGCGAGTCCGAGCACCGCGATCTTCGCACCTTCGATCGTTCCACCAAGCACTTCGCGACACAGGTCGACCATTCGTTCACGTCGACGGAGGTTAATCGCGTCAACTTCCCCAAGGAAGTTCAGGGCATCTCCGGCGCCGAGTTCCGAAGCACGCGCCATGAATCCGCGGATGTCCTTCGGCAGGCAGCCACCGCCGAAACCGAGGCCAGCATTGAGAAAACGGCGGCCAATGCGCTGGTCATAACCGATTGCATCTGCGAGCTGGGTGACGTCGGCTCCCGTAACCTCTGCTACTTCCGCCATTGCGTTAATGAATGAGATCTTGGTGGCCAGAAAGGCGTTGGCCGCAACTTTGACGAGCTCAGAAGTGGCGAAATCGGTGATCACGCGCGGAATGTCTTGAGCGAGCACCGTGGCGTACACCTCATCAAGCACGGAGACTGAGTGGTCGTCGCCGGGACGAACTCCATAGACGAGTCGATCGGGGCTAATGGTGTCCTTGACGGCATAGCCTTCGCGCAAGAATTCTGGATTCCACGCCAAGTGCGCGCCGACTGCCTCGATGCGTGCGGCGAGCCGCTGAGCGGTTCCGACTGGCACTGTCGATTTGCCGACTACGACATCGCCCGGTGAAAGGTGGGCAACAATTCCGTCGAATGCGGACTCGACCGCACTGAGATCTACCGCGTTTGAGTCTTCTTGTTGAGGGGTGCCCACCGCGATGAAGTGCACAGTTGCCCCGTGCGCGAGGCTCATGTCGGTACTGAAAGTGAGCTTGCCCGCTGCAAGCGTTTCGCTCAAGAGTTCTGGCAAGCCAGGCTCATAGAACGGGGCCTTGGCCAATGCCAAGAGGTCAACTTTTGCTTGGTCAATGTCGATGCCAACAACATCGTGGCCAAGTTTTGCAAGCGAGGATGCATGAACGGCACCGAGGTAACCACATCCGACAACTGAGATCTTCACGCTGCGCACCCTATCTGATCAGAGTTAATAGAAAGTAGCGTGCGGTCGCTCCAGAGTCGAGAAAACAATCTCCATGAGGGGCAACGATCCTAACGAGTGCCCCACACTGTGGTCTCGTCTGAGGCCTGAGACTCGTCGCGTTGGCGCCGCATCGAGACAATATTCTGGTTGTTCTCCATGAGGTCATGCAGTGCCGCTTGAGTGATCGATACGGAGGGAATGTCGCGCAAAATGACCGGGTAGTCATGACCGGCGTTGATCAAGAGGTCACCGCTGCCGAACATCCGCTGCACCCAATTTTGGCGCACCGTCACGTCATAGCCGCGGCTATGCAGCAGCTCTTGCCTGACACGAACGAACACCCCGCTCGAGAGCACTACTCGTCGTGTGGTGATTGTGTAGTTTCTGGCGAGCCACCCAAAGAACGGCAAAAACCAAGCCACCACACTGAGCAGAAGGCCGGCGGCAAGCACGGCAAGGTTCTGCCAATCTTCCGCGAAGCTGCCAAAGAAGTAGCCGAGGGCCGCTGCGGTCGCCACCAAAACGATGCCGGGAAAGATCAGCGAACGCGCGTGTGACCGAACACGGGCGACAATCGCCTCGCGTTGAACGCTCACCGTCTCATTTGGCATAGCTCATTCATACCGCAGGTGAGTGACGTCCCCTGCCGCGACGTGCTGCAAGCTGCCGTTCGCGTCCTCCCTCACCACCAACTGACCCTGGTCGTCGACGGTTTCTGCAGTGCCGAAAATGCGCCCACCGTCTGGAAGCTCTACTCGCACGCGTCGACCGATCGTTCCGCATTCGGCGCGCACGGCATCCGCAATTCCGCTGCGCACGGCATCGAGCCCGCCTCCGAGGTACTGCTCATAAAGACCGGTAAGTTCCGTCAGATAGCTACTGAGTGCCAGATCAACACCGGGATCGGTGCCCTCCAACAGCAAAGACGTCGATACGGATGTCGGCAGCTCGTCGCGCTCAATAGTGAGGTTCAGCCCCGCACCTACGATCACGCCCGAACCGTCCGCCACGAGTTCTGAGAGCAGCCCAGAAATCTTCATGCCTTCGATCTGAACATCGTTTGGCCACTTGAGGGTGACTTCGCGATCACGCACCAGACTGCGCACGGCTCGAGCCATCGCCAGACCGCCGAGAAGCGGCATCCACGCCAAGGATCCAATGGATGCCTCAGCCGGCGCCAGCAACACCGAGACAGCGAATGTCTTGCCTGGGGGCGCGATCCACTCCCGGCCGAGTCGGCCACGACCCGCAGTCTGATTTGTCGTCACCACAGCGGAGAGGTGTTGCGCTTCACCGCGCGCGGCTCGCGCCATCAGCTCCTGATTGGTCGATCCGACCTCATCGAGGTACTCAAGCAGCGGGAGAACAGCGGAACTCAATGGAAGGTGCATCGCTTCAGCGTAAGGGCAGCGATATGTCTCTAGTGTTTCCTCAATGAAACCGGCCTCAAACTTGTGGGTTCCGCCAACCACACAAGCGGTCGATGGGTGGGTAAAGTGACACAGTGACCGAAGACAATACGACTCCAGACATGTTCACGACCGCCGGCCGGATCGCCGATCTCAAGAACCGCTATCACGAAGCTGTGACTGCCAGCGGTGACGCGGCGATCGAAAAGCAGCACGCTAAGGGCAAGATGACTGCTCGCGAGCGCATCGAACAGTTGCTCGATCACGGTTCATTCGTCGAGCTCGATGAGTTTGTTCGTCACCGCACTCACGCCTTCGGCATGGAAAAGAATCGCCCCTATGGGGACGCGGTCGTCACCGGTACCGGCACGATCCACGGCCGTCAAGTTGCCGTCTACGCTCAAGACTTCACGATCTTTGGTGGCTCGCTTGGTGAGGTTGCCGGCGAGAAGATCATCAAGATTATGGATCACGCGATGAAGACGGGCGTTCCGATCATCGGCATGTTCGACTCTGGTGGAGCTCGCATTCAAGAGGGCGTTGTGGCTCTCGGCAAGTATGGCGAAATTTTCCGTCGCAACACTCAGGCGTCGGGCGTCATCCCGCAGATTTCTATCATCATGGGCCCGGCCGCCGGTGGAGCGGTCTACTCCCCTGCGCTGACCGACTTCATCATTATGGTCGACAAGACCAGCCAAATGTTTGTTACCGGGCCCGATGTCATCAAGACGGTTACCGGCGAAGACGTCGGCATGGAAGAGCTCGGTGGCGCGCTCACCCACAACAAGGTGTCGGGCGTTGCCCACTACCTGGCGAGCGATGAAGAGGATGCTCTCGACTACGCCCGCACCCTGGTCGGCTTCTTGCCAGACAACAACCTGTCGGATGCTCCCGTCTACGAGAGTGAAGTTGAGCTGGAAATTACGGATGAGGATCGCAAGCTCAACACGATCATTCCCGACAGCCCCAACCAGCCCTATGACGTGAAGACGATCATCGAGCACATCGTTGATAACGGCGACTTTCTCGAGACGCAGCCGTTGTTTGCGCCCAATATCGTCGTAGGTTTCGGTCGCGTCGAAGGGCGCTCGGTCGGAATCATCGCCAACCAGCCGCAAGCGATGGCAGGAACCCTCAACATCGAAGCTGGTGAGAAGGCCGCCCGCTTCGTTCGCTTCTGTGACGCTTTCAGCATCCCGATTCTTACTCTCGTGGATGTTCCCGGTTACCTTCCTGGCACCGACCAGGAGTGGACCGGCGTGATCCGCCGTGGGGCAAAGCTGCTCTATGCGTATGCCGAAGCAACCGTGCCGCTGGTTACCGTCATCACTCGTAAGGCGTATGGCGGGGCCTACATCGTGATGGGTTCCAAGCAGTTGGGTGCAGACCTCAACTACGCGTGGCCGACGGCTGAGATCGCTGTTATGGGCGGCCAGGGCGCCGTCAACATCTTGTACCGCGGTGAGATCAAAGCTGCAGAGGCCGCCGGCGAGGATGTCGCTGCCGTTCGCACGCGCCTCGCCAACGAGTACACCTACAACGTTGCGAGCCCGTTCTTGGCTGCGGAGCGAGGCGAGCTCGACGGAGTTATCGAGCCTGCTGCTACTCGTGTGCAGGTCGTGAAGGCTCTGCGCGCGCTCCGCACCAAGCGTGCGAGCATGCCACCCAAGAAACACGGGAACATTCCACTGTGACCGGCACAGAGTCGAACGACGAGCCAGCCGACATCCGCATCGTCTCCACCAGCGTCACTCCGGAGGAAATCGCGGCAGTCACCGCAGTCGTGCGTGCTGCTCTTGCAGAGTCCGCAGAGCTGGCCGGGGTGGATGAGACGGCACCGGTCTCTGCGTGGGCACGCAGCCAGCGCCCCATACGCGCACCGGTACATCTTGGACTGGGCGCCTGGAACGCAAGCGCCCGACGCTAAAGTTTCTCTGTTCGCGAGGGCCTGATCATTTCGCAGTCGTACCCCAATTGCGGGTCACGGAATTGGTTGATGTCCACAAAAATAGAGTGATTTCCGCACCGTTTCGAGAATATTGTCCCCCGAGAGTCCCCCAAAGAACCGACTTTGCACATCATGTTCTTAGTGCAGAATATTAAGTGCTAGGTGTCTCTCCATAGGAGTTACACCGCCAAAGGTTGGCCGACTAGGGTAAGCGGGCCAATTCTTTGGGGGCGGGTCAGGACGGTATTCGGGTTATCGTCCTGACCCGGGTTCTAGCGAAGAGTCGGAGAAGTGCTTCTATAGCCACTCCGGCTCTTCCGCCGTTAACCGACTCTACGCCCAGTTTGGTGACCAAGCCGGCTTGGTCACCAAGGTCAGTGCGTGAGCTAAGCGTCGTGTGCACTCGCTGAGCGGCGAGCTAAACAAGCGCGGCGTCGACGCGGGGAATCTCAAGCCAAATGTCGACGACATCCTCTTCAAGCGAATCCTGGCCGAGTGCTCTTGATTCGCCATCGCCAACGCTGTGGAGACCGACGACCGTAACTGCGACATCGGAGCCCTCTGGAACGGTACGGGCGATCACCCTGTCTGCGCTGGTGGATTGAATCGCTAGTGCCAGCCGATTGAGCACTCTGTCTAGATCGGCGTCAGACAGATCGTCGATGCCGCCCTCGTCGAGCAGGGTTACCGTCGCACCGCGACGTCGCGCAATCATCACCTGATCACGCACTGCGTCGTTGAGCAGCTTACGGCCGCGGATCTCATCCCGAATAGCGCCCTCAAGGTTGAGACACTCGCGGCGTTCTGCTTCAGAGAGGTCGCCATTGGACTCCCGAATGCGTTCAAGCATCGTCAAGGCCATCGCGCCAGTCTGTTCGAGCCGGAACTGCCGCTCATGCACATGGGCGTCTTGAGCCGCCTGCCACTCAGTTGCTTCCTGCTCAGCCAGAATGAAGCGCTGGGCGTCTTTGGACGCCTTGGCAAGGCCGCTGCTGAGTACGTGCGATACCGCGACCCACGATGCACTGCCGACGATACCCAGGCTGAATAGTCCTGCCGGACCAACTGGGCCAAGACTGAAGGTATGCGCGATCAGGAATCCGATGCCCAACCACGCGAAAGTGTGACGACCTCGAGTAGAGGTAATTGTGAGCAGCGTTCCACTGGCTGCGACGTACCACGTTGCGTACCCGGTGCCCCCCTCACGGTCGAAGTCGAGTTCGTTGGCTACGAGGAGAGTAATCGCAACGACCGTTGCAAAGTTGAAAGTTGCCATCCAGATCGGCATCCGGACCGTGCCGAACGGGAGAAGACTGATGATCGTTGCGACGCCGTAGAGCGCCATCGCAACGTAGATCGGGCCCGGTCGAGCGGGAACATCAATCGTATAGAGGGCCAACAGGATGTGGTACCCGGAGAACAGTGCGGCCATTCCGACGATGAGATAACGCGGTACTCCGATATTCATTGGGCACCTTCTTCGCCGATATCGTCAGGGCCCAGCGGCTCATCATTCTCGTTATCGTGCGGCCACTGAATACACACTTCGGTGCCAGCGCCCGGTATTGAAGCGATTGCGGTGCGACCACCAGCGTTTGCCACTCGCTCCACGATTGATACCCGCACGCCCAAACGCTCTTGTGGCACACGGTCAAGGTCGAATCCTCGGCCGGTATCTGTCACGAGAACTTCGATTCCGTTGCCTTCAAGCCCGCGCACTTCGATGCTGCGTTCGGTGCCCGCACCGCCGGCATGCTGGAGGCTGTTGACCATCGCTTGCACGGCAGCGGCATGAACGGCTTCGGCCGCGACTGCGGGTAGCGACCTGGCACCAACGCTTCGAACGGAGAACTGGAAGTTTGACGCGAGCAGTTCAGCCGATGTCACAATACGCTGGGCAAGCTCTGTCGCCTGCACTGTCGAGATGTCATCTGGCGAACTTGATGCTGCTTCCTTCAGGTGGCTGATGGCGTTTCCTGCCATCACCGCGCCGAGCCGCTGCGCCTCTGGCAGGTACGCTCGCGCAGCCGAAATCAGCGTGGTCAGCACACTGTCGTGCACAATCGAGTCGACCTGAACACGCTCCACTTCGGTGGCGTGTTGCCGCACCGCGTTGCCATAGCGCAGCAGCGCCGTTGCTTGTGCATTGTCGACGTTGGACGCAGCTTGGCGAAGCATCGTCACAATGATCATGATCGCGCTGCCCAAAATGAGTGCGTAGAAGGCTTCCAGCACAGCCAGCTGCCGGGGGGCATCGCCACCGACGGGAAGGTTTCGCACGATGAAATAAACGAGCGGAGCCGCGAGAAGGTAGATGGTGGCGAGCACTCGACCGAAGGCAATCGCTGCCATCGCGGTCCCAACGGTAATGAGGTAGTTGAGCCAGTGGATGCCGCTGAATACTTCGCCGTCAGGAATGACCGTGAATGGCCAGCTCAGCAGTGTCAAGAAATAGACAACAGCAAAGGTGCCATGCGCCCCTCGCACCCACCGATTCGAGAACGAGGCAATTGCCGCGAGAAGCAGCGACCCAAAGAGTGCTGGCACAAACAGCCACAGCCACCATGGCTCTGCGTGGTGCATTTGGTCGAGCAACCACGGCACGGTCTGTGCACCGAAAACGAGCCCAATCACAGCAACCGAACGCGAAATTACCCGTTCAACCTGTTTACGGCTGATCGGGTTTCGTGGCTGCTTCGCCGATGGCGGTTGGCGCGCCGAGACGAGGCTAGTGGCCATCGCCGCCTTCCGAGTCCAAGCCCGGAAGGATTCCGTCTTCGACGGCGCGACGCAGAAGATCGACCTTCGTCGGTGCGGGGCGGCCTACTTCGACGTACTTGACACGGATGCGGTCGAGATATTCGCGCGCAGTCGAGTAGCCAATTCCTAGTTGCTCTGCCGCAAGCTTGAGAGGCAAACCCGAAGCATAAAGGTGGAGAATCTCTCGTTCGCGGCGACCCAGTTGCGCTTTCGAGAAGTCGCGGTCTGCGTCGATCGCGGTTGCCCACTCAAGGTTGTTGAGCACGTCGCCGCGCGCAACCGTTGCTGCGGCTGCGAGCACAGTTTTGGTGGCAGACGATTTAGGGATCACTCCTGCCGCTCCCGCGGCGAGTGCCTCACGAACGCTGGCGACGCGGTCCGCAATGCTGTGCACGAGCACTGCCGAGCCTGTGGCTTGAACGTTCTTGACGTTGTCGGTGACGGTTGAGCCGTCGCCAAGTGAAAGGTCGAGCACGACAACGTCTATCTCGCGACCATTGAGACCATCAACGAGCTCTTTGACGGTCGCGGCGGCGAGAACGAAGTCGTAGCCTTCGTCGATAAAGGCTGCTTTGAGCCCGAGTCGAACGGATTCGTGATCGTCAACAACAGCAACGGTGATTTTGCTTTGCGCGCTTTCATTGGGCGATGCGGTCCCGGATGGTCCTGCCTGGGCCATGTGGCGTCCTCCTGAGTTTCTGCCCCCATCGTAGTCACGATACGGGGAAATCACGCCCGAATGGGGGCTAACACGCGCGCTTAGTTGCGCGTAAATGTCCCGACTGCTTCCACGTGATGCGTGTGCGGAAAGAGATCGAATGCCTGAACTTTAGCGAGTGTGTAGCCCTGTTCGCCGAAGAATGCGACATCCCGTGCGAACGCAACAGGGTCGCACGCCACATAGACCACTTGAGCGGGTTTCGCTGCGCCGACCAACTCAACCACTTCGCGGCCTGCTCCTGACCGCGGTGGGTCGAGCACAATGGTGGCGCGTTCCAGGCGAGCACGCTCGGTGCTCGTGGCGTTGCTGACCAGCTGACGAAGCCAGCGATCGACGCGGCCCGTCTCTGCATGTGCGCCTAACCATTCCGAGAGATTCTTGGCGGCGTGATCGGTAGCGGTGGACTCCGCTTCAACGGTGGTGATCTTGGTTGCGGGGCCAAACTTGTCACCCACCGCTGCAGCGAACAGGCCGACGCCACCATAGAGGTCCAAGTTGGATGCTGCTGGATCAAAAAGTTCGGGGTCGATCGCGTCTTGCACGGCAGCGGTCAGCACTTCGGCGGCGCCGTGGTGCACTTGCCAGAATCCGGAGTCGAGCAAAGAGAATTCGCGCTCCCCCACTAGCTCGGTGATCACTTGTGGCTTCTGCTTGCCCATGATGAGGCGTACTCCGCCGCTGCTGGGGTTGAGCACGTCTACGCGCTCGAAGCCGTCGAAGTTCTGGCTGAGCGGGGCTCCTGCAGAAAGTTCGGGGGTTGCCAGTGGAAGGTCGGCAACCGGGATTACCCGATGGGAGCGAGCCGCGAATGGGCCAACGTTGCCGTGTTCGTCGACGTGGAGGCTCACGCGGGTGCGCCATCCGAGTCCATTGCGTTCATCGTCCCCGGGGACAGCTTCAACGACGGGCGCAAGCGTGACTGCGGCCATGCGTTCAAGCGATTCGGCAAGAATTTGCGCTTTGAGGGCACGCTGGTGGTTGAGGTCGATGTGCCCGAACTCGGCACCACCGGCTCGGTTGCCTGGATCACGGTCGATGCTTGCCGCCGACCACACGTGGTCTCGACGGTGTTCACTCGCCGTAACAACTTTCACTGTTTCTGCGCGCCAGAACGACTTCTTCTTGTCGTCGGTGATGCGCACAAGTACGCGTTCACCGGGGATCGCGTCGGAAACAAAAACGACACGACCATCGTGACGCGCAACACTCACACCCCCGTGCGCAATGTTGGTAACGTCTACTTCGATCATTTGGCCAAGCCATTCACCCATCCCTAAAGCATAGGAGCCCTGTGCGCCTTTATCTTGCGTCAACCTCTCCCGCACGGCTCGCAACGTTGCGTGCCGCCGGTGTTGACCCGGTGCTCGTGGCCTCCGGCGTAGATGAAGAAACTGTTACTGCTGCAGCGCCTGGACCCCTCGACGGCCCCGCACTTGTTGAGTTATTGGCCCGCGCGAAGGCTGAGGCGGTCACCGATTCACGCATCAACGGTGAGCCGATTAACGGATTCATTCTCGGCGGAGATTCTGCGTTCGAATTAGATGGCGAATTGTTCGGAAAGCCGCACGAACCTGACATCGCTAAGCAGCGCTGGCGTGCACAGCGGGGGCGCACTGGTGTCTTGCACTCGGGACATTGGCTCATTGATCACCGTGGTGGCGAGATTCGCGGTGCGACAGGGGCGGTGTCAAGCGCGAGTGTCACGTTCGCTTCCAACATCACGGATGCCGAGATTGACGCCTATGTCGCGACGGGCGAGCCGCTGAAGGTCGCCGGAGCGTTCACTATCGACAGCTTGGGCGCCGCGTTCATCACGAGCATTGAGGGTGACCCGCACGCTGTTGTCGGGCTTTCTGTCTCGCTGCTGCGCCAACTCATGCGCGAGTTCAATGCGGAATGGACTGATCTCTGGAACATGGAGCGCCCCAGTCTGTAGGCATCCACAGTGCTTGCCCTCTTTTTTTGTGGGCAATACCTCAAGGCTTCGGCCGTAACCCCCTTAAGCTAGGTCACTATGGCTCGTATTACGAAGGTACTCATCGCCAACCGCGGAGAGATCGCCGTTCGCGTTATCCGCGCGGCTAAAGACAGCGGCATCGGTTCTGTAGCGGTATACGCCGATCAGGATCGGGATGCTCGGCACGTCAAGCTCGCCGATGAGGCATATGCACTAGATGGCGCTACGAGCGGCGAAACGTATCTCGTGATCGACAAGATCTTGTCGATCGCTCGCCGTTCCGGTGCTGACGCGATCCACCCCGGTTATGGTTTCTTGGCCGAGAACGCAGAGTTCGCCCGCGCCGTCATTGACGCTGGCATCATCTGGATCGGTCCATCACCTGAAGCGATCGAGAAGTTGGGCGACAAAGTTTCTGCCCGCCACATCGCCGAGAAGGTTGGCGCACCGCTAGCCCCCGGAACCCTGAACCCCGTTTCTGGTGCCGCCGAGGTACTCGACTTTGTTGATATCCATGGTCTTCCCGTTGCCATCAAGGCAGCGTTTGGTGGCGGGGGCCGTGGCCTCAAGGTTGCGCGCACTCGCGAAGAGATTCCCGAGCTGTTCGATTCGGCGACCCGTGAAGCCGTTGCGGCTTTCGGTCGTGGCGAGTGCTTCGTTGAGAAGTACCTCGACCAGCCTCGCCACGTCGAAACCCAGTGTCTTGCGGATGCTCACGGCAATGTTGTTGTGATCTCCACCCGCGACTGCTCGCTGCAGCGTCGTCACCAGAAGCTTGTTGAAGAGGCTCCGGCGCCGTTCCTCAGCAATGAGCAGAACAAGGCCCTCTACGAGTCTTCTAAGGCCATCCTGCGCGAGGTGGGCTACCTCGGCGCCGGCACGTGTGAGTTCTTGGTTGCCAAGGACGGCACCATTTCCTTCCTCGAGGTCAACACTCGCCTGCAGGTTGAGCACCCCGTGTCTGAAGAAGTCACCGGTATCGACCTGGTTCGCGAGCAGTTCCGCATTGCTGAGGGTGGAGTGCTCGACTACGACGACCCCATCCCGCGCGGTCACTCTTTCGAATTCCGTATCAATGGTGAGGATGCCGGACTCAACTTCATGCCATCGCCCGGCCCCGTACACGTTCTGCGCATGCCAGGCGGCCCCGGCATCCGTGTCGATAGCGGTGTCACGACGGGTGACGAAATCAGTGACGCATTCGATTCGCTGCTCGCCAAGCTCATCGTCACTGGTTCGAGCCGTGAGGATGCCCTCGAGCGTTCGCGTCGGGCCCTTGACGAGTTTGAGGTTACTGGCCTTCCCACGGTGCTGCCGTTCCACCGAAAGATCGTTCGCGATCCTGCCTTCACGAGCAGCCCGTTCACGATTTACACGCGTTGGATCGAGACCGAGTTCGATAATGACATCGAACCGTGGACCGGCTCGCTCGGTGAACCCACAGTTGCTGCTGCACGCCACAACGTTGTTGTCGAAGTTGGGGGTAAGCGGGTTCAGGTGAACTTGCCGTCGAAGCTCGTTCCGAGCACCTCAACGGGAGCAACCCTTTCGGCTGCGCCCAAGCGTCGCACCGCATCAGCGGTCAACACGATCACGGGTGACTCAGTGAAGGCGCCGATGCAGGCAACAATTGTGAAACTCGCTGTGGCTGAGGGTGACAAGGTCGTCAAAGGCGATCTGATCATCGTGCTCGAGGCAATGAAAATGGAGCAGCCGCTCGTAGCGCACAAGGACGGCGTTGTTGCGTCGATGAACGCAAGCATCGGCTTGACGGTGTCGTCAGGTCATCTACTTCTGAACATCGCCGACTAGGTTCTCCTCGCGGCGCTAGCTGTACTGAGTCATGGGGTTGGCGACGGATGCGCCAACGAAAGGATCAGCGGAACCAGGCCTGTGCCCGGGAGACCGGGGAGGGGCGTGTATAGTTTCTCCTAGTCTTCTTCTGGTGAGGCCGGGCCGATGCCAGTGAGACATAGTCGGCGATACCGATCACAGGGGGTCTGGGGTCTCGCGCCCTACTCGAAACGGAGCACTGCCGTGTTCAAGAAGACCGCGCTCATGCTGCTCGCATCCGCATCCGTGTTTCCCCTGTTGCTTACCGGGGTTGCTGCTCAGGCAAATCCACCTCAATTCGGCACAGACAGTGCCATAGAGGATGCCCCGCCCGTGGCGTTGCCCCCGATCATGGACACATATCCGCTGAGTGACTTCGTGGCAGCCGGGAAAGAACTGCCCGATGCGCTCGTGGAAGCCATCTATCGTGATCTGGACCAGAGCGCAGAAGAGTACCTCGCCGAGGCCGCGGCAGCGGTCGATGCCGCGACTTTGCTCACGACTCTGATCTCCCGAGGTGTTGACGTCGAGGGCTCGGACCTCGCCGGCGTCGAACTTCGCGTCTTCGTGAGTGACCCTGCCGATGCAGAGATTGTCGAGGCGCTGGGGGCCAGTGTTGTCGTTGGAGTGCCACCGGTAGTTGATTTCAGCGACGTGGATTTCACCCCGATGGCGGATCTGCGTGGTGGGCAGGCATTTTATGTGCCAGTCGATGACAAAGGAGGTAACCGATGTTCAGTGGGGTTCAACGGCTACAGCCAAATAGCAGGGGGTCGACAGTTTGTTGCGGCAGGCCACTGTTACGCACCACCGCCTACAGGCGATGCAAACTATGTATCGCTCAGCCAGGCGAGCCCAACCATTACGGGCGCTACGCTCACTTCTTCTGACTCCATCGGCACCGCGTACGCGGCAAGCGTGAAGTTCGGCGGCGGCTATGACTCGATGATGGTGAACATAACGAACTCCAGCCTGACGTCGAAAAATGAGGTGCTCACCTGGGGTGGAGGGCAGGGTGCCCCCCTTGCATCTACTCCGCTAGCGGTTCGTGACACTATTGTCGGGGTGCCAGGGGCACCAGTCTGTAAGTCGGGATCCACAACCGGATGGACCTGTGGGCAGATTCTGGCTGTTGACCGGACCGTTTCGCTCACCACGGGTGAAACGGTCAATGTTGTCATCGCGGATTTGTGCATGTTGCCTGGTGACAGCGGTGGGCCGGGGATCGTGGGAAGCTCAGCTTTGGGCATCAACTCTTCGGGCAGTTGGACGACCAGTTGCCAGGCTGCCGATCAAGTAGATCCCAACCCAGTCTCAGCGTTCTTCCCCATGGACTCCACAAGCTCAACCAAGCCGTCAATCGCGCGCTACGGAAATACCACGTGGGAGCTCGGCGTTGACGTCGCAGCGCCAGTCGTGACGTCGCCAGCCGGTGGCGCTGGTGCCATCAGCTCCAACGGCTCGATTTCGGGAACGCTCGCGTACGGTAATACCCGCCACAGGGTGCGCGTCTTCATCGATGGGAAAATGACAAAAACGACTGCCCCAGTGAACCCGGACGGCACATGGTCGACGAGTCTCGTCGGGTACGCTCCAGGGCAGCACACTTACCAGCTTCAAGCCGAGTGGGGCCAAACGTCCAAGTCGACGCTGGTATCTGGCTCGTTTAGCATCAGCGCCCCACCAACTGATCGCATTACGGGACAAGACCGCTATGAGGTAGCGATCAATGTTTCGAAGCGGTTGTACCCGAATGCTGCGATCGATTCGCCTAGCGTTGTCTATGTGGTGACAGGTTCGGACTACCCGGATGCGCTGAGCGCGGCTCCGGCCGCGGTGAGCGAGGGCGCGCCCCTGCTGCTGACGCGCCCAACCCTGCTGCCCGCGGCCGTGAAAGCGGAGCTACAAAGACTTAGTCCTCAGAAGATTGTCGTGGTTGGGGGAACAGGTGCGGTCACGTCGGCGGTGTTCTCCCAGTTGCAGGCGATCGCTCCTCAGGTCCTGCGGCTGGGTGGTGCGGATCGCTATATCTCGGCGCGAACTGTGGTGGACTACGCGTTCGTTAGCGCAACTACGGCCTATGTCGCTACCGGGCAGAACTTCCCAGACGCCCTGGCTGCCAGCGCCGCCGGTGGCGCAATCGGCGCCCCGGTGATTCTCGTGAGAGGAGGGCTGACCACACTTGATGCCTCGACTCGGAATCTGCTTATTTCGCTGGGGGTCACTCAGATCAAGATTGCTGGCGGCCCGGGTGTCGTATCGTCCGGCATCGCTAACGCGCTTGCCTCGATCGCGCCGGTGACGCGCTTGGGTGGGGCAGACCGTTTCCTCACCTCCGATGCCATCAACAGTGATGCGTATACGAGTGCATCGCGTGTCTACCTGACGACGGGCTACAACTTCCCGGATGCACTTGCTGGGGCTGCTCTCGCCGGCAAAGAAGCTGTGCCCATGTATTCAGTCAAGACCGCCTGCATTCCCAGCTATGTCTTGGCCGATATTGCGGCGCTTGGCGCTGGCACGGTGACACTGCTGGGTGGACCAGGAGCACTCACTCAGGCCGTGGCAAACCTCACACCCTGTTAGCGTTCAGCCGCAGGCGACGATCGCGTAGAGCCCGACCGTGCAATTCGACGGAGTGAAGTCTATGACCGTCGGGCCTTAGACCGCGGGTGGCGGGCGTTCGAAGCACGACATTAACCCTACCTGCGGGTGAAACTAGTGGTGGACCCTAGGAGATTTGAACTCCTGACCTCCTCGATGCGAACGAGGCGCGCTACCAACTGCGCCAAGGGCCCGTACTGCTGAACCAACAATATCACTCAGTGTTCGCCGAGGGGGACGTGCCGATGTCGCTCGCCACACTCCACTTTCGCTAGGGCAGGTACCCGTGTTTTCGGGCGATTGCTACCGCCGCGAAGCGCGACGAAGCATCGAGCTTTTTCATTGCGCTGCTGAGATACCCCTTAACAGTTTGCTCAGTGAGAGAGAGCAACGCCGCTGTACGAGCGTTGCTGTAGCCGAGCGCTACACACGAGAGCACATCTGTCTCTCGTGGCGACAGCCGGAGAGTCGCAGCCGTGGTTGGGAGACCCTCTGTCTGGACCCTCAGAACGTCGGCAAGTCCTCGGCTGATGTTTCGAAGCTTCTGCCTGACATCTTTATCCGAGACATGAGCAGCGAGTTGGCGAATCTGGGCAAACTGTTCACGCAGATGCTCTTCTGCCGCGGGAGAAAAGCCACCACCCTGCGTCGACCGCAACGCGACCATTCGACGCGTCACCTCATCCCGGATTGCGAGTTCTTTGCCCAGTGCATCGGCAATGGCTACAGCGGGGCGAGCGGCGAGAGTGTCTGGCATGACAAGCGAGTGAGAACCTGCATAGATCAACCCACGCAACGTTCCTGAAGCAACGATCGGAATAGCCAGAAGGGACACGACTCCTTCACCGAGCACCGGGCCGTCATAATCATGAGTGATATGCGGAGAGTTCTCGTAGTCGCGCGTGAACCGGGGGCTTCTCTGAGCCATTGCGAGCCCGCCAAGCCCGCGCTCTTTTCGCACCCGCAAGCCGTCAAGTCTGCCCGTTCGGGCCCCACTAAAGGCACTGACGGTGAGTTCGGTGCCCGAGATGAGGCCACCAAACGACAGGCTAAATCCAGTGCTGGCGGCGACCTCTCGAGTGGCTTGCTGGATCAGATCGAAGTCACTCGATTCAGATATCGGCGTCATTGCGGATTCCCAACTTTCGGGGGTATTTCGTGCGGTACACCCTCCGTAACCTGACATTAGCACGGGAATTTCTACCCCAGCAGAAATCCCACATCACACATTTCAAGGGAGAAATTGATGTCAGCTGCCCCTTTAACGGAGCGAATCTCTTCACAGGAACCTGCATCGTGCGCGCGCCAGCAAAACAACTCTTTCGCCGAAATCCAGGCCCATGCAACTCACGATCCGAACGGTTTTTGGCTGCAGCAAGCGGAACGCATCGACTGGTTCATCCCACCAACCCTTGCCACTCCCGAACAAGCCACCCAGCCAGGGAGCGACCAAGGCTGCTGGTTTGCGGACGGAACGCTCAACATGAGCGTCAACGCTCTCGACCGCCATGTGGCCGCCGGCCGAGGGGACCAACCAGCGCTCATCTCCGATTCGGCAATGACGGGGGAACAGGGTGTCGTGAGCTACGCCCAACTCCTCGAACGCGTGCGCAAATTTGCCGGAGCATTGCGCGAACTCGGAGTCGGAGCAGGTGATCGCGTGTTGATCTACCTGCCGATGATCCCTGAAGCGGTCGTGGCGATGCTTGCTTGCGCTCGAATCGGCGCCATCCACTCCGTCGTGTTCGGTGGCTTTGCCGCAAGCGAACTAGCGGTGCGGATCAACGATGCCACGCCATCCGTCATCGTCACCGCAACCGGCGGTCTCGAGCCATCCCGTGCGGTGGAGTACCTCCCGATCGTGCATCAAGCGATCGCTCTGAGCGCCGGTAGCATTCGCTACGTTGTCGTCAAAGACCGCCCTCAACTCGACGGCGATATCGCCGAATACGCCAACGGTGCCACCAGCAGAGGCTCTGTCGATGTGGCGTGGCTCGATTGGGATGAGCTCGAGGCGGCGGCACTGCCTGCCGATGCTGTCGAGATGCGTGCCCAAGATCCGCTCTACATTTTGTACACCTCAGGTACCACCGGCAGCCCCAAAGGGGTGGTCCGCGATACCGGCGGCTACGCGGTGGCTCTCCAGTGGGCCATGAGCCACATCTACGGAATCGACAACCAACACACAATCTTTACCGCTTCGGATGTTGGCTGGGTCGTTGGCCATTCCTTCATTGTCTATGGTCCGTTGATTGCCGGCGCGGCGACAGTTTTGTACGAAGGTAAGCCCATCGGCACACCCGATGCTGGCACGTTCTGGCGGCTCATTCAGGACTACAAGGTCGACGTGCTCTACACCGCACCGACAGCGCTGCGCGCCATCCGCAGAGAGGATCCCACACTCGACGAACTCGGCAAATACGACACCTCCAGTTTGCAAGCGGTCTACCTCGCGGGCGAGCGCCTCGACACCGAGACCTGGCACTGGGCCAACAACGGCATCCGTGTTCCCATCATCGATCACTGGTGGCAGACAGAGACCGGATGGCCGATCTGCGCGAACCCTCGTGGCGTGCAGCAACTCCCCTCGAAAGCGGGATCGACCGGTGTGCCGATGCCGGGCTTCGTTCCGCGGATCCTCGATCGCGAAGGCAATGACGTCACGAAGCCAGGCACAGAGGGAAACATCGCCATTCGGCTGCCCCTACCTCCTGGTGCCCTCATCGGGCTATGGGGAAGCCCGGAAAGGTTCGCGGGCTCATACCTCGAAGAATTCCCGGGCTACTACTCGACGGGCGACGCCGGCTATTTCGATGACGAGGGCTATCTCTTCGTGATGGGCCGCACCGATGATGTGATCAACGTGGCCGGGCACCGCCTCTCGACAGGATCACTCGAAGAAGTTCTCGCACAGCATCCGGATGTCGCAGAGTGTGCCGTTCTCGGTCTACGCGATGAGTTGAAAGGCCAACGCGCGGCAGGTTTCGTCACGGTGAAGCATGGTCACAACCGGATAGAAAGCGATCTCGCTAGAGAACTTGTGGCACTCGTGCGTGAGGTCATTGGCCCGGTGGCAGCATTCCGCGACGTGATGATTGTCGAGAGACTGCCGAAGACGCGTTCCGGAAAGATCCTCCGCAAAACCATTCGACAAATCTTCGATGGCGACGAAGTACGGGTTCCGCCGACCATCGAAGACGTCACGGTGCTAGATCCCCTGTTTGTCGCTGCCGGACGCACTCGCTCTCAGTAGCTCTCGATTCATCCATCCCATTAACCAATTGTTTGAGGCAAGGAGGCCCCAGATGTCTGATGAAAACTCCCCCACCAGGGACGCAACTCCCCCACCCAGCGAGCCCGCACACGCGCACGGCGTGACCGCAGGGCTCAACTACCAAGAGGAGGAGAAAGACCCTGCATTTGTGGAACTCAAACGGCGACACCGCTCGTTTGTGTTCCCCCTCACGATCGTCTTTCTGCTGTGGTATTTCGGCTACGTGATTCTGGCTGCTTACGCCCATGACTTCATGTCCACCCCGGTCTTCGGAGTTATCAACGTCGGGCTACTACTCGGCTTTGGCCAGTTCATCAGCACGTTCGTGATCACCATGACCTACGTGTCATTCGCCAACCGTCGGCTAGACCCTCTCGCCGCCCAGATCAGAGCAGACCTTGAGTCGAAGGAGTCAGCAGCATGATCGCCCTCAGCCTGAGCACACTTGCCACCGCCGTAGATGCCGAGTCCCAGAGCAATCCGGTTCTCAATATTTCGATCTTCATCGCATTTGTCGGAATCACCCTGTTCATCGTGATCCGTGCCAGTCGAAACAACGCGACCGCTGCGGACTACTACGCGGGAGGTCGCTCGTTCACAGGCCCACAAAACGGGTTCGCGATCACCGGTGACTACCTGTCGGCAGCATCCTTCCTTGGCATCGTCGGGGCGATCGCGATCAATGGATACGACGGATTCTTGTACTCCATCGGCTTCCTCGTCGCCTGGCTCGTCGCCCTGCTGCTGGTTGCCGAACTCATGCGCAACACCGGCAAGTTCACGATGGCGGATGTTCTTTCCTTCCGTCTGCAGCAACGTCCGGTCAGGATGGCGGCCGCGGCAACAACGCTCGCGGTCTGCTTCTTCTATCTGCTGGCGCAGATGGCCGGAGCGGGAGGCTTGGTCTCTCTGCTCTTGGGAATCGACGACAAGATCGGTCAATCGATTGTGGTTGCCGTCGTCGGCGGTCTCATGATTCTTTACGTGCTGATCGGCGGGATGAAGGGCACCACCTGGGTGCAAATTGTGAAGGCGTTCCTGCTGGTGGGGGCCGCAATAGCGATGACCATCTGGGTGCTCATTCTCAATGGCTTCGACCTCTCGCGCGTGCTGCAGAGTGCCGTCGACAACTCCGTGGCGACACCCGCCGACGCGATCCTTGCGCCGGGGCTCAAATACGGTTCGAATCCGCTGGACTTCATCTCGCTGTCGATTGCGCTCGTGCTCGGTACGGCGGGTTTGCCACACGTGCTCATGCGCTTCTACACGGTGCCGACAGCGAAAGAAGCACGACGGTCTGTGGTGTGGGCGATCTGGCTCATCGGTGGCTTCTACCTACTCACGCTCGTACTTGGCTACGGCGCTGCAGCCCTGGTGGGTTCCGAAACGATTCAGAATGCCCCGGGCGGCGTGAACTCCGCGGCGCCGTTGCTGGCGCTCGAACTCGGCGGGCCGCTGCTGCTCGGCTTCGTCTCGGCGATCGCATTCGCGACGATCCTCGCGGTGGTGGCCGGGCTCACGATCACGGCGGCGGCATCTTTCGCTCACGACATCTACTCGAACGTGATCAAGAAGGGCAAGGGAGACCCCGATGCCGAGGTCAAGATCGCTCGACGCACCGTCGTAGTGATCGGTGTGCTCGCGGTAGCTGGAGGCATCGGTGTTCAAGGTCAGAACATCGCCTTCCTCGTGGCTCTTGCGTTCGCGGTTGCGGCAAGCGCGAACCTCCCGACGATCCTGTACTCGCTGTACTGGAAGCGGTTCAACACTCGCGGTGCGGTGTGGAGCATGGTCGGAGGCCTCGCGGCGGCGGTTCTGCTGATCGTGTTCTCGCCCGTGATGAGCGGTACGCCGACATCGATGTTGGGAGCGGATGTGAACTTCGCGATCTTCCCCCTCCAGAATCCCGGAATCGTCTCTATTCCGCTCGGGTTTGCGCTTGGCTGGCTCGGAACGGTCACCTCACGGCGACAGGAGGACCCTGAGCTTGCAGCCGAGATGGATGTACGCTCGCTCACCGGGCACGGCGCTGAGGCTGCAACAGAACACTAGAGCGACGACGGGGCGTGCGGCTTGGAATCACCGCACGCCCCGTCGCTATGCGCACATAGGACGAGTGCCCGAGAGCTCGCGCTCCACCAACAGGAGACAACGCCTTCTGCATCAACTGCGTGGCACGCTAGCTGGCGCGACGACGACGAGCGAGTGCAGCATCCAGATCGGGTGCGCTGCCATCGATGTCGACGATGCCCATGCCTGCAAATCGGCTAGGGACGGCAGCAGCAGGAACCGCGATGGGCTTCGCCGGTGCCAGCTTGGCTTCGCGGGCAAGCTCTGCTTCGCGGGTCGCTGCGGCCATCGCGACGGTGTTGGCGCGCAGCACTTGTTCGGCAGATTCTGCCGCGGCACGAAGCTCGGTGTCGATGTCGGCAGCGTGACGTGCGGCGGCCACTGCTGCTGCTGGGGTGTTGCTGCGCGTCAGGTACATGGGTTTGGGTACGGGAACCGGGGTCCAGCTGACCTTGGAAGTGACGTCTTCTATGGGAGCCTCAGACGAGAGCACGATACGGCGACGCGGCGCGGCTGTGCGCACAGCCGCGCCGCTTTCGGCCCTTCGGGCACGCGAGCGTTCAGCGAGCCGGGAGAGCATGGCACTCGCACTGATTCCGGCGATCGTCGCGGTGGCGAGAACCAGCCAGGCACCGGAAACGATTGCAGCACCCGAGGTCACGATCAACGAGAGCTGCACCCCAACAACAATGACGCTGGCGAGGAGCACGAGAGCGGTGAGTGCTCGGGTGCGGCGAAGGCGTCGAACCGAGAGCGCGAGCACCTGCTCGCGAGTGGGCGGCGTCACAGCGCGCCCCACAGCAACAGGACCCTGCAGTGCGCGAGCTTTGGCCAGCTCAGCGGCATGACGGGCAACGGTCTCGGCACGCACTTCTTCGGGCAACTCAGAGGTCTGTGCGAGAACCCGGATCGTCTGCTGCAGTCGAACGGCATTGCGCTCGGTAGCGAGGTATTCGCGGTTCTTTAACCAGTTAGGAACCAAGTACACCAGCCAGAGCCCTGCTGCGAGCGCGATCATTACGCCGCCGCCGATGCTGGTGAATTCCATGGCTATACGGTACGAGCATCCGCGCAAGACTTGCTGTCGGCACGCGGCAGTGGAATCAAAATATGCTGAGAATTCCCCCGAATGCCCGTCGGCCGATGCCGCGAACGGATACCGCGAGCGGATGCCGTCAGCGGCGAGGAGGGGTCAGCGGGTTTGCTGCACGTGTGCGATCCACTGTCGGAATGTGGGCGTCGCCTTCTGGGGCGTCGCCTGCCTGCCAGCGACGCAGCACCCCTTGGGCAACCTCTTCAACGGTGAGCGCGAAACAGAAATGGTCGCGCCAGTCGCCGTCAATGTGGATGAAGCGACGCCTCAAGCCTTCATAGCGAAAGCCGAGCTTCTCGACGACGCGCAAGCTGGGTGCGTTCTCGGGCCGAATACAGATCTCCATTCGGTGCAAGCCGAGTTGGAAGAAGCAGTAGTCAGTGGCCAACGCCACAGCGGTTGGCGTGAGTCCTTTGCCCGCAAAGCGTTGAGAAACCCAGTACCCGATTGTGGCCGAAGCAAGCGAACCGTACGTGATCGACGACACATTGATCTGCCCGGCGACGTCACCGGCGTGCTCAATCACAAACGGGAGCCCAGCACCGGCACGAGACTGCTGCAGCAGACCCCGGATGCTCGACTTCACGTCAAAACTGACCGGCCCAACCGGGCTCGTGGCCTCCCACTGGCGAAGCCACCCTCGGTTATCGCGGAGTTCTTTCTCTAACGCACGCGCATCTCGCACCCGAATGGGTCGAATGCTGATCTCTCCGTCGCTGAGCGTCGGAATGCCATACGCCACTTATTAGTCCAGGGTTGAGCTGAACTGCTTGAGCCACGGGCGCAGATCGGGGCCCAGGTCTTCACGCTCAACAGCGAGCTGCACGATCGCCTTGATGTAGTCGAGGCGATCTCCGGTGTCATAGCGGCGGCCGCGGAACACAACACCGTAGACGCCTCCGGCAACATCGTTCTGGGTCATCTCGAGCAGGGCATCCGTCAACTGGATTTCGCCGCCCTTGCCCGGATCGGTGCGTTCGAGGATCTCGAAGATTTCGGGGCGCAGAACGTAGCGACCGATGATGGCGAGGTTGGACGGTGCAGTGCCCTGCGCGGGCTTCTCTACCAAGCCAGTGATGCGCACAACGTCGTCATCGTCGGTCGGCTCGACCGTCGCGATGCCATACATGTGGCTTTGAGCGGGGTCAACCTCCATGAGGGCGATTATCGTTGCGTTGCGGCCGTACTGTTCCTCAAGCATGCGCGAGAGCAGAACATCGCGATCATCGATGAGGTCGTCACCCAGCAGCACAGCAAAGGGCTCCTTGCCGACGTGCATCTTTGCTCGCAACACGGCATGGCCGAGACCGCGCGGGTCTCCCTGACGCACATAGTGCATATCGGCGAGGTCGTTGGAGAACTCAACCTTGGAGAGACGATCGATGTCGCCCTTTTGCTCGAGAGTGGCCTCAAGCTCGGTCATCCGGTCGAAATGGTTTTCGAGTGCGTTCTTGTTGCGCCCCGTGATCATCAACACGTCGGTGAGTCCAGCGGCAACTGCTTCTTCTACGACATATTGGATGGCCGGCTTATCAACAACCGGCAACATCTCCTTCGGCATAGCCTTCGTTGCCGGCAAGAATCGGGTGCCAAGACCTGCAGCAGGAATCACCGCTTTAGTAATCTTCGTAGCCATAGGTACAGCGTAGTCGGCCAGTCTCGTAGAATGGTTGAATGACCGACGACGTCAGTCACGATAAACGTGCACTCCGGGCCGAATTACGCGAACGCCGACGCATCTGCACCGCCAAAGAGCGGGAAGAGTCTGAAGCAGGTGTCACCGCGAATCTTGTAGAACTCGCTACACGGCTGGGATCCACCTCGGTTGCCGCCTACCTCTCCACCACTGACGAACCCCAAACTCGCGGATTCCTTCGCTGGGCGTGCGAACACGACATCACCGTGCTGCTTCCCATCTCCCGCGCAGATGGCCTGCTCGATTGGGCGCCCTATGACGGCGAAGAAGAAGACGAAGACCTCATCGGCATGCCAGCACCCACCAGCGAGGTGCTTGGCCCGATCGCTATCAACGACGTCGACCTGATCATTGTGCCCGCGGCATCCGTGGATCGCACCGGCATGCGCATGGGCTGGGGTCGCGGCTACTTCGACAAAACGCTCGGCTCCATGGAGACGAAACCTCCCGTCTACGCCGTCATTTTCGATAACGAATATGTGGAAACCGTACCCACAGAAATTCATGACCAACCAGTCAATGGCATAGTCACCCCCTCGGGAATTGTGACCATTACCGAGCACAACTAAGGATCTAGTGCCTACCTATTCCTACCGCTGTACCGAATGCGACAACGCTTTCGATATTCAGCAGTCGTTCACCGATGATTCATTGACGATCTGCCCTGCCTGCGAAGGCAAGCTGCGCAAGGTGTTCTCTGCTGTCGGTGTCACCTTCAACGGCTCTGGCTTCTACCGCAATGATTCGCGGGCCGCCAAGAGCTCGAGCGACTCAAGTTCGAGCTCGTCAAGCTCGTCGTCGGGGTCTTCGTCGGATTCGTCATCATCAGTATCTTCGGGCTCCAGCTCATCCGGCTCGACTTCGTCTTCTTCGTCGTCATCCTCGTTACCTGCGGCGGCAAAAGCGTCATAGGTGACTTATACCCACACCGAAGGAGCATGAGTGATTAGCGGATTCAGAACGTTTATTTTACGTGGCAACGTCATCGACCTTGCGGTTGCTGTTGTCATTGGTGCTGCGTTCACTGCAGTTGTTAACACCATCGTTGAGGCAGTCTTCAATCCGCTGATCGGCGCACTCTTCAATGCCGAGAACCTCGCCACGGCGCTGCCGGTGGCCATCCCCAACGCCGGTGGAGAAGATGCCGTCATCTACTTCGGTGCAGTTATTGCGGCACTCATTCAGTTCCTGCTCATCGCAGTCGTTGTCTACTTCGCGATCGTGGCCCCCATGAACTACGCCAACAAGCTGGCTGAAGCTCGCAAGCCCACGGTCATCGAGCCCGAAGCAGGCCCGACCGAAGCCGAGCTTCTCCTTCAGATCCGCGACCTACTCGCTCGAAAGAGTGTTTAGCAGCAGTCGTACACAACGCCCCACTATCGACGGGCGGCCAAAGCACTAACCCCAATGCGGAGGTTTGTCGCCCTTGAGTCGCTCGTCGTTCTCGTTAACGGGATGCCGTGGAGATTCCCCGGTCGGATGAGTGTCTGAACCCTCGGGAGGAGCAGTCGTCACGCGACGGCGCTTCTTGCCCTTCGCCGGTTGCTCGGGCGCGGGCTCGTCGTGCTGCTCGCTCGTACGCGAGTCGTCAGTGCCGCACACGAGCTACTGCTCGGGACGCGTGGCAGGGATGATCGCAATGGGCTCGGTGTCGGGAGCAGCTTCTGCTCCGAGCATCCGCGCCACCTTGTCGGCCACCTGGTCGGGATCGCTGAAGAGCTCGAAGGCGTGCACGCGCAGGTAGTGCCAGCCGAGTCGACGCAGCAGCTCGGGACGCAGACGCAGCGACTCTCGCAGGCTTGACTCGTGCACCATGGCGTCGGTTTCGATGGTGCCACAACGACCGCCGCGAGAGGCAACAAGCCCGAGCTTGGCGCGGTGGCCAAGAGCTACGCGCAGTCCACGCTTCTCGAGACGACGCGCGAGGTCAACGAGCATCGGGTCGCTGTCGTCGGGCACCGGAACTTCGGCGTAGCGGGCATCCACTTCGTCCAGCACCTCAGCGAGGGCAACGGCACCATGCTTCATGCGACCGTCGTCGAGGTCTTCTGAACGGAACGAGGTCACAATTTCGAGCGAACGGCGAGCACGCGTCATTGCGACAGCGAGTAGGCGCTCTCCCCCGGGCTCGCCGAGCGAACCGAAGTCAGAGAGCACGCGACCGTGTGGCGTGCGGCCGTATCCGATAGAGAAAATAACCCGATCGCGGCTTTGGGCCACAGCCTGATCGATCGTGGTGACCGTGAACGGTTCAGCGCGATCGCCGATGATGACATCGAGTAGCTCGGGGCGACGGCGGCTGACAGCATCCAACACTGACTGCATAACCCGAACCGAGTGCAGCGGGCTTGCCGTAATGACCATGAGCGACTCTTGTGGCCGTTTGGTGGCGTGCTCGAGCACGAGTTCAACGACGCGAGAAACCTCGGCGTCGGGGCTCTCTACAGCTCCGGAGTCGGGATCAGGCATTCCGACACCGTCTGCGACATAGCTGACAGCGAGGCTACCGTGCCCGAGAAAACTTCCTGCCCAGGGCAAGGATTCGATCTGGCCGCCGTAGAAGCGACGGTTCACGAGCTCTGCAAGCTCTTCGCCACCCGGTCGGTAGCTGCGAGTCAAGGTGAGGGTCGGCAGGAGGCCACTCAGGCGAGCGAACGCCGAATCTTCGACGAGAGCCTCGCGCACCTCATCGTCGATCGGCGGCGGCGCATCAGCAGTCGCATCGCGCACCGCAATCTCAAACGGGGTGGGCGACTGGATGACGGGGTCGCCAACAACAACAACCTGCTTCGAGCGGCGAATAGCTCCAGCCACTTCGGCCACGGTCATCGCGCCGGCATCAACGAGGAACACCGTGTCGAACGGCATCGTGTCGACGACTGAGTCGATCTCGTAGGGCGAGGCGAGCCAGACGGGGGCAATAGTGCGAGAAAGGTGAGGTGCCGACGTCTGAACGTCGAACGAGGTGAGCCGCTCTTTGGCGAGCGCGCGCTTGAGGGCGCTCGCTTCGTCGGGCCAGTCAACGAGCCCAATCTTCCAGTTTTCGGCGATCTGCCACGAAAGTTGCTTCGCGTTTGCCGAAGCGTGGGCTTCGTCAACAAGGCGGAAGTCGGCTTCAAGGCGATCCACGACGGAGGTGTTGGCGTTGAGCAGTGCTCGGTCCAGTTCGAGCATGGAGTCGAGCGCTGATTTCCACCATGACAGTTCGAGCTCCGCGGCAACCTGATCTTCGGGCACGTGTCGCCTGGCCAAGTCGTCAATCAGCGGGCTGAGCTTCAGTTCGCGCAGGCTACCCATGAGGGCTGTGCGCTCCTGCAGATTGTTGAGCACATCAGATTCTGCCGCGAGCGCCGTAACCTTTTCGAGCAAGAAGGGGATGGGCAGGCTCGACAGGTTGACGTGTGAGTCCGCAATGCCCAGCGGAATGTCGAGCGCGGCAAGGTCTTCAGACACCTGCTGGTACGAACGCTGAACTTCGCCAATGCCCACGGGTACAGCGGGGCTTGCACCTTCGGCTACGAAGCGGTGCCACAGCACGCGCTGCTTCTGGATGCGGATGAGGGCGGCATGCATGTCGTTCACACGCACGCCGGGGCGCACGTATTCGAGGGCCAGCTTCTTGAGGCGACGACGGTTCGCGCTCGTCATGTCGGGAAAGTCGCGACGCGGTGCTGTGGCAGCGATCAGTTCGGTGATCGCGCGGTCGAAAACTGTTGGCACGAATCGGTCGAGCGTTTCCCGCAGATCCACGAGAAGGCGCAGGTAAACGCCCAATTCTTCGATGCTTTGGAACGGTCGCATACGGGTGTTTGATACCAGACGGTTGGCGACGCCCAATAGCTCTGACAGCTGAGCGTCGGTGCGCTTGGCAATCTCGTGTGCCTTGAGCGCTTCGTCACCGTTGGCGAACTGCGCTCCGTACCAGGGCGAATCCCCCGGTCCGTACTTGAACTCGCCGAGCTTGGCTGCGGCAATAATCACTCCGGTCGCGGAGGTGCGATCCTTGGCAAGCTTCTCAACGGCTTCGCGCGACAATCGCGCGGTAGTCGATGGTGGGCTGGGCAGCAGTGCAAGCCGGCTGAGCTCAGAAACACAATCGAGAACCGAGACACCGAGCACATCGTCGGCGACAGACATCGACCCGCGGTAATCGAGCATGATCTTGCGCAGGCGCAGCAGGGCCTCATCCACATCTTCAATTTGTGGTCGTGACGCTTTTTCACTGCGAGAAATGGACCGGATGATGTCGCGACGCAGGGTGCGCGGTGCCACAGCAAGCCCCGGCAGACCGATGTCGCCAAAGCGGTCAGCGATCGAGTGCAGCGAAGCACGGCGCGGGGTCACCACGAGCACACGCTTGTTCTGCGCGACGAGTGCACCAACAGCGTTGACGATCGTTTGCGTTCCGCCGGTGCCTGGCAGCGTGCGCACAACCAGCGAGTTACCTGCTTCGATCTGCGCGATCACATTTTCTTGCTCAGCATCGGCGTCGAGCAGCAGGTTGTCAGTCTGCGGCGAGCGTTCATCTGCCGACAGCGCTGGTACGGGAGAGTAACCCTCCTTGATGGTCCACGCCGCTGCGGTGTTGCCAGCCAAGGCGTCGAGGATCGGATGCTGCAGCTCGGCGGCATCGTCGGCCAGACCGGGCGCGACATCCGCAAAGGATGACACCACAAGTCGTGGGCTGACAGCGAAGTTCGTGAGGTGCGAGGTGAGACCGCGCAGACGATCGATCACCGGGTTCGGCTTGAACGTGCCATCGGCATCCGTGAGTGCGACAAACGATTCGGCATCGAGGCGCAAGTGGAACTGCTCATCGAGTGCGCGAGCAAACTCTGGGTTGAGGTAGGTGCCGCCGCGCAGCTTCAGTTCAAAGTCACGACCGTGCCGACGGATGGCGAGGGGGCGCAAGAGCACTGGGGCGCAGTACTCAACGTCGTCGTGGTTCCAGCGCGCAATGCCGATGCCCAAGTGAACGGAGTCGATTCCGCGGGCCGTCGAGAGCTCAAGGCCCTTCGCGGCAACAGCACCGGCTGCGACCTTGGCCGAGCGCAAAGCAACATCGTCACGAATCAAACTCGACAGCAGTGTGCGCTTGCCGGTGATGAACTGGGCTAAACCCCCCGGATGAGTCGTAGACAGCTCAACACGAGTGCGAGGCGAATCTACGAAGTGCAGGAGCGGAGACTGACCGCCAAGCTCTGACAATTGCGAACGCCACTGCGTCCACACGGGTTCTGCAACGTTTCCGGCCATGATGTTCGGCTCACCAAAACTCAGCGTATGAGGCGCTGTTACCTGAATGTGGGGATGTGAGTGCTGGATTTCGGCGTCGTCGACGTTCTCGTCAACCGAATCTGGGTCGACCGAGAAATCATCTGAAACTTTATCTACACGCCACACACCGCCACCTTAAGCGTCTAACGGCAATAAATGGTGCAACAAGCACGAGTTTCGTCAGACTCATTCACCGGCCGTGCCCCAGTTCTCGCGGCACACCGCCGTAGAATACGAGTCATGGTGCCCCTCGCCCTCCCCCTATCGGCCGCCACCGATGCCGCCGAACTTGCTCGCGGCACCACGATCGCGGTCGTTGCGTTGCTCGTGCTTGTGCTGGCGCTAGGAGTTGGGGCCTTCATTGTTCTGTTCCGTCGCGGGGGTGATCGCGGCCGTCGTGGCACAACCTCGCAGGCAGCTCTCGACGCCCAGGCTGCCGCGTTGCTCGTGAGTTTGGATGACCGGGTGCGTAGCGCCGAAAACGAGGTCGGTTTTGCGATCGCCCAGTTTGGGGTCGAGAGCGCCCGAGATTTTGACAGTGCTCTCGCCGAAGCACGGCTGAAACTGACGGAAGCGTTTCGTTTAGGCCAGCAGCGCGACACCGCCGCGAGCGATGCCGACCAGTTACGTCGCCGCAATACCCTGCAGATGATTGCGCTGTGCGACAAAGCGTTGGCGAGTCTCGACCGGTTCGAAAGTTCGTTTGCTGAACGGCGGCGCACCGAAGTGGATGCCGCACAGACCGCCCGCGCATTGCTGGCCCGGCTGAGTGCGCTGCGGGGTCGGCTATCGAATCAGCGGCAACGTCGCGCCGAGGCGGCGGAACACTACGCCGAGGTCGTGCTCGCTGTGGCGACACGGCAGCACGTGCAAGCCGAAGCATTTCTTGAGCATGCCGAGCAGGAGTTGGATGCCGTCTCCCCCGAGATCAGCCCGACCGGCGTCAACGCCGTCGCAGACAGATTGCATGTCGCAGCTTCTGATCTGCATCTGGCAGACCAACACCTGGCGGCATCCGAACTCTCGTTGATGGAGCTGGCAGATGCCGAGGTCGCTGTAGAGCGGATGCGGGACACGAGCGCCGGCGACCTACGCGAAGCCCGTGTGGCACTGAAGCGTGCGCCCGATCCGAACTCGGGAGCCACAATCGTGGCGGCGATTGCTGCCGTGGAGACAGCTCTCACGGCGACCGCTGTGGTTCCGGGCAGCCAGAGCGATCCGTTTCGACAACTGGTAGTTCTCGGCGATGCCGCCGCCGATTTGGATGCCGCACTTGCGACGGCGCGCAACCAGCAGCAGAGGCTCGAGCATGCCCGCGCGGCCTACCGCGGAACATTGATCGCGGCCCGAAGTCAGATCAGTGTTGTACGAGAACTGATCGGGCGGGGTGGTGCAAGCGCGAGTGCGCGCACTCGACTAGCGGAGGCGGAGCGCCAACTCATGATCGCTGAAGCTGAGACAGACGCCGTGGAGGCGTTGGATGCCATCCGCCGGTCGGTGACTCATGCTCGAGATGCTGACGCTCTCGCCAGGTACTAGTTATCTAACTAGGCCTTGTCGAGTACGGCGAAGTTAACCGCGCCGTTCTCGCCGACCTCTGCGTCGAGAGTTTTGTCACTGAGGGCAATGGCTGCGTTCTCTTCGAGAAATACGCGTGCGCCGTCGGCCTCAATTACGGAATCTCCGGCCGCAGCTTCTGCAACTACTGCAACGCTCAAGTTGGGGGCACCGGGTTCTCCGTTGATGCGGAGTCCCGAAGCTTCTGTGTTGGGGTCTTGTTCAACAATCGTCTTGACGACCGTGGTGGCTGTTTCGGTGAGCGTGAGCATATGTTCGTCCTTCCAAGTTCAGCGAATTGAACAACCCACAATCCCCTACTCTGCGGCTCGCATCAACCGTGAGCGCCGATTGTGAGGCAACTCTCATGCGCAGTGGAGCGCGCGGTCAGGCGGAGCAGACGTGTGACTTCGCTATTCGTCGCACCCCGCCCGGGTACCGTAGAGCGCATGGAATGGTGGCAGGTGCTCGTCAGCGTGGCAGGAGGACTGCTTCTGCTCTGGCTCGCACTGATTGGCGTTCTCGCTTGGATATCGCGTGGTCAGTCCGAGAAGTTCAGACTTCTCGACGCCCTGCGCCTTGGCCCCGACGTCGTGCGTCTTACCCGCCGACTTGTGGGCGACCCCGAAGTTCCTCGAGGCATTCGAATCTGGCTAGTGGTGCTGCTGGTGTACTTGCTACTACCTATCGATCTGGTGCCCGATTTCATCCCCGTTATTGGGTACGTGGACGACGCAATCGTCGTTGCGCTCGTTCTTCGCTTCGCAACTAGACATGCTGGTGCTGCCGCTCTGGACCGCCACTGGCCCGGAACTCCGCAAGGACTCAGCGCCCTCCGCGCCCTCGTCGGCCTCAGCTAACGAGCACGGGTCATTGTGACGACCATTGCCCAGCCTCACACCCGGTAGAATTGTTCGCGGAGTGCCGGGAAGTCTGGTCGGCGATTGCGTCGGCGACCCCGCTGACGAACCTCAACGTCTGGAAATTTGTGACCACATCCACTAAGAAGCTGAGCCCCCGCAAGCGAGTACGCCGGTGGGTCACCATGGAGACCACCAGCGGCATCCTTCTCATGGCTGCTGCCGCGATTGCCCTTATCTGGGCAAACTCTCCGTGGCGCGAAGGCTACGCAGCCCTCGCCGAGACCGTCGTTGGCCCCGCGGCTTTGCACCTCGACCTCTCGTTAGCCACGTGGGCTGCTGACGGCCTCTTGGCGATCTTCTTCTTCGTTGTGGGTGTTGAGCTCAAGCAAGAACTTGTTGCCGGCAGCCTGCGCAAACCGCGCGAAGCCGCCGTTCCCGTTTTTGCAGCGATTGGCGGGATGCTCTTTCCCGCGTTGCTCTTCACGCTCGTGGTTCTCACGATGGGTGACTCTTCCGCTCTCGGCGGTTGGGCAATTCCCACCGCAACGGACATTGCGTTCGCCCTAGCGGTTCTCGCAATCTTCGGTCGCGGCCTTCCGCGAGCGCTGCGCACCTTCCTGCTGACCATGGCTGTCGTTGACGACCTCCTCGCGATTGTGATCATCGCGCTGTTCTACACCGACAGCATTGATCTGCTTTCGCTGCTGTTCTCGCTCATCTCGATCGTGTTGTTCGGTCTTGTGGTGCGCTCCCGTAAACCGCGCTGGTGGTTGCTGATTCCGCTCGCGCTTGTTGCATGGGCCTTCATGCACGATTCGGGCGTTCATGCGACGATCGCCGGCGTGATGCTCGGATTCACTGTTCCCGCCAAGCTCGTTCACGGAGAGAAAGACACCCGCACTCACGTTTTCGACGATGCGGTTCGCCCTACCTCATCCGGTATCGCGCTGCCCGTATTCGCATTCTTCGCGGCAGGCGTCTCACTGGGTGGCGAGGAAAGCGTCAGCTCTGTTCTGGTGCAGCCCGTTGTGCCAGCCATCGTCATTGGTTTGGTCGTCGGAAAGATCATCGGAGTGCTCGGCACAACCGCACTCATCACCAAGGTGACAAAGTTCCGGCTCGCTGACTCGATCGGTTTACGCGACCTTCTCCCCATTGGTTTCCTCACGGGTATCGGATTCACGGTCTCGTTGCTGATCTCCGAGCTCTCATTCCCCGACAACGAGCACACGACGGGTGCCAAGCTCGCGATCCTCATCGGCACAGCACTCGCAGCGGTTCTCGCAGCAATAAGTCTCCGCTGGGATTCTCGCCTTGCCCGCAGGCGCGACATGAACGAAGATGGCATCCCCGATAAGAACAGAGCACTCATCGAGGATGCAGACTAGCTAACGAGCTACTCCACACTTTCGAGGGGATTCATCGTGTCAGACCCGCTGAGCCAACACACTGACTACGGCCAAATGCCGCTCAACGACGCTGACGTGCTTGACGATCCCCGTGAACAGTTTCGACTGTGGTTATCGAACGCCAATGATTCGCACGTCTACGAACCCAACGCAATGGTGCTCTCAACAGTGGATGCCGACGGCTCCCCCAGCAGCCGCACCGTACTGTTACGCGCCATAGACGATGCCGGCTTCGAGTTCTTCACCAATTACAGCTCCATCAAAGGCCGCGCACTCATCGCGAACCCTGCGGCTGCGCTGGTATTCCCCTGGTATGCGATTCACCGGCAAGTACTCGTGCAGGGAACGGCTCGGCCCGTTGCCGCAGCCCTTTCTGACCAGTACTTCGCAACGCGACCGCGAGGCAGTCAGATCGCGGCGCACGCCAGCGAACAATCGCAACCCATCGCATCCCGAGCCCTGCTCGAACAGCGCGTTGAAGAGCTAGCGCGAGAGTTCGAAGGCCGCGATGTGCCGCGGCCGGATGACTGGGGTGGCTTCGTAGTCGAACCGCACTCGATTGAGTTCTGGCAGGGTCGCAGCTCTCGCCTGCACGACCGCGTGCGCTTCACGCGTGCTGCATCAGGCGACTGGGAGCGGATGCGGCTGCAGCCGTAGCGGTAGCGGTAGCGGTAGCGGTAGCGGTAGCGGTAGCGGTAGCGGTAGCGGTAGCGCTCTAGCTCTAGCTCGGGCGCCTAGCGCCACAACATCCAACCGTCTTGGCGTTCGTTAACGCCAAAAGAGGGACACGACCGCGATAACAGTCGTGCCCCTCCCGAGGTTGTGGGCTTTACTCAGCCGGCACGGAACCCCGTGCCTGCATTGCGTAACCCGACTCGCCGTGAACGGCGAGGTCGATGCCGGCGATTTCTTCTTCAGAAGTAACGCGGAATCCTATGGTCTTCTGAATGGCGGTTCCAATCAACCAAGAAGCGCCGAAGGAGAAGATTGCTACAGCGAGGACGCTGATGGTCTGAACAACTAGCTGGCCCGCATCTCCACCAACGAAGAGTCCGGTGTCGGTTGCGAAGAAACCGAGGTAGATCGTTCCGGTGACGCCGGCAACGAGGTGGAGTCCCACAACGTCGAGCGAATCATCGAAGCCCAAGTTGAACTTGAGTTCGATAGCGAGAGCACACAGCGCACCAGCGATGAGACCGAGAACCAATGTCCAGCCCGGAGTAAGGTTTGCCGCTGCCGGGGTGATGGCAACAAGGCCAGCAACAACACCGGATACGGCGCCCACTGCGGTGGCCTTACCGGTGCGCAGCTTCTCTACAACGATCCAGCCGAGAATTCCTGCGGCCGGTGCAGCGAGCGTGTTAAAGACGATCAATCCAGCTTCGTCAGGCGACCCTGCGGCACCAGCATTGAACCCGAACCAGCCGAACCAGAGCAGTGCTGCACCGATGAGAACCAGGGGAACGTTGTGAGGCTGCGCAATGTCCTTGTTGAAGCCAACACGCTTGCCAAGAACCAGGGCGAGACCAAGGGCTGCAGCACCAGCGTTGATGTGTACCGCGGTTCCACCAGCGAAGTCGATTACCGCCGGCAGGCCACCGAGAGTGTCTCCGAGGTTCTGTATCCAGCCGCCGCCCCACACCCACGCTGCGACGGGGAAGTAGACGAGCGTTGCCCAGACACCGGCGAAGATCATCCATGGCCCAAAGCGTGCGCGGTCGGCTATTGCACCCGAGATCAGTGCGGTGGTGATGATGGCGAACGTTCCACCGAATGCAACGTTCAGGAGGTCAGCGCCTGCGACGCCTTCTTGACCGAAGTTGCTGAACGGGTTGCCCGAGAATGACCAGATTGAGCCATCGATCGAGCTCATGTTCGCACCGATGAGGATCCAGAGAACGGCAACAAGGCCGAGAGCTCCGAAGCTCATCATCATCATGCTGACTACCGACTTCTCTTTAACGAGTCCACCGTAAAAGAATGCCAAACCGGGGGTCATAAGCAGCACCATCGCGGTGCTAATGAGTACCCATACCACTGTGTCCATCTCAACCTCTTTCGCTTTGTGCGCCTGGTGCACACGTAATGCCTTGGCGGATTTTCAGTGAGTGTCGGGTTATTCCACTCCCACCGTCCCGCACGACAAAGCATTCCGTCTTATCGTTTCGTCAGGCCCACAGTTATGTTTCGGGCACGTTAAACGTGTGCTGTAGGTGTTACATACACGTTTCGCGCACCCGGATGTGTTCGGTTAATCGACTGCCAGATGCCCGTAGAGTTGGCACATGGACGAAACCACGCCCGCGAATGCGACCGGGCCAGCAACACCGCCAGAGAAGCCTTCGGCGGTAAAGACTCGCATCCGCCAGCTAACGACACCGTGGTGGCGTCTGGTGTGGCTCATTGGCGGTCTCGTCTGGGCTGTGGTATTCAACGTGATCTATGTCACCACCGGCGGCACCGAAGAATGGTGGGGCGTCGCATCAGTCGTGCCAATCGCACTGTTACTAGTGGATGTGCTGCGCATCGAGCGAATCGAGCGCGCAGCCGAGCAGAAGCGTAAGGCGAAGCTGAAGCTCTAGTGCTCGGCGTCGGCCCCCAGGCTCTCGAGCGGGGACGTCCCCAGCCCGCCTAGACCGCACGCGCGCGCCGTGCCATCACGCGCCGCACAAACTTTTCGACTTCGATGAGCCCCAGCAGGGTCGATGCGGCGAGTGCACACCCCACCCACTCGCCGAGCGTAAGCGGCACAAGCCCCAGCACGCCCGCGCTGACCGACCAGGTCATGGCGAGCCACTGCAGTCCGAGCGAGCCGAGGGCGGTCGCGATGAGAAACGGGTTGCTGAATGGGCTGACGGTGAAGAGCGAGCGGCGCTCGGTGCGCGCGCTGCCCGCCTGGAAGAAGCTCATGAGCACAAACACCGTCATCGTGATGGTGCGCACGCGCTCGAGTTCGTAGCCTGCGGCGAGCGCCAGTTGGAAGGTGATGAGCAGCACGGTCGCCATCCAACTCGCCGAAATCACGGTGCGCACCCACAGTTCGCGCGACAGGATGCCCTCGCACGCAGCCCGCGGAGGCCGCCGAAGCTCGTCCCCTTCGGCGGCCTCGAATGCGAGCGCAACGTCTTGCAGGCCGCTCGTGACAACGTTGATCCACAACACCTGCACGGGGATCAAGAGCAGCGGCTGCTCAAAGAAGAAGCTGATGGCGACGGCGAGCATGATACCGAATCCGGTCGACAGCAAGAAGAAGGTAGCTTTGCGGATCGCCGAGAACACAATGCGCCCCTGCCGCACCGCGTCGACGACGGTGGCGAAGCGGTCATCGGTGAGCACGACATCTGCGGCTTCGCGCGCCACGTCGGTGCCCGACTTGCCCATCGCAACGCCGATCGAGGCCGCCTTGAGTGCGGGCGCGTCGTTCACACCGTCGCCCGTCACCGCGACCGTGTCGCCGTTGGCCTGCAGGGCTTGTACGACGCGCAGCTTGTCCGAGGGCGAGACACGCGCCACCACGCCGGTCTGGGCGACGCGTTCGGCTAGCGCTGCGTCGTCGAGGTCGTCAAGTTCGTCGCCCGTGATCACGTTGTCGTAGTCCGCGATGCCGAGCCGGCGTGCGATTGTGGTGGCGGTCAACGGGTGGTCGCCGGTCACCATAATGACGCGTATCCCTGCCCCGACGCAGAGTGCGATCGACTCGCGGGCTTCCGCGCGCGGCGGGTCGGTGAGCGCGACGAGCCCGAGAAACTGCAGGCCGGCGGGGTGCGGCAGCTCCGGCCCCGAAAACTCGTCGTCGGCTACCTTGCGGCGGGCGATCGCCAGCACACGGTAGCCGTCGCGGGCCAGCTGGTCGTGTGCATCGTACACTCGCTGACGTGCGGCATTGTCGAGGGTGGTGCCCCCGGCCTCTGAGCTGCACATCGAAAGCACGAGTTCGGGCGCGCCCTTCACATAGAGCATGAGTGCGGCATCGTCGCCGCCATGACCGCTACGGCGTAGTGACTGTGCGTAGCGGTTCTGCGGCTCGTACGGTAAGCGGGCCACTTGGTCGGGTACGTCGTCGTCATCGCTCGTTACCCCGAGCGAGCGCGCCAGCACGGCTAGCGCCACGTCGACGGCATCGCCGGTGAAGCCACGCTCGTCATCACCGTGAGGGTGCGCCTCGTTGACGAGGGCGCCAGCCATGACGACGTCGCTCAGCACGCCGCTCGGACGGTGGGGTATGCCCGACACCTCAAGTGCATCGCCGCCGGGTACCCACACGCGCTCGACAGTGAGCCGGTTTTTGGTGAGCGTTCCGGTTTTGTCGCTCGCGATCACGGTCGTCGAGCCCAACGTCTCCGCGGCGGGCAGCGTGCGCACGATCGCGCCCTGAGCTGCCATTCGGCGCACCCCGATCGCTAGCGCGACCGTCATCACTACCGGCAAGGCTTCGGGAATCGTCGCAACAGCCATGGCGATCGCCGACAGGAACACCGTTTCGAGATCCTCGCCGAGCAGCAGACCGGTGATGACCACAGCTACGGCAACGACGGCAACGAACAGTCCAATGCGGCGCTCGAGGCTGCTGATGCTCTGCTGCAGGGGCGTGCGCTCCGGGCTGGTCTGTATGAGCTCGTTGATACGCCCCAACTCGGTGTCGCGGCCCGTCGCGACCACCACCCCGCGGCCACGTCCGGAGGTGACGAACGTGCCGCTGTAAAGCATCCCGAGACGGTCGCCCATTGCCGCATGCTCAGAGACAGGGGCGGGGGTCTTGTGCACCTGCTCCGACTCGCCGGTCAGCATCGACTCGTCAACCTGAAGGGCGTGAGCGTCGACGACGCGCAAGTCGGCGGCTACCTGCTCGCCGCTCTCGAGCGCGACGATATCGCCGGGCACGAGGTCGACCGCAGGCAGTCGGATGACGTGGCCGTCCCGCACAGCGCGCGTAGCCGGCACGGTAAGCGAGGCGAGGGCGCGCATCTCGCGCTCGGCGTGCGTCTCTTCCCAAAATCCAATCGACGCGTTCAGCACGAGCACGATGAGGATCGCGGTCGCATCAACCCAGTCCTGCAGCAACAGAGTGATCGTCGCCGCGACCAACAGAATCGCGATAAGCGGCGACCGAAATTGTCGCACTGCCACCGCCCACGCGGGCGTCGGCTTGCGCACTTCCAGCCGATTCGGCCCGACCCTGGCGCGCCGCTCGTCGGCCTCGGCGGTGGTCAGCCCCTGCTGGCTCGCGTCGAGCTGAACAAACGCCTCGGCGGTGGCGAGCGCGTACCACGGTGTCGCCGGCTCGCCTATTGTCATGCCACCACGTTAGTGCGGGCGGCGCGGGCGCGACTAGGGCCGTTTGTCCCTAAGGCCGGGCTATTCAGGATCGGTCAGTCCAGTTTTCCGCGGAGTCATCGGGGACTCCGCGCAGGCGTGCATTCTCACCTGAGGCACCACGAACCCTTCGCGGGCTCTTCCCTTGCTTGGCATCGCACCCCTAGGCTCTCGAGTGGGAGCCTCACCAGATGTGAGGCCCGTTTGCCGATTCGTACCTGAAACATCGGAGAAACATGAAGAAGCCCATTGCTGCCGCGGCACTTGCTGCGGCGCTTGCCCTAACTACCCTGGCGCCGGCCTATGCGGCCGAGCCCTCTGCAACCATCACCGGATCCGTAGGTGAGAGAGTAACCGCAGACGGTTCCAGTCTCCGTCTGCGGTATGTCGGCGATCCGGCTCCGGCCGGATACGACGGAAATTACCAGCGCGGTCCGGCCATCCTGACTCCGTCTCCGGAGCTGACTCCGGTGACCATGGCGGGAACCCTAGACCTGTCCCAGATGAGTGAGAACGGCCAGACTGCGGTCATCGGACTGCACGATGCGGATGCCCTGGCGAGCGGCCAGACCGGCCACAAGCAGGAAGTCGGCATCTACGTCACCTATCGCACCGATTCCGGGGGCTACTACGTCGTTGGTGTGACCGATGGGGATGCCGGCGGTGGAGAGTGGGTCCAGGAGTTTAAGCGAATTCCTGTCAGTGACCTGCCCGGTGGCGTCGTCACTGTGGAGTTCGTCGTCGACGGAAGCGTCGACCCGGCCACCTGTGCCAGTGACGCGGCAGACATCGCGACGGCAGACGGTTGCATGACTCTGACGGTCAACGGCTCAACCGTGAGCGACTCCTATGGCAGCATCAGCCCCCACGGCGTAACCACAGAACTCGGTAACGGCGCACATCCCGGTTGGTACTCGGCGTGGACCACCACTGGTCCGGAAATCGGCGTGAACTATGACCTGACCATTTCCCCGGTGACACTGGTACTCACCACCAAAGACCAGTGCAAGAAGGGCGGCTTCGCCGACTTCGATTTCAAGAACCAGGGTCAATGCATCGCCAGCATCCAGACGAACGAGAAGGCCAAGAAGTAACACGGCACCCTCTCGGCAACGACCCCTCTCCCCCGCGAGAGGGGTCGTTGTGTTTCCGATGGAGATCGAGCGCAATCGGGGTCAGCTGGCGCGGCGGTGAACACCCATCCAGTGCGAAGGTCCGTAACATTCAGAATCCGCGCGAACCCACCGTTCTGGGCCGGTCAGCACAAATGCGGGTCTGGTGCGCTGATAGGTGACAACTGTCGCCTAGACGTGCAGCAGACTCCTTCGACGAGACCGGAGGACGCGTCGAAGGTGAACTGCGGTGGATCTGCGTGAGCTGGCCGGGATGGCTGAGGCCACCAGACAAGAATGGCCGGTGAAATTGGCCGACCTGATCGTGGAGATCCACAAAACCGTGCAGATCAGCAAGGTCGACGGCAAGATGGTGCTGCCGGCGCGGAGGCGTTCCTGACCGTACGCTCGTCCCTGTCCACTGCACGCAAACAAAACTAGGACGCCCTCGACGTTCCCAGAAAACTCTTCACAGACAGCGCCGGGATCCCCGCCATCGCAGGGCCGGACCTTAATCAACCTAGCCATCCACAGATCTGAACTTCTCAACCGATCCAGACGAACTCAGCGACACCTCCGAGAAATAGCGACGCCGCACACGAGCCTAGGAATGTCAGTTGTGCTTCCGTGCTGCACGAGGACGAGTCAACACCGCCACCACCAGCCCGCCAATTAACGCGAAGCCCTGTGCGATGACTGCTACCACCTTGTCTGGATACCACGCAGGTTCGTAGATCACTGGAAACCCGAGTGCGCTCAGATCCAATGGCACATAAACCGAAGCCACCAGCAGTGCGAGCCCGCCCGCCGCGATCGCTGCCGCAACCAGCCCGGTCCACCAGCGATATACCGCCAGGATCAGGACGGCTGCGAGGATGTTCACAACGCCCTGGATGCGGAACAGTGCGCCCTGACTGACGAGTGAGCCGACGATGGCATCGAATGGAGTCGCGAGGAGAAAGTGCACGTAGGCGTTTACCACCAGCGCGAGTGCGATCCAAATCCGTGCCGCTATAACGAAGATTTTCATGTCCTTGCCCTTTCTCTCAACAACTTCCCGGAAACGCTGAAGCCGGTGGGGAGCGATTCGTTCGCTCCCCACCGGCTCATTCGCGAATCGGTTTTACTGGATGCCCTTGTTGGCTGCGATTCCGCCAGCGAGTGCCTGTGCCGTCATCGGCATGTGTCCAGCAGCTTCCTTCAACAGTTCGAAGTAGGCAGGGTCACCGGCGATGTTCGCATCAATCGCTGCGACCAGCGACGAGGCGTGCGTCTCGAGCTCGGCCTGCACTGCTTCAGCGGGCAGCTCAGGAACAACTGAATTGATCAGCTGGCCGAACGACACCGCATAGCCACCCAGATCCGACATTGCCTGGTCGATGCCAGCCTGGTCATCGGTTGCCTTCGCTACCGCATAGTTCACGAAGAATGGGATGTGCGAGCGCCATGAATCGAGGAACGGCTGCTCGGCGTCCGGGTAGGCCGAGCCCACGAGGGCTGCGATCTCAACCGAGTTACTGTCGAGAGTTTCAACTGCCGCGGCGACGTCTGCCGTCGTGAGGTCACCACCATCGGCGAGCGCCTGGTCGATGGCTGCACCGGCGAGGTAGACGTGGTCGGCGAGCAGGGCGGTTAGCGTTGCACGCAACGTGGAGCCGTCGCTGTTTACTGTGTCGACGACCGTCGAAGAGGTCGTGTCGTCGGTAGCGGCCGGCGAATCTGTTGCCGCTGAGCAACCCGAGAGTGCGAGTGCCGCGGCGAGGCCCAGACCGGTGATTGCTGTGATTTTACGCATTGTTTCTTCTCCTTGTTGATGGTGTGTTGTTCGTGCGGGTTCTTACGGTTCGACCGTGATGCTTGCGTTCATGGTCAAGTGCGGTTGGCAGTAGTAGAAGTACTCGCCGGGTTCGTCGAAGGTGTACGAGAAGGTGTCGCCCTCCTGGCCCTTCGGAGCCAGGTCGTGGTCGAAGAGGCCATCGGGCGTCTGCGTGCCGCGAAGACCGGTTGACTCGTTCACGTCGCCCCAGGCTCCGGATGTCACGGTGTGACCGATCGTCTCGCCGTTTTGCCACGTGACTGTGGTGCCTACCTTGACGGTGAGGTCGTTCGGCATGAACTTCAGGCTGATGGTCTTAACAACGTTTTCGTCCGCTTCCGCAGACTGATCCGTGCCGCTGCTCGCGGACGGCATCGTTGGGGATGGTTGAGAACCTGCGCATCCTGAGAGCGCGATGAGAAGTGCCGGCAGGAGGAGCGCACCCGCGAGGGTGGCTTTCGGTGTCCGAAGTGTTCTGGTGTGTGACATGTAGATGATTCGGCGCCCTGCGCGAAGTGGATTGGTATCAATTTTTTGGGCACAGAAGAAACTTAGGAAAAGAGCGTCGCCGGGCCGCGGAATGCCCCTCGGCGGTGCGCAACCGGAAGGCATCAACGACTGACCTCTCCGGCGAGTAAAGACCAATGGTCTGATCACGATCACCAATGTCGATGAGGGACCGACCGATCGCGAACGTCTCGCGTCGATCAACTCGTGACGCGCTAGAGCGGATGCGATACAGAGAGTTGCCTCCGGGCGCCGAACTATCTGGCGCTTCTTCGCGAGGCGTGGGCAAACCGTGAGCAAATCGCTGCAAACAGGCCCGACTGCTGTTCAATTGGGTCACGTCCCTGGGAGTGGTGTAATTTCCGGCTGCTGAGCGTCGCTACGGCGACGTGAGGAGCCACCGTGTGATGGTCAGTGAGAACCGACTAAAGCTACTCACACGAAGGACACCACACGATGG